>CAZDEJ010000058.1:0-13419 GCA_964504395.1 uncultured Halobellus sp. | reverse complement strand
GATGCTGACGCCGGCGGGGATGTCGGCTCCGAAGCCGACGCCGACGCCGACGCCGTCGACGAGGTCAGGCCGGGGGCCCGGCGACGACCTACACCCAGCCCTCTTCCACCAGCAGTTCGCCGTTGAGCAGCGACGCGCCGGCCGCGCCGCGGATCGTGTTGTGCGCGAGGCAGTTGTACTTCAGGCCGTCCGCGGTCTCCTGGAGCCCGCCCGCGGAGATCTGCATCCCGCCGCCGCGGCCGCGATCCATCCGTGGCTGCGGGCGCTCGACGTCCTCGAAGACGTGGATGAGCCGGGCGGGCGAGGAGGGGAGGTCGACGCCGGAGTACTCCCGCATCGCGGCGGCCGCCTCGTCGGGCGATGGGTCCTCGGCGGTCGCCGCGAAGACGTTCTCGAGGTGGCCGTCGAGCGTTGGGATCCGGTTGCACGAGGCGGCGACGTCCATGCCGTGGAGTTCGACGCCGGTGCCGTCGAACTCCCCCAGCAACTTCCGGGATTCGGACTCCATTTTCGCCTCCTCGCCGCCGATGTGGGGGATGGCGTTGTCGATTATCTCCATCGAGGTGACGCCGGAGTAGCCCGCACCCGAGACCGCCTGCAGCGTCGACACCTGGACCGATTCGAGCCCGAACTCGTCGAGGGCCGCGAGCGTCGGCACCATCGTGATCGTCGAGCAGTTGGGGTTCTTTACGAGGGCGCCGTCCCACCCGCGCGCGTCGCGCTGGACCTCGATCAGGTCCAGGTGCCCGGGGTTGATCTCCGGGATGGTGAGGGGCACGTCCGCGGCCATCCGGTCGTTCGAGGAGTTCGAGGAAACCACGTATCCCGCCTCCAGGAACGCGGGTTCGACCTCCGCGGCGACCCCGGACGGCAGCGACGAAAACAGCAGGTCGACGTCGTCCGGGACCGCCGAGGGGGTGGTCTCCTCGACGGTCATCGTCGCCACATCGTCGGGGATCGGGGAGTCCACGCGCCATTTGGCGGCCTCACGGTAGGTCTTACCCGCGCTGGCTTCCGAGGCCGTCATCGCCGCGAGTTCGAAGGTGGGATGACTGTCGAGCAGTTGGATGAATCGCTGTCCGACAGCCCCCGTTGCGCCCAGAATACCGACACGTACTGGCATTACCATGGGCGTGGGAGGCACACGCATAAGGCGGTTTGGGTTCGGAGCGTCCCGCACGAACGGTCAGTCGGGACTCCGGAAACGACACAGCATCCGACGACCGGTCGGGTTCCCGGCAGTTCCGGACCCGAATCGACGATCGTCGAAGTGGGGTTCGTACGGAACCGACAGATAGACGTGCGGCGTTGCGGAAAGGGTCGGTAATGTTCAACAAGGTGCTCGTGGCCAACCGGGGGGAGATCGCCGTCCGGGTGATGCGGGCGTGCCGCGATCTGGGCGTCGGGACCGTCGCGGTCTATAGCGACGCCGACAGACACGCCGGCCACGTCCGGCTTGCGGACGAGGCGTACAACGTCGGCCCCGCCCGCGCGGCCGACTCGTATCTGGATCACGAGGCCGTGATCGAAGCCGGGCGCGCCGCCGGTGCCGACGCGGTCCACCCCGGGTACGGCTTCCTCGCGGAGAACGCCGAGTTCGCCCGGAGAGTCGAGGACAGCGAGTTGGTGTGGATCGGCCCCTCCGCCGACGCGATGGAGCAACTCGGCGAGAAGACCAAGGCTCGCTCGCTGATGGCCGAGGCCGACGTGCCGGTCGTGCCGGGGACGACGGAGCCGGTCGAGTCCGCCGAGGCGGTCAAAGAGGTCGCCGCGGAGTACGGCTACCCCGTCGCGATCAAGGCCGAGGGCGGCGGCGGCGGTCGGGGGCTGAAGGTGGTCAGGTCGGCCGACGAGGTCGAAGCACAGTTCGAGACCGCACGACGCGAGGGGGAGGCGTACTTCGACAACGCCTCCGTCTACGTCGAGAAGTACCTGAAGGCCCCGCGACACGTCGAGGTTCAGATCCTCGCGGACGAACACGGCAACGTCCGCCACCTCGGCGAGCGGGACTGTTCGCTCCAGCGCCGCCACCAGAAGGTGATCGAGGAGGCGCCCTCGCCCGCACTCGATGCCGACCTCCGCGAGCGGATCGGCGACGCGGCCCGCCGCGGCGTCCGCGAGGCCGGCTACACCAACGCCGGGACCGTGGAGTTCCTCGTCGAGGGGGGCGAGGAGACCGACTTCTACTTCATGGAGGTCAACACCCGGATCCAGGTCGAACACACCGTGACCGAGGAGGTCACCGGCATCGACGTCGTGAAGTGGCAACTCCGGGTCGCCGCCGGCGAGGAACTCGACTTCACCCAGGAGTCGGTGTCGATCGACGGCCACGCCATCGAGTTCCGGATCAACGCCGAGAACGCCGCCGACGACTTCGCGCCCGCGACGGGGACGCTCGAGACCTACGACCCGCCGGGCGGTCCCGGGGTCCGAGTCGACGACGCCGTCCGGCAGGGCGACGGGATCGGCGGCGACTACGACTCCATGATCGCGAAACTGATCGTCGACGCCGGCGACCGCGAGGAGTGTCTCGCCCGCGCCGAGCGCGCGCTCTCGGAGTTCGAGATCGACGGGCTGCGGACCATCGTTCCGTTCCACCGGCTGATGGTGACCGACGGGACGTTCCGCGCGGGCGAGCACACGACGAAGTATCTCGACGAGCAACTCGACCGCGGCCGGATCGACCACGCGGTCGAGAAGTGGGGTGCGGTGGCGGAGCACGCGACGTCCGACGGGAAGATCGAGGACGCCGACGAGTCGACAGAACGGGAGTTCACGGTCGAGGTCAACAACAAGCGGTTCGAAGTCACCCTCGAGGAACGCGGCGCGCCCCCGGTTCCGGCGGTCGACGTCGCAGGCGTGGACGGCTCCGGCGGGAGCGCCCGCCCGACTCGTTCGCGGCCCGACGAGGCGGGCGGCGGGGACGACGCAGCCGATGTCGAGGGCGACGGCGAGCGGATCACCGCGGAGATGCAGGGGACGATCCTGTCGGTTGCGGTCACTGCGGGCGAGGAGGTCGCCGGCGGCGACGTGGTCTGCGTGCTGGAGGCGATGAAGATGGAAAACGACGTCGTGGCCGAGCGCGGCGGAACCGTGGCCGAGGTACTCGTCGCCGCGGGCGACAGCGTGGATATGGACGAGACCTTGATCGTCCTGGAGTGACCGGGAGGTGACCACGACCCGCGAGGCCCTGCTCTCGGCCCTCGAGGACGGCCCGGTCGACGGCCCGACCCTAGCGGAGCGTCTGGGGGTCTCCCGGGCGGCCGTCTGGAAGCAGGTCGACGCCCTCCGCGGGGAGGGCTTCGGGATCGAGGCCGGTGACGACGGCTACCGGGTACGCGAGGTGCCGGCGTACGGGGGCTCGGCCCTGGCGTTCGGGCTCGACGCGCCGTACGAGATCGAGTACCACGACCGAGTCGCGAGCACGAACGACCGCGCCCGCGAGCGCGCCGAGGCGGGAGCCGCCGACGTGGCCGTCGTTGCGGACGAACAGACCGGCAGTCGGGGACGGCTGGACCGGGAGTGGACCGCGCCCGCCGGCGGGGTGTGGGCGAGCCTCGTCCTCCGGCCCGAGCGGCCCCCCGCGGCGGTCCCGACGTACACCCTCGCGGCGGCGGTTGCGGTGACCCGCGCGGCACGCGAGGCGGGCGTCGACGCGACGATCAAGTGGCCCAACGACGTGCTTGTGGCTGGCGCCGACGGCGAACGGAAACTCGCCGGGATCCTGACCGAGATGGAGGGCGAGGCCGACCGCGTGTCGTGGCTGGTGATCGGGATCGGGGTGAACGCCAACGTCGACCGCGACGACCTCCCGTCGGGGGCGACCAGCCTCCGGGCGGAGGTCGGCGACGTCGACCGCCGGACGTTCCTCCAGGGGGTCTTCGCTGAGTTCCACGGTCTGACCGGCGACGGTACCGACCTCCGGGACACGCTCGACGCGTGGCGCGACCACGCGAGTACGCTCGGCCGGCGTGTCAGGGTCGAAACCCACAGGGAGACCGTGGTGGGTCGGGCGGTCGACGTCCGGCTCCCGGGGAGTCTGGTTGTCGAAACCGACGGCGGCGAGCGCGTGGTCCACGCGGGCGACTGCGAGCACCTGCGGCCGGCGGAGTGATGCGGGGAGTGTCGGCCGGCGACACACGGCGGGAGACTGCGCGCGACGCGGCAGGCACTCCGGGCCGATCAGTCGCTGCCGCCGTCGGCGAGCGGCCGGCCGCCGGGCGAGAGGATCCGGTCGGCGAGCCGTCGAGCCTCGACCGACGTCGGGGGGCGTCCCTCCGCGGAGCGCTCACCGATGGCTTCGACCACGTTCATGACGTCCGAGAGGTCGCCGCGGTCGGTGACGTCGGCGAAGACGTCCTCGTAGGCGTGCGCCTCCCAGTGGTCGAGTTCGTACTCTGCGGAGTTGGTCCGCGCGGCCACCGCGTACCGGAGCTGCTCTGCCGCGTCTGCTGGGTGCATGCCCAAGACACCGCACGCTTCCCACTAAAGTGTACTCCGACTCGAAATCGAGTTAATTACTCCGTGGCCACGAGCGGACACCCGAGGCCGCGCGTCGGGACACCCCGGTGTTTAGATGGTCGGCGGGCGCAGTAGTTCGTATGACCGACGACGAGCGGGTGTCTGTGGCGCGACGGGCGGCCGAAGCGGGGGCCGCGGTCGCCGCCGAGCGGTTCCGGACCGGCATCGACGTCGAGCGGAAAGGCGAGAAGACGGACGTCGTGACCGCAGCGGACCGTGACGCGCAGGCGGCCGTGATCGACGTGCTCTCGGATGTCTACCCCGACGACACGGTTGTCGGCGAGGAGGAAGGGACGACAAAACGGGTGCCCGACGCCGGTCCTGCGTGGGTGATCGACCCGATCGACGGGACGAACAACTACGTCCGCGGCTCCCGGTTGTGGGGGACGGCCGTCGCCGCGGTCCGCGACGGGGACCCGGTCGCGGGCGTGACGAACATGCCCGCACTCGGCGATACCTACTGGACCGACGGCGACCGGACCTACCGCAACGGCGAACCGGTGACCGTCTCGGACCGCAACGATCCGGCGGCTTGCGCCGTCACGCCGACGATGTGGTGGGACTTCGACGCCCGGGAGCGGTACGACCGGGCGTGTCGCGCGGTCGTCGAGCGGTTCGGCGACCTTCGCCGGGTCGGGTGTGCACAGGCCGAACTCGCGGGCGTCGCGGAGGGGTCGCTCGACGGCGTCGTGACCGACATCCGGGCGCACCCCTGGGACACCCTCGCGGGCGTTGCGATGGTGCGGGCGGCGGGCGGGGCCGTGACCGACCTCGCGGGCGACCGGTGGCGACACGACGCCGTGGGACTCGTCGCGTCGAACGGGCGGATCCACGACTCGGTGCTCGCCGCCGCACGGGAGATCCGGGCCGACGGGTAGGCCGCGGGCGTGTACGCGCCGCGCCGGAGACCGGAATCCTCAACACGGCTGACGTCGGGAATTCAGGTATGTCGACACTCACGGACCGCGTCGACGTGCCCTTGGAGCGCCTCTGGGCCGGCGGGGTGACAGCCGCCCTGGTGGCGATCGTCGCCGGGGTGGTTGCGGCCCCCGAAACCGTCTACGACGGGTTCATCTGGCACTACTTCTGGGGGCCGGTGCAGGCGGACGCCAACTCCGCGGTCTGTGCGATCCGGCCGGGGAGTACAGTCGAATACATCTACGACACCGGCGCGTGCGCGAACGCGGCCGAGCCGGTGGCATACCCCGGGTACACGCTGGTCTCGGAGGTCGGATACATGATCACGTTACTCGTCGCGCTCGCGGGCGTGGTGTTTCTCCTCCGCCGGTTGGACCTGGGGACCGACCGGGAGTTCTTCTACGCCCTACTGCCGTTCGTCTTCCTCGGCGGGGCGCTCCGCGTCGTCGAGGACGCGAACGATGCCGTTCCCGCCGCGGAGGCTCTGATCAGCTACCCGCTGAACGCGCTGCTGATCAGTCCGATCATCTACGTCACCGTGTTCGCGCTCACGCTGGGTGCCGTCGTCGCAGCCGTCGCAGCCGAGCGGGCGAACGTTGTGGATCGATACGCCCGTCCGCTGTTCGGGGTTGGAATCGCGCTCCTGCTCGCCACGCTCGGCTATCTCGCGTCGCTCCGGGTCGCCGGCGCGGACGGCGTTGAGTTCTACCCGCAGGTCCTGGGTGCCGTGCTCGTCGGCGCAACCGCGGCGGCAAGCATAAACTGGGCGCTCATCCAGCGGTTCGCGCCGGAGGTGAACGCCGGCACCGGCGCGATCGGACTCGTGATCCTGTGGGGCCACGCGGTCGACGGGGTCGCGAACGTGGTCGGGCTCGATTGGATGACCGCCATCGGCGCCGGTCCGAACCTCGTCCCGAAACACCCCGTGAACCAGTTCGTCGTCGACGCGACCGCTGCAACGCTGCCGTCGTCGGTCCTCGCGGTCACGGGCGATACCTGGCCGTTCCTCATCGTGAAGCTCGTGGCCGCGACGTTCGTGCTCTGGGTCTTCGAGGAGGAGATCTTCGAGGAGAGCCCGCGGTATACGATGTTGCTCCTCGTGGCCGTACTCGCGGTCGGACTCGGGCCCGGGACGCGGGACATGCTCCGGGCGACGTTCGGGGTCTGATACTGCCGGCCGTAGTCACGTGACGGATTTCGATACCCCGGGGTATCGAGCATCGTCACGTCGGTATCGCCAACAGTACGGGTCGACCGCGCGCGAACCTTCTTATAACGGGGCGCGACCACTCCCGGCATCACCCCGCAGTGAGCCGCGCGACGGGCCGCGGGTGTCCGACACGTCGTCGCGCGGGCCGTCGGTCGTGTCGGCTGTCAGCCAACCAGCCCCCCTCGGCCGGGTCGCCGCATGGCGATCACGGAAACGGGTGGTACGCGCGGTCGAGGTCCGGTTCGAACCCGAGCTCCCGGGGGACGGTCCGGGCGCGGTCCCCGAAGAACGGATCGTCCTGGAAGAGCGGCTGCGCCGCCGGCACCAGTACGCGGACGGCCTCGAACCCCAGCGAGGCGACATCCCGCGTCGTCGTGCGGGCGGCGTAAGCGTCGAGTCCCGCATCGGTGACGCGGTCGACAATCGCGTCGAGTTCGGCCCGCCCGGTCGGCGGCGACGCGGGACCGACACTGTGCGCCGGCACCGTCGTGTCGGGATCGAGAAACTCCGCCGCGGGCGTCGGATCCGCGGCGTAATCGGCGACGGCGCCACCTTCCTCGGCCGCCGCCTCCGGTCCCATCGCCCGGAGCTCCATCCAGTTCTGGAGCGCCTCCGCGAGTGCCGACCTGGCCGCGGCGGCGGGCTCCAACGACGCCGCCGACCCCGCGGCGAACCGGGGCCACTCGTCCGCCCGGTGGACCGCGGCGGCGACGACCGGAACGTCGATGTCTTGGGTGACCAACAACGTCGTGACCGACAACTCCTCGGCGCGGGCACGCCGTCGGAGCGTGTCGTACCCGTCGTCCGAGAGACCGAGTCCCAGCGGCTCGAACGACGAGTACCACGCGAGCATCGTCGCGTCCCGCTCGACGACCTCGTACAGCCCCGAGAGGAGCGCCTCGGCTCCCGAGTTCCCCAATCCCAACCCGGTCGTGATCGCCGGTTTGTGCGCCTCGGTCGGCGGCGGGTAGTGGACGAACGCTGCCGGAAGCGACGCCGACTCACCCGTCGCGAGGTCGGTTCCCGAGACCCACGGGATCTGGGTGTCAGCAGTCGGGGGCTCCCGCCCGTCCGGGCGGACGAACCGCGACGGCGGGACCGGGTTCGAACGGGTTCGCGCGGGAGCATCGGCGAACTCCGACTGGCGGTAGACGCCCGCACAGTACCGCTCCAGGCCTTCACCGAGGGCCTTCATGAACGCACGGTCCCAGTCGTGGTCGACGCCCGCAGCGAACCCCGCGGCACGGGCGTCACTGAACCCGCGGGTGTCGGCGACTCCGGCGAGGTAGTACGGAGCGGGAAACGACTCCCGCTCGCCGACCTGCTCGATCGGGCCGATCCGCTCGTCGAGCGCCCGCTCCGCACGGGGTAGGGCGTCGTCAACCGCGACGTCGCGGTGGTCGCGACGCACCGTCCGGTCGCGCTCCTCGGGGGTGGGAACCGGGAGGAGCCGCCGTTCCGCGAGCACTCCGGCGCCGGCGACTTCGACGACGGTACCGGCAACGCCCCGGTCGCCGCTCAGCAGCGCGACCGCACGCCGCCCCGCAACCGCGCCGGCGAACCGGACCGCACTGCGATCCCCGGACGGGGAGTCGTCGGCGTCGGTGGTGGCGGCGACCCGTCGTCGGAGGTCGGCAAACCGCGGACCGTCGCTTCCGAATACGGAGACGGCGGCGTCGAGGTCGTCGATCGGGTGGCCGCCTACGCCGCCGATTTCGACGAGGGCGACGCGTCCGTGAGTGCCGTCGAGAACATCCACCCCGCTGCCGGCGGGGACAACCACCACCGATACCGCCGGCCGCTCCGCGTCCGTGAGCGCCGCATCGATGTCGTCGAAGGCGGCCGCCGCGGCGGTTGCCGCGGGCCCCTCGCCGACGATCCTGATCTCGTGAGTCACGGCTTCGAACTCGGTTGGCGGGGTGAAAAATCCGCGGAATATGCAGAGACTATTGAGGTAAAATTAAGTGTTTGCTATAGAGTATTGTATGGCATGTCTTCCGAAACGAACGTGCTCGGGTCCGATCTCGGGACCGTCATCGCGTTGGCCCTCGAGTCGGGAACCGGCACGGCGTACGTGGTCGATCCGACACCCGCGATGCTTCGAGCGCTGATCGAAACCGGGGTCAGCGCCGACCGATCGGAGCCGGTCGGCGTGCTCGCCGGCCGGGGAGCGCTGAAGTCGGTGGCGGACGAGTTCACGACCGCAACCGTCGCCGCGGAGTTGGTCGATCACGGCGCGATCGAACTCCGAGTAGGGTCGGTCGAGGCCGGTAACGCCCTCGTGCTCACCGACGAACGCGTCGTCGCCGTCGTCGACGTTGCGGGGCAGGCTGCCGGACTCACGACGGACGACGACGGCTTCGTCGGGGCCGCGGCCGAGACGCACCGGGCGCGGTTCGACGCGGCCGACCCCTTCAGGCTCCGCACGCCGGGGCTGTCTACGATCCGGTCGTCGCTGCACTCGGAACTCGGCGAGGCGGTGCAGTCGGACTTCGATGCCGTCTTCGAGTCGCTCGAGGCCGACGACGGCCCGAACCTCGACGCGGTCGTTGTCAGCCTGCTGGTGGCGGCCCGGAACGACGTGCTCCTGTACGACGTCTCGAGGTGGGGCGAGGACGTCGGAATCGCCAGCAAGGCAACGTTCTCGCGAACGAAGACCGAGCTCGAAGAGTGCGGCGCGATCGAAACGGAGAAAGTCCCGATCGACGTCGGACGCCCGCGCCTCCGGCTTCAGCTCGGTGACGAACGGCTCCGGACCGCAGCACCGGAGCGGTTGGCCGCGGTCGTCGCGGAGTTGGTGGGGTAGCCTGGCGAGTGGCGTAGGGTGGCTCCGTCGCGGTCGTCGTCGGGGTTATGAATCCCCTGAGGAGTGAACCAGCAGCTTTGAAGTGCGGGACCGCCACCGTAGAGGTATGACGGAGATTATCGACGGCAACGAGGTCGCCCAGGACATCAGAAACGGGCTCGTAGCGGGGATCGAAAACCTGACACAGTCGGGGACGACCCCGCGTCTCGCGACCGTGCTGATGAACAACGACCCCGCGAGCCAGACGTACGTCTCGATGAAGCACAAGGACTGCGAGGAGGTCGGGATCGCCACCCGGGACATCGAGCTCGACCCCGAAACACCCGCCGCGGAGCTGTTCGATACCGTCGACGAGCTCAACGCCGACCCCGACGTCCACGGCATCCTAGTCCAGATGCCGCTGCCCGACCACGTCGACGAGCGGGAGGTCCTTCGACGGATCGACCCCGCGAAGGATGTCGACGGCTTCCACCCCGAGAACGTGGGGCGGCTCGTCGCGGGGAACGCGCGATACAAGCCCTGTACCCCCCACGGCGTCCAGAAACTGCTCGCCGCTGCCGGCGTCGAAACCGAGGGTGCCGACGCGGTCGTGGTCGGCCGGTCGAACATCGTGGGCAAGCCGATGGCGAACCTCCTGATCCAGAAGACCGGACAGGGAAACGCCACCACGACCGTGTGTCACTCCCGAACCGACGGTCTCGAGGCGAAACTCCGCGGCGCCGACATCGTGGTTGCCGCCGCGGGCGTCCCCGGGATGATCACCGGCGAGATGCTTTCCGAGGACACGGTCGTGATCGACGTTGGGATCAACCGGATCGAGACCGACGAGGGCTCGGAACTCGTCGGCGACGTCGACTTCGAGAGCGCGAAGGAGAAAGCCAGCGCGATCACCCCGGTTCCGGGCGGCGTGGGGCCGATGACGCGCGCGATGCTCCTGTGGAACACGGTGAAAGCCGCAAGTGACGAGAGCGGCGTCGACGTCACACTGCCGTAGGCGGCACTCGACAGGACCGGGCCCGTCCGATCGTGACGGTCGTGGTCGCGACCGACCGTCGAGTTCGCGTTCGGAACCGACACCGCCCGCGCGCCCGGCGAGTGCGTCCCGGTGGACGCGCTCGTCGACAACGCGATCACTTACGCGCGGCTTCCGGTGGCGTGGCAGTCCCGGGTCGACCGGTAGCACCCCGCAGACACCGCGGTCGCGTCGAGGCGCGGCGTCGGGTCGCCTGACCGTCGGATCACCGCCCTGTTGTGGGCGTCTCCCGCTCGTATGCGACCGGGAGAAGCGCCCCCGGACGCACAACTGTCGCCATCGTCCACACGTCCCGGATCAGCTGCTGCGACTTCGGGGAGTTCGCCTCTACCGGGGCCCACGGCGGCGTTTGACGTGACGACCGGCATCGGGTACGGTTCGCGTTTCGCCGCAGGCGCCTCCACGGAGTCGTGTCCGACACTCGCCGGGTGCGACCGTGGTTCGGTGCGCGATTGCGATCACGGGAGCAGCAGCGGGTTGGAGTCGAAGCGATCAGGCCCTCGCCGAGCGGCGTGAGTCCGGAGGCGCATAGGCGTTCGCTTCCGCTCTCGCCCCGGAGTTGCCACACGAGCAGGTGTCGATCCGGTCTCGGGTCCGGGTGCTGTGCCCGCCCGAGCCACCGCGACATCGGCACGAAATTGTGCAGTATGTACAAAAATCTTATCACAGTTCACCGCCTGCGTGTTAGTGAGATCAATGCCAGATTCGATGTCCGAACAGCTCCGTCGGGACATGGCGTGTGAGGGGTTGCTGGAGTGCTTTCACGGGCTCAAGGAGCTCGACAAGGAGTGTTTCCGGGCGCTCGTTGCGTCCGACGGACCGCTGACAGTCGACGAGATCGCCGAGACCGTTGACCGCGAGCGGTCGACCGCCTACCGAGCCGTACAACGGCTGCTACAGGCCGGATTTATCGAGAAGAATCAAGTCAACTACGACCAAGGCGGCTACTACCACGTCTACTCGCCGACGGATCCGTCCCAGATCGCCGACGACATGCAGCGGATGCTCAACGACTGGTACGCGAAGATGGGGCAACTCATCCAGGAGTTCGAGAGCAAATACGACGACACCGAGCCAGCAGCCGCGCCCGCCGAAAGCTAGCACTGCCGGTCCCGGCGCGTGATGGACTCTCGCTACGTCGGTCCCCGGCGTTTCGGCGATCACCCGAAGTCCGCGTGTGATCGACTACGATGCGACCGAGCGTCACCGCGACGTTGAGGAATATAACCAACTCCCGACCTACCCGTTAGCGTGCCGTGATCTGTTGGAGCCACACACGTGGATCTCGACGACTACCGCCCGGACGAGCAGTACCTCGACGTGTGTCACCGTCCGGGTCAAGAGAACGGCGATCAAGAACACGGAAGACGGGGAGCGAATCGTGGCGCTGTCTGATTAGCTCCGTGAACTCCTCGATGGCTGGGTCGCCGACAACCGCCCGGAGGTAACGGACGACCAGGGACGCAAGCCGTTACTCGCGTCGTGCCAAGGTCGGGCACACCGAACCACGCTTCGAGGATACTGTTATCGGGCAACTCGGCCGTGTGAATACGGTGACGAGTGTCCACACGACCACGACCCCGAGGAATGTGAGGCGACTGATCGAGACGCTGCGTTCAGTTGTCCGTCGAGTGTGAGCCCACACGCGATTCGTCGTGGGAGCGTCGCGCACTCGCTCAACAGCGAGATTCCCGAGAACGCCGTATCGGACCGGGCGAATGTCTCGAAGGCCGTGTTGGAACAGCACTACGACCGCCGGACAAAGCGTGAAAAGATGGAGCAACGGCGAGAGTACCTGGATAACCTCTAACGGGCAGCACTACTCCGCTGCCCTGGAGGTCAAACGATCTCGTCAATTAACTCGAATCCATCTTTGAATTGGATGCGATCTTCGAAGCCATTCGCTGTGAGTGCAGCGACGACACCTTTCCCTGCATCGGTATCTGTCGTCACGACGACGACGAACTCCGCATCATTGTTGCTCAAGCGTTCGACGGCAACGGCCCCGAGTGCAGTATCCGCTTTCTCGATCTGATCTTCGTCACGGTTCGAGGAGGTAGCGATGTATGACCGGACATCGTCCATCACCCGCGACACCGTGCTGTCCGTATAATCTGGTTCGTCGGCGACCGTTACCCACCCAGCGTCGATGGCGCTGTTGATCGGCGTCTGCCCAGGCGTACTGCGGTCAGGTGCGCCGCCAAGTTCGTCGTAGACGCGCTGTGGAATCACGAACGTGATGTCGTTCCGGCGCGCGAATCGTTCGAGAGCAGTGTACTTGTTGTTCTGCTGGCGGCCGCAGGCGATGAACAGCCCGGAATCCGCAATCCACGTAACAGCCTCATCGACGTCGTCGAACGGCACGCTCTCGTCGGCCATCCATCACTCCTCCGTCGCTGGTGGGTGTTCGCGGGCGTCCTGAATGTCCCCGAAGTACGGGTCTACCGATTCCATATCACGGACTACGTCCCGGAGCGCCTGTAGCACGGCGACGCCGAACGCGTACTGAAGGTCAAGTTCACGGGCAGCAACACGCTCCGACATTTCCCCGTTCGTGTATGGGATCGCGTAGGTGAGCGCGGCAGCCAACTTCCCGAGCCCATACTTCTCAATGAGGAGGTCGAGATCCTGGTCGTGAGGGGAACGACCGAACGCAGCAACGAGCGTAGGGGTGACGGTGTACTCGTCGTCATCGAGAGTCGCCGTGAGCGTAATCGGGACCGCCGAGTAGGTGTGCGTCTTCTGGTCGTCGTCCCGAGTCAGGACACCGAGCTCAACAAGCGTACCCGTATCCGAGTACGCGGTCGTCCGCGGCATCTCCAACTTGCTGGTAATATCGTCAATCGTGACTTCACCTTCCCGAAGTACGAACGTGTAGAGGCGCGCCAGCCGTGGCTCCTCTAGAAGCTGGGCGACCGATAGAAGACCATT
>CAZDEJ010000057.1:0-13611 GCA_964504395.1 uncultured Halobellus sp. | reverse complement strand
GTCACCGGCGGGTCGTCGGTCCACGCCCCGGGGATCATGTTCCAGACCTCCCCCTCGAAGATCCAGACCAAAACGGCGTACTACACGAGCCGGCTCCTCTCCGACGCCGGCGTCTACGACGAGGTCGGCGGGATCGAACTCGCCCGCAGCGAGGACCGGATGGACTTCCTCCGACGGCGCGTCGAGTGGGCGGAGTCGTACGGCCTCCCGGATCCACAACTCCTCTCGCCCGAGGAGGTCACCGACTACCTCCCGCTGGTGAACGAAGACGAGATCCTGGGCGGGTACTACTCCCCGTCCGACGGCCGGGTCGACGGCATCTCCGCACTGCAGTGGTACATCGCCAACGCCGACGCCGCCGAGTTCTACGGCAACACCGAGGTGACCGACCTCGACGTCGCGGGCGGACAGGTCACCGCCGTCGAGACCGACCGCGGCACCATCGAGTGCGACCGGTGCGTGATGGCCACCAACAACTGGGGGTACCAGACCGCACGGATGGCGGGGCTGGACCTCCCGATCGCGCCGGTCGAACACCAGTACGTCGTGACCGAGCCGATGGAGGAGTTCGCGGACGTCGACTCCTCGATCGGGGACAACACGACCGGGCTGGACGTGCCCGGCAAGCGGGAGATCGCGGAGACGATGAGCCAGGGCCCGACACAACCGGTCGGCCGCGACCAGGACAACTCGCTGTACTTCCGGAACCACGGTGACTGCCTCGGACTCGGGTCGTACAACCACGAGACGCTCTCGGTCGACCCCGACGACATGGGGACGAACACCGAGGAACACCAGGCGTCGGTCCGCGGCTTCACGAAGAAACACTGGGAACAGCCGACCCACAAGACCCGCGAGAAGTCGGCGAAGCAGGCGTTCGACGAACTCCTGCCCGCGACCGAGGACAAGAACTACATGGCCACCGAGAACGGGATCTTCGTCTTCACCCCGGACGGGATGCCCGCAATCGGGCCGACCGCGTCGGTCGATGGCCTCTGGAGTGCGCTCGCGATCTGGTGGACTCACTCCGGCGGCTACGGCCGCATCCTCGCCGAGTGGATGGAGAACGGCACTCCCCGGCTGCCGTCCGGGCGTGTCGACACCAGCGGCATCCACGTCCGCCGGTTCGAGCCCCACGCCGGCGAGAAGGAGTACTTCGTCGACAAGGGCGCAAAGCGATACCAGCAGGTCTACAGCATCGTCGAACCGCGGTGGCAGCCGAGCGAGCACCGCACACTCCGCACCAGCCCCTTCTACGACCGACAGCAGGATCTGGGCGCGGAGTTCTACCAGTCCGGCGGGTGGGAGGTCCCACAGTGGTACGACTCGAACCGGGACCTCGTCGACGAGTACGACGAGTTGATTCCCGAGCAGGACGGGTGGACCGGGATCAACCGCTCACCGATCGAAGCCGCCGAACACCTCCACACCCGCGACGCGGTGTCGATGTTCGACATGACGTCGTTCAGTTCGATCATGGTGGAGGGCCCGGACGCGACGGAGTTCCTCCAGCGAGTGTGTAGCAACGACGTCGACAGCGCGGTCGGGAAGGTGCGCTACTCGCTGCTGCTGAACGAGGGCGGCGGGATCCTCGGCGACATCACCGTGGTCCGGCTGGCCGACGACCGGTATATGCTCACCACCGGCGGCGGATCGTCGCCGGGGATCCACGGCGGGTGGCTGGAGGACCACGCCCCCGACACCGTGTCGGTGCAGATCCAGGAGGGTGGTAAGTCCACCATCGGACTGTGGGGGCCGGAGTCCCGGCTCCTCCTCCAGCGGTGTACCGACGCCGACATCTCCAACAGCGCGTTCCCGTACTTCACCGCAAAACAGATCTACGTCGACGAGGTGCCCGTGACGGCGCTGCGGGTGTCGTACGTCGGCGAACTCGGCTGGGAGCTGTGGGCCCCTGTCGAGTACGGTCGGCGGCTCTGGGACGCCCTCTCCGAGGCCGGCGATGACCTCGATGTCCGGCCGATGGGCGGCGGCGCCCTGGAGTCGATGCGGCTCGAGAAGGGGTACCGGCTGTACGGCACCGACATCGACACCGATGTCAACCCCTACGAGGCCGGCCTGCCGTTCGCGGTCGACCTCGACACCGACTTCATCGGCAAGGAGGCGATAGAGGCCGCGACGGCCGAGGGGATCGACTCCGAAGCCACCCCGATCATACTGGACGACTCGACCGACATCCTCCGGACGGGCTGCCCGGTCCTCGTCGACGGCGAGGCCCAGGGATACGTCCAGGCGGCGGACTTCGGGTATTCGATCGGCGAGTCGATCGCGTACACGTACCTCCCGGTCGAGCACGCCGACGCCGGGACCAGCGTTCAGGTGCGGTGTGAGGGTGACCTCTACAACGCCACCGTCCGCGACGAACCGCTGTTCGACCCCGGCCGCGACAGGATCATCCGGTGAGGGGGTCGAAGGTACGATGACGACGTCCGAGCCCGAGTCCGGGTCCGGATCCGGGTCCGAGAACGACCCCGACGCCGCGGGATCCCACCAGCTACCGGTCAGCTACGTCGACATCGAGCGGGCGCGGGAACGGCTCGACGACGACTCCGTCGTGAAGCAAACCCCCGTTGAGCGGAGCACGTCGCTCGGCAACTTCGTCGACGCGGAGGTGTACCTGAAGATGGAGCACCTCCAGTGGACGGGGTCGTTCAAGACCCGCGGGGCGTACAACAAGATCAGCCAGGACGTCGCCGACGGGACCGAGGAGTTCATCGCGGCCAGTGCGGGCAACCACGCCCAGGGTGTCGCCTTGGCGGCCACGAAATGCGGCGCCGACTCCACGATCTACATGCCCGAGGACGCCCCGCAGACGAAGGTCGACGCGACCCGCGGGTACGGCGCGACGGTGGAACTCGTCGGGAAGGACTTCCAGGAGACGATGGCCCACGCCCAGTCCGCGGTCGAGGACACCGACGCCGCGTTCGTTCACGCGTACGACGACGCCGATATCATCGCCGGACAGGGGACTCTCGGCGCCGAGATGTATCACGACTGCCCGGACGCCGACACCGTGATCGTGCCGATCGGCGGCGGCGGCCTGATAAGCGGGGTTTCCACCGCGATCAAGCACCTCTCGCCGGACACCCGCGTGGTGGGCGTGCAGGCCACCGGCGCGGAGACGGTTCACGAGAGCCTCGACAAGGGGATGCCGGTCACCCTCGATTCGGTCGACACCATCGCCGACGGGATCGCGACCGGGGGGATCTCGGAGGCGACACTCCGGATCATCCAGGCCAACGTCGACGAGGTGGTGACCGTCTCCGACACCCAGATCGCCCGCGCGATTCTGCTCCTGATGGAGCGCGCAAAGCAGGTCGTCGAGGGTGCCGGTGCCGCGTCGGTCGCGGCGCTGCTCAGCGACGACCTCGACGTGTCGGGCGAGCGGGTGATGCCGCTGCTCTGCGGCGGGAACCTGGATATGACCCAGCTCCAGACCGTCCTCGTCCACGCGCTGACCCAGCGGAAACAACGGATCCAGCTCCGGGTTCACATCGACGACCGCCCGGGGCAGATGTCGACGCTCTCCGGAATCATCGCCGAACAGGGGGCCAACATCTTCGACGTCCGCCACGACCGCGCGGTCGAGAACCTGGAGGTCGGCGACGCGTACCTGGTGTTCACCGTCGAGACCAGCGGTGCCGAACACGCGGCATCGATCGTCGACGCGATCGAGCAGCACGGCTACGATGTCGCGGACGTGACGCAGGCGAGATAGCCCGGTTACGGTGTCGAAGCCACCGGCGGTCGGCCGGCCAAGCGGACTGAAGCGGCGCACTCGGGGCGTTTCGTCATCGATACGTCCAGACGCGGCCGTGTTCGGGTGCCGGGTCACCGGCCGATGCCCACCGGCGGGTCGAGGCCGCGCGTTCGAGCGGCTCACACCCCCGTTTTCACCGGGTTCACTCCCACTGCTACGCGATCCCGGTATCGCGGAAAGTTATTTGTGAACGGGTCGTGATGTTCACTCCGATGTACGACCAGATACTGATACCGTACGACGGGAGCGCGGAGTCCGAAAAGGGTGCGGTCCACGGGATCGAACTGGCGGCGGCGCTCGGGTCGGAGGTCACCGCCCTTTACGTGATCGACCTCCCGGGCGCACCGCGGGCGTTATCGATCCGCGACGACGAGGAGGAGATGCGCGAGCAGTACCGGGAGTACGGTGAGGAGATACTCGCCGAACTGCGTGATGTCGCCGGCGAACACGGTGTCGAGTGTTCAACGGCGTTCAGAACCGGCTCCGTGGGCGAGGAGATCGTCGACTACGCCGACGAGGAGGGGATGGACGCCATCGTCATGGGGTCGGCGTACCGTGGGGTCATCGGGTCGCTCATCGGCGGCACCGCCGAGAAGGTGGTCAGGACCGCCCGTGTTCCGGTCATTACCCAACGGATGAAGGCCGAAGAGGTCTGAAGCGAGCCGCCGTAGCCGGGTACCGGTCGTCGCCGCCCTCACGTCCGGCGATGGTCGGCAATCCGGTACCGTATCGGAGCCACAGGCAACGGCGGTGCAGTCAGCTGCCGACGAGTCTGTTCTCCCGGTAGTAGATCACGATACTGGCGCTCAGAAAGCAGAGTCCGGCAGCGGTGTAGTCCCCGATCGACATCCAGTAGAGCGCGACGCCGAAGAGCACGAGGACGACCCCGACGGCGACGGTTGCGAGCAGGTTTTGCATACACGCATGGACGGGGCGGACAGTATAAACCTACGGCGGACGGTCCGGTGAGCATCGAACCGTATCCGACGTTGTCCGGGTGGGTCGCAAACACAACACGAAACCAATTTGTCACGTTGTGTATTGCCAGCCGCTGAACGGCGCGCACAGCGTGATCCGCTCAGCCGCCGGCACAGACTGGACCCGCCGGGGTAGGTCGTTTATGAATTCGGCCGGAGCACGCGAGTTTATTCATCTACGATGTGCGCTCACGCGAGGCGTGGCCGCGTGCGACGGGACTCCATCACGCGAAAGCACACACACTGGTATCGTCCCTGCCAGTACTGCCCAACCTTTATATCGATAGAACAGTTGCTGAACTATGAGGTAGCATAGCATCCCACCATGGAGTGATCCGTTGACACGGCGTACGACCGGAAAACTCCGTTCGGGAGGAACAACCATGCGGTGCAGTCGAGCGGCAGAGCGTGCTGAGAGATCAGGCGCAAACCGACATCGAATAATGATAGCCAATCATCACCGACTCGGTGATACGGGGGTAGCGTATGTCAGATAGTGATAGTACGGGCGAGATGTCCGACGGGCTCCAGGTGGAACTGTTCCACCCGGACTCCGACCGCGAACCGGGGGATACGAACATCCAGAAGTTCGGGTTCGATATCCATCCGGTGGTATTCCCGGTTGCGCTCGCGGTCATCGCGCTGTTCATCGCGGTCACGATCCTTCTCGGCGACAGTGCGGCGGCTGCGTACAGCTGGCTTTTCGACTTCATCGGGCAGAACTTCGGGTGGTTCTACCTCCTCTCGGTGAACGTCTTCATCATCGTGATGCTGTACTTCGCGTTCGGGAAGTTCGGCAGCATCAAGATCGGTGGCGTAGAGGCCGAAAAGGAGTTCAGTGACTTCTCGTGGATGGCGATGCTGTTCAGTGCCGGTATGGGAATCGGCCTGATGTTCTTCAGCGTTCTCGAACCCGTCTTCTACTTCAATAGCGTCCCCGGATACTGGAGTGCCGAAGCCGGGACCAGTGCAGCGGCGACCGCAGCGATGGGACAGACCTTCTTCCACTGGGGCTTCCACCCGTGGGCGATCTACGGACTGGTCGGCCTCGGGCTCGCGTTCTTTTCGTTCAATCGCGGACTGCCGCTGACGTTCCGGTCGATCTTCTGGCCGCTCCTGGGTGACCGGATCTACGGGTGGCCGGGTCACGTGATCGACCTCGTGACCGTCTTCGCGACGCTGTTCGGTCTGGCGACGTCGCTCGGACTGGGGATCGCACAGGTGAACCGTGGACTCCAGTACACGAGCGTTGAGATCCTTGGCGTGCTGGGGAGTTTCCCCAACAACACGGTCTCGCAGATCGCGCTCATTGCCGTCATCACCGGCATCGCGACGCTGTCGGTAGCGGCCGGACTCGACGGCGGTGTCAAGCGCCTGAGCACAGTGAACCTCTATCTCATGCTCGGGCTGATGGGCTTCCTGCTGATCGCCGGACCGACCGTGTTCATCTTCGGCACGTGGCTCGACGGCCTTGGAACGTACTTCGGTAACATCGGCGAACTCGGCTTCTTCCGTGGCGCGGTCGGCGCCGGCGGGGGAACCATCACCGCTTGGACAGTGTTCTACTGGGGCTGGTGGATCTCGTGGTCGCCGTTCGTCGGGATGTTCATCGCGCGGATCTCGAAGGGCCGGACGGTCCGGGAGTTCGTTCTCGGCGTCCTGTTCCTCCCGTCGCTGTTCTCGACGCTCTGGCTGTCCACCTTCGGCGGCAGCGCGCTGTTCGGGGCGGTCGGCGAGGGTTCCAACGCGGTCGTCGGTGCGTACAACGAACTCGGCTACGGCGCCTTCGAGACGCTCGGAATGTTCGTGATGCTGCAGCAGTACCCGCTCGGAGCCATTACGGCCTCGCTGGCGACGCTGCTCATCATCACGTTCTTCGTCACGTCGTCGGACTCGGGTTCTCTGGTGATTGACCACCTGACCTCCGGCGGCAAACACGACGTGCCGAAAGCCCAGCGTATCTTCTGGGCGGTCACCGAGGGCGCGGTCGCGGCGATCCTACTGTCGGCCGGTGGTCTCGGCGCGCTCCAGACGGCGGCCATCACGACCGGGCTCCCGTTCGCGGTGATCCTGTGTCTGATGTGTTACACCGTCTACCTCGGGCTGAGTAACGAGTATCAGATCCTTGAATCGGAGGAGTTCGCCGACCGGATCCAGGATATCACCGAGGCGGACGACGTCGAAATCGTGACTACCGGCGGCGACGTGGTCACTGACATCGACAGCGACGACACAGTCAGCGGCGACTGACCGTCCACGCCTCGGGTTCAACCGCGACGCATCGCCTCGTTCGACTGACCACCTTTTATCCGGGCGGAAGTGCCCAGTGCCGTCGGAACTGCGTAGTCACTACAGGATGCGAGACACCTATCTACCCCTGTGTGACGACGTCAGTTGTCACACCGGACGAGGCCACAGCGGGTCATACTGTCGGCCACCGTCGCGTGACGTATTTCGATACCCCGGGGTGTCGAAAATCCTTACGTATTTATACCGGATAGTATCAGTAGTAGTCCCACTCGTCGTCGGATCCGCCTCTGGCTACCTCGCCGTCGCTGCTCTCGCGCTTGTCGTCAGGCCACTCGATGCCGTCGCCTCGGAGATGCTTGTACGCGACCGACACGAGACCGACGATGATCAGTGCCAACACGAGCGTTCCGGCGACCGCGGCGACCTGCGCCACGGAGCCGGTCAGCCCGCCGCCACCGATAGACTGTAGAAACACAGCCGCCATACATCACACAAACAGCCGAAGCGCATGAGTCTTTGCCTCGGTGCGTGGTGGCGATCAGACAAGCGGTGGCCGGCAACGAATCCGTCGTCAGGTGGGGCTGGAACGGGATGCCGGCTTCCGGCACTCCCCGTCCGTAGACCCGATACCCACAGTCAACCGCTCGGGGTCAAGTGATTCGAGAGATGGAGTCCCTCGAACGACTCCCCATCACACCCGACCACGTACATCCGTTCGTCTCCGCCACCCGAAGTGGTTCGAAAGACGCAGTCTTTCGTCATCACGGAGATCTTCGACTTCCGAACGACCCCGAGGCACTCGCCTTGCTTATGTGTAGAACTCCACCGGAGACATACCTCCTCGCTGCTGTACCGTCCGTGGACGGGTTCGAGCGGGAGGTATCTATTCCACCCGTCGCAGGACCTAATCGCGCGCTTCCGTCTCGACTGTCCGCTCGCCGTGGATCCACCGTTGGGTCGTTCCACCGAGCCCCACCGCGGCGACAATCACCCACGCCACCAGCGCGGGTACCGTCGGGAGGACGAGCCACGGGAGCGCGCTGAGCACCGCCCCAGCGACCGCCCCGGTCCAGACCCGCCGCTGGCCCTCCAGTTCAGTGGTGTACGCGCCGACGACGAGATATCCGAGTCCGGCGAGCGTCACAATGGAGACCAACACAGCAGCACCTAGCACCACAACGATGGCCCGGTTCGTCACGCCAACACGGGCGCTCTGTGACAGGATGTAACCGCCGACGAACAGCACGGCAGCGAACGGAATGATCCCGTACACGGCCGCGAGCGGCAACCCCTGAACCGCGCGGTCGACCGCCCGGTTGGCGACCTCCGTACGTGTATACAGTAGGCCCGCAGCGGCCGCCAGGATCGACAGAAACGAGAGTCCGGCGTACACCGGCCCGGATAGGTCGAAAAGCACAGAGAGGTCGCCGACCTGCGCCACCGCAGTGATCACCACGGTGGCCTGGTGAATCATACCATTGCTTCGGGGCAGTCACGGGGAAAACCTGTCGACTGCCCGGTCCCGACACACACCGCCGCGTGATTTATAGCTTACAGATCCCATATGCGTTTATGGACGGCCTAACACGACGTATACTCAATCTCACAAGACGGGTCGCTGCGGGGATCGTGAGGCCGCTTCGTCGGGGTGACGGTCCGAACAAGTTCCGGCTGTCGGCGGTGGACACCGCAACCACCACCCACGACGGGTCGGAGGGGTGGGCGAGTCGACCGCCGGCGATCTTCGAGTGCCCGCGGTGCGGCGGCGACATCCAGCAACGTCACGCTCACGACGATATCGACTGCCCGCACTGTGTCGCTGAGTTCGGGTATCAGGAGTTTACGGACTTAGAACTCAAAGAACTGACCTGCCCTACCTGCCGCAGCGAGATGATCTACGGGCAGCGCCACCCCGAGTCCTTCGACGTCGTCGAGTGGGCGACGTGCAACGGGTGCCGGTACCACTGGGAGTTCAAACACTCGTACTCGTAGCGCGGAGCAGGGGCCGTCCGCGTCAACTGCCGGCCGTCACCGGCTGCGCGCGGGGCGCGGGGACGACAACCCGGATCAGCCGTCAAGCTGGAGTCGTCCCGTTGCGGCCCTGATCGCGGCCACGTTCTCGGCGACGTCGTGGACCCTAACCAGATCGGCGCCCCGGTCGGCGGCGATCGCGGTCGCGGCGACCGTGGGCGTCAGCCGATCGTCGTCGGCGACGTCTGCGCCCTCGAACATCGACTTTCGGGAGTGGCCGACCATCACCGGACACCCGAGCGCCGCGAACTCCCCGGCGCGGTCGATCAGGTCGTAGGACTCCGCAGCCGTCTTCCCGAACCCACACCCGGGATCGATCACGATGCGGTCGCGGTCGACGCCCGCGCGCTCGGCCCGGAGAACCTGCTCCGTCAGTTCGTCGAGAACGTCCTCGACCACGTCGTCGTACACCGGGTTGGTGTCGGGATCGACCGGGACCGAGTGGCTGTGCATCAGGATGAGGGACGCGTCGTGCTCGGCGACCACCTCGGGCATCGCCGGGTCTGCCAACTCCGAGACGTCGTTGACGATGTCCGCGCCCGCAGCCAAGGCAGCGTCGGCGACAGCGGCCTTCCGGGTGTCCACCGAGATCGGCACCTCGAGGTCGGCGAGGCGCTCGATCACCGGGACGACCCGGTCGATCTCGACGTCGGTCGGGACCGGTTCCGCCCCCGGGCGGGTGCTCTCGCCGCCGACGTCGACGATGTCGGCACCCGTCTCGAGCATCGCTTCCGCGCGGTCGACCGCAGCCTCGACGGCCTCGTACTCCCCGCCGTCGTAGAAGCTGTCGGGGGTGACGTTGAGGATCCCCATCACCGCGGCTCCGTCGTTGGCGATCGGGTCGAGCCCTACCCCCGCGGTCCGGTTGTCGGGATCGAGCCGGGCTTCGAGTTGGGCCGCCACACGGCCGAGCCCCAGCCCCTCGGCCGACAGTGTCCGTGCGAGTTCGCGGAACTGCGTGGTCGTGCCCGCGAGTACCGTTGCGACCAGCTTTTCGGGGCTGCCGGCGTCCGAGCGGTGACACTGCCCGCCGATCGACGACAGGCGTTCGGCCACGCGCTCGGCCTGATCGGGTCGAAGTAGGGTCCGAAAGAGCCGGCGGTCCACGTCGTCTCCTCCCACGGGGTCGTCGCGCTCGGGTCGCTCCGGACCGGCGGTACTGGCTCCCGTTGCGGCGTCGGCGCCGAACGCGGCACCGACGAGGGAGTTCCCGGCATGACCCGCCCGGGTGCGGGCGACGGGAACGAGCAGCCGGCTCCACCGGTCGCGGGCCTCCGCAACGGCGTACAGCGAACCGGTGACGAGCACGAAGTCGTCGGGGTCGGCCGCGGCGATCGCGCGCTCGGTCGCCTCGGGGACCGACGGGATGGTCTCGACAGTTCCGGCGTGCGCCGAGAGCGCGTCGCCCAGGACCTCCGGGTCCGCCGCGCGGTCGAGGTCCGGCCGGGTGACGTACGCCGCCGCGATGTCCGGGTACGACTCGACCATCCGCTCGTAGTCCTTGTCGGACATCGCCGCGAACACGAGGTGGAGGTCGTCGTAGTCGTACCGCTCCACGAGGTCGGCGATCGTGGCCGCCGCCCCGGGGTTGTGGGATCCGTCGAGGACGGTCATCGGCTCCCGATCCATGATCTCGAACCGCCCCGGCCACGTGATAGACCGGAGCCCCGCGGCGACCGCGTCGGGGCCGACGTCTGCGACTTGGCGGGCAAGCGCCGCCGCTACGCCCGCGTTGGTGGCCTGATGGGCGCCCAAAAGCGGGAGGTTGGCGTCGACCGACAACCCCGATCCGCTGATCGACACCTCGCTTTCGACCGGCGACCGCATTCCGGTCTCGCTCGCGACGACATCAGGGTCGGCGTCGTCGGGGCCGACGGTGACGACGTCCGTGATCGCCCGGATCGCCGCCAGGGCGTCGCCGTCGGCGCCGGTCACGAGCGGCGCGTCCTCCGAGGCAACCTGGGCCTTGTCGCGGGCGATCTCCTCGACAGTGTCGCCGAGGAGCTCGGTGTGCTCGAGGCTGACGCTCGTGACCGCGCTGGCGACCGGATCGACCGCGCTCGTGGCGTCGTACCGGCCGCCGATCCCGACTTCCAGAATCGCGACATCGACGTCGGCCTCGCTGAAATGCCGGAGCGCGACCGCGGTCAGCACCTCGAAGTGGGTCGGCTCGTCGTCGTCCCCGCGGAGCCGGTCGATACAGGGAGCGATCTCCTCGGCGTACCGGCTCAGACGTGACTTCGGGATCTTGCGTCCGTCGACGCGAACCTGCTCGCGGAAGTCGTTCAGCCCGGGGGAGGTGAACAGCCCGACGCTCACCCCGGCGTTCCTGAGGACGCCGTCGAGCATGCGCGCGGTGCTGCCTTTGCCGTTCGACCCCGCGATCTGTACACAGTCGACGTCGAGGTGGGGATCGCCGAGGTGCGACAACATCCGGGCCGTCGTGTCGATCCCGAGTTTCGGCCGGCGCTGTTGGAACGAGGTGAGATAGTCGGCGGCCTCGTGGTAATCCATACGCCGTATTCGGCGTTGGTCGCCTGATTAAGGTATCGGGGACGGCCCGGCACCGAGGCGGAACCTCGGTGACCGCGCCGCCATCGACACCAATGGTGGCACTGTCGCACCCGTTTGCACGACCACGCGCCCCCGATCCGGGAAACACGTCCATTCGGATGGCTGATACGTCTCCCCGGGTTTCGCGCGCTACTCCGATACCCTTAGGTGACGCCCCAGGGGACCCACATGTATAATGTCAGACGACGGCGGATTCCCGACGGACTACGAGATCGCGAAATCGGCGGACAAAGAACACATCACGGACGTTCTCGACTCATGGGGGATCGGAGGGGAGGATCTGGAACTGTTCGGTGACCACAAGGCCAAACTGAGCCACGACGCCGTAACACGGCTCCGCGACAACGCCGAGAACAAGCCGGGGAACCTCATTCTCGTAACGGGGATGACACCGACACCGATGGGCGAGGGCAAGACCGTCACTACGGTCGGACTCGGCCAGACGCTCAACCACGTCGGCGAGGACGCCATGATCGCGATCCGGGAGCCCTCGCTCGGCCCGGTATTCGGCGTGAAGGGCGGCGCCGCGGGCGGCGGCTACTCCCAAGTGCTCCCGATGGAGGACATCAACCTCCACTTCACGGGCGACCTCCACGCGCTCACCTCCGCACACAACCTCATCGCGGCGATGCTCGACGCGAAGATCTCCCAGAGCGACGAGTTCGACATCGACGTCAACGACGTCTCGTGGCCGCGCTCGCTGGACATGAACGACCGGGCGCTCCGCGACATCGTGATCGGGCTCGGCGGCACGAGCGGCGGCACGGCCCGTGAGGACCGCTTCCTCCTGACCGCGGCCTCCGAACTGATGGCCGTTCTGTGTCTCGCCGAGGATCTCGGCGATCTGAAAGAACGCGTCGCCCGGATCATCGTCGCGTACAACACCGACGGCGACGTGATCACCGTCGACGACATCGACGCCACGGGGCCGGTCACGATGCTGTTGAAGGACGCGATCAAGCCTAACCTCGTCCAGACGATCGAGGGGACCCCCGCGTTCGTCCACGGCGGCCCGTTCGCCAACATCGCCCACGGTACCAACTCCCTGATCGCCGACAAGACGGCGTTCGGGATGGGCGATTACCTGGTCACCGAGGCCGGGTTCGGCTCCGATCTCGGCGCCGAGAAGTTCATGAACATCGTCTGCCGGCTGGGCGATATGACCCCGAACGCGGTCGTGCTCGTCTCGACCGTGCGCGCGCTCAAGTACCACGGCATGGATATGTGGCCCGCCGACCTCGACGCGGTCCAGGAGGCCGGCGTCGACGAGCTCGAAGCCGGCTTCGAGAACCTCGACAAACACGTCGCAAACCTCCAGAAGTTCGGTGTTCCGGTCGTGGTCGCCCTGAACCGCTTCCCCGACGACACCGACGAGGAGGTCCAGACCGTCCTCGACCACTGCCGCGACGACCTCGGCGTCCGGATCGCCGAATCCACCGTCTTCGCGGAGGGCAGCGAGGGCGGCGTCGACCTCGCCGAGAACGTGATCGAGGCGGCCGACGAGGCCGACGAGGACGACTTCGATCACCTCTACGCCGACGAGGACTCGATAAAGGAGAAGATCGAGACGGTCGCGACCGAGGTGTACGGCGCCGAAAGCGTCAATTACGTCGGCAGTGCCGAGGACGACATCGCGCGGATGGAAGAACTCGGCTTCGGCGACATGCCGGTGTGTCTCTCGAAGACGTTCCACTCGCTGAGCGACGACGCCTCGAAGAAAGGCGCGCCCTCGGGGTGGGAACTCGACGTACGCGAGCTCTATCCCTCCGCGGGTGCGGGCTTCCTGGTCGCGCTGACGGGTGACGTGCTGGACATGCCCGGCCTGCCCGCCGAACCTGCCGCGGCCGGGATGGACATCGACGAGGACGGCAACATCAGCGGCCTGTTCTAAGCCGGAGGGCGGCTCCGGCGTTCGCGACGCAGTGTATTTTGACGCTTAGGATTCCCGTCCGAGCACCCACAGCGCCCGGTAAAGCTCCCACAGCGAGCACTCACACCGTT
>CAZDEJ010000056.1:0-13626 GCA_964504395.1 uncultured Halobellus sp. | reverse complement strand
CGACTTCCTGCCCCTCTTCGAGGTCGGGACCGCCGATGTCCTCCATGTGGAAGAACACGTCCTCGTCAGCGTCCTCTGTCTCGATGAAACCGTAACCGCCCGTGTCGTTGAAGAAGTCCACAGTGCCGTTTGCCATTGCACCTGTACTGAACCCGCCCGGATGGATAACCCTTGTGCGAGACGAGCTATCACGGCTGTACCCGCACGTACCCTGCATCATAACCGATTTGATTCGAGGGAGCCAACCCGTCTCACATGACTGCACCGATTCGGGTGCTCCACGTCGACGACGAGCCCGATGTCGCGGATCTGACCGCGACGTTTCTCGCCCGGGAAGCCGACGTGATCGCCGTCGAAACCACCACCAGCGCCGACGAGGCGCTCGAGCGGATCAGGGAGGGGACGGTCGACTGCGTCGTCTCCGACTACGAGATGGCCGGAACGGACGGTATCGAACTCCTCGAAGCCGTCCGCGAGGCGCACCCGGAACTCCCGTTTATTCTGTTCACGGGCCGGGGCTCCGAGGCGGTCGCAAGCGACGCCATCTCCGCGGGAGTCACCGACTACCTCCGGAAGGGGTCCGACACCGAGCAGTACGAACTCCTCGCAAACCGGATCCGCAACGCCGTCGAACGCACCCGCGCCGAACAGGCTCGAACCCGCCAACTCACGGCAATCGAGACCACCCGCGAGGGGATCAGCATCCTCGACCCCGAAGGGCAGTTCATCTACGTCAACGAGGCGTACGCCGACCTGTACGGCTACGACCCCGACGAGATGATCGGCGAGCACTGGACGCTCACTTACCCGGACGACGCGGTCGAGGCCGTCCGGAGTGAGGTTCTACCGCTCGTCGCGGACCGGGGTTACTGGCGCGGTGAAACCACCGGACTCCGGGCGGACGGGACCACGTTCCCGGAGGATCACGCCATCTCGGCGACCGACCGCGGCGACCTCGTCTGCACGGTACGCGACTTCACCGACCGCCGGGAGCGTCAGGCCGAACTCCGGCTGAAAACCCGCCTGCTCGACGAGGCCCCGATCGGGATCTCCATCGCGGAGTCGGGCGGCGAGGACAACCCCCTGATCTACATCAACGAGCACTTCGAGGAACTCACCGGCTACGATCCCGAGGCGGCAATCGGGGAGGACTGCCGGTTTCTCCAGGGCGACACCACCCGCGAGGAGCCCGTGGCGGCGATACGAGACGCCATCGATAACGCCGAGCCCGTGACCGTCGAGCTCCGGAACCGCCGAGCCGACGGCACGGAGTTCTGGAACCGGGTCACCATCGCACCGCTGGCCGACAGCGAGGGGACCGTGGAAAACTACGTGGGGTTCCAGGAGGACGTCACCGACCGGAAGGACCGCGAACAGGAGCGCGCGACGCTGGAGCACGGGATCGAACACCTCGGAGTCGGCGTCGCGAGGTACGACGAGACGGGGCGGATCCAGTACGCCAACGAACAGTACGCGGACCTCCTCGGGACGACCCGCACGGAGCTGATCGGCAGGCATATCTGCGACGTCAACCCCGAGTTCGACCGCGACCGTTTCGCGGCATACTGGGACTCGTACGATCTCGGCGAGACGCGCGTCCACGAGACAACCCACGAACGGTTCGACACCGGCGAGCGGATCCCCACCGAGACCACCACCACCCAGGTTCGGATCGACGACACGCCGTACCACATCGGAATCATCTCCGACATCACCGAAGCAAAGGCCAACGAACGACAGCTCCGTCGGGAGGTCGACCGCCTCGACGAGTTCGCGAGCATCGTCAGCCACGACCTCCGGAACCCGCTCAACGTCGCACAGGGTCACCTCGAGCTGATCGCCGACGAGTCCGACAGCGACCACATCCGGCCCGTCCGCGACTCCCTCAGGCGGATGAACGAGATCATTACGGACACGCTCACACTCGCCAGGCAGGGACGGATCGTCGACGAGACCGAGCCGGTCTCCATCCGGCGCGCCGCCGAGGAGAGCTGGCAGAACACGGAGACCGAGGGTGCCGACCTCGACGTCGTCGACGACGTCACCGTCCACGCCGACCCCCACCGGCTCCAGAGCGTGCTCGAGAACCTGTTCCGGAACTCGATCGAGCACGCCGGCGACGTGAGTGTCCGCGTCGGAGCGGCCGGCGATACCGGGTTCTACGTCGAGGACGACGGCCCGGGGATCGCGGAGACGGACCGCGAGAGCATCTTCGAGGCGGGGTATTCGACAACCGACGAGAGCAGCGGGTTCGGGCTCACGATCGTCCAGGACATCGCGGCCGCCCACGGGTGGGAGGTCGCCGTCACCGACGCCGAACGCGGCGGCGCGCGCTTCGAGTTTACCGGTGTCGAACCCGCAGTGTAGTCGTGCGGCCGCCGCCGACTGCCGGCCGAACCGTCGATCCACACACTGTATGAGTACATAATTGCTACCCTTACCGTTATTTTGCGTATTCTATGATTATTTGGTAGGAAATCTCCAGACAGCGGCCAATCCGCTGCTAATCAGCGGCCTCGGGTCCGGTCTAACATAAACGACCGTCAGTTGATGGCATAATAATAATACCTCGTTCCTCGAGATGTTACGGCATACCATAGTGTCCGCGGGGGCAAAGCGTCGTCGCGGGTCACATGTGGGAGAATAACGATGTCACGAGAAATTCCGTTCACTCGACGGGAGTACATGAAGGCAGCCACGGCGACAGCCGGGCTGGCAGCGATTGCGGGGTGTACCGGCGGCGACGGCGGAGGCGGTGGAAGCGGTGACGCACCGTGGTACGATCGGGAACTTGCCGAGGTTCCGGCGGCTCCGGACGGGGGGTTGTACGAACCTAGTGAGGAGGACGAGACGGGCGAGACGGTTAACCATCTCACATGGACGGGGTACGACGCCTCCAACGTTCAGGATCCGTTCCGAAACGAGTTCGATGCCGACACACAACTGGACCTGTTTACCTCAAACCCCAAGGCGTTCAATCGGCTCGAGTCCGGCGAGTGGCAGCAGTTCCACCAAGCGACGTTCGATATGGCGTGGCTTCCGGATCTCGCGGAGGCAGGGCTGATTCGGCCGATGGACTACGAGGCGTGGGAGCCGTACACGTTTGACAAGTACATCGATATGTTCACAAAAGACGAGGATTACGCCTTCGCGTTCCTCGATGAGGAGGACTACTCCTTCGACGTCAACGGGACGATGTACGGCGCCCCGCAGCGGTTCGGGTGGGCGTCCTTCGTGGTGAACAAAGACACCGTCGACGAGTCGGATTATCAAACCTACGACGCCGCGTGGATGGACGGTTACGACGTCGGCGTCTACGATCTGATGTTCTGGGGGGTCCAGATCATCATGCTGCGCGAGGGAATCGATCCCTACAAGGAACACACCGACGACGAACTCGAACAGGTCCGGCAGGCGACTTTCGACCTGTTCGACAACGCTTCCACGCTCCTGCCCGATTTCGCGTCGATGAACCAGGCGATGAAGTCCGGCGAAATCGACATCGGCTTCATTTCGGGTAGCTGGATCAACGGCACCCTTCGGCGGGGTGGCGACCTCAAATTCGAGGCGCATGTCCCCGATGAGGGCGGCGTCATCTGGGTCGAAACGACGTGTATGTTGAAAGGCGACCAACCGACCGTCTCCGACAACTACCTCGCGTACATGCAGCAGGGCGAAACCGCGCAGAACCTGATGTGGCCGACGTCCGGCGGGACGAACGTCGTCCCACACCAGACGGCCATCGACGAGCTCAACGACGAACAGCGGGAGGTACTTCGCGTCGACGAGGTGCCGGACATCGTCGATAATTCGGCTTTCTACACCGGGATTCCGGATCTCGACAAGTTCGAACCGATCTGGCGGGAAGCGAAATCGCGGATCTGAGACGCGCGGGACGGCCGGACTATCTTCAAATGCTACAATCAACCAACCTCAGGGCGGAATACGGGTCGCTCGTCGCTGTCAACGATGTCGACCTTCGGATCGAAACCGGCGAGTTCGCCACCATCGTCGGCCCCAGCGGGTGTGGAAAAACGACGTTACTCAGGATGCTTGCGGGACATCAAGAGCCCACTGCCGGGCGGATCGAACTCAATGGAATAGATATCACGAACGCCGAACCGCAGAACCGGCCGACGAGCCTGGTATTCCAGTCGTGGGCGTTGTTTCCACACATGACTGTCAGGGAGAACATAGAGTTCCCCATGCGGAACAACGGATCCGAGCTCGGCGATCGCGTCGAAGATCTCCTCCAGCAGGTTCGGCTCGACCCGGGCGTCCACGCCGACAAGAAAGCAACTGAACTCTCCGGCGGCCAGAAACAACGCGTCGCCTTAGCACGATCGCTTGCGTACGAACCGGACATTCTTCTGCTCGACGAACCGCTGGCGTCGCTGGACTACGTGCTCCGCAAGCGGCTCCAGCGCGAACTGGCGGACCTCAACGAGGAGTTGGGGATGACGTTCATCTATGTCACCCACTCGCTCGAGTCGGCGCTGTTGATGAGTGACAAGCTGTTCGTTCTCGAAAACGGCAACATCATACAGACAGGCTCGCCTGAGGACATCTACCGGGCGCCTAACACCAAGTTCATCGCCGAGTTCATGGGTGACGCGAACGCGTTCAAGCTCGACGGAGCGACCGAACACGACGGTAGCTACGAGGTCCACGCCGCGGCTCTTGACCGGACGACGACGGTACCGTACGAACACGGCCGTGATACACCGTCTCATATCGTCGTTCGCTACGACGACACGGCCGTTGGGACCGAACTCACCGAGGATCTCGGGCTCGAGGTCGTGGTCGAGAACGTCCTCGTTCGGGGGAACACGGTACTGGTCGAGTGTCAGCCACCCGGCGACGACGAGGAGTACGTCGCGGAGATGCCGGTCGATGCGTTCAGAGCGACTGGTATCGACAAGAACGATACGGCGTACCTCCAGTGGGACGCCTCGAAATCCATTCTGGTGCCGGAGTAATCCTAATGTCTACCCTACAGCGGCTTCGAACCCGATTGACCCGATCCGGCGCCTCCGAGAACAGGCTCACTCGGCTGTTTACCCCGCCGGGAATCCTTCTGCTTCCGATGGGCCTCCTGCTTTTGTTGATGTTTGTCGGGCCGATGGTTGCGATCGTCGTCTTCTCGTTCCAGACGGGCAACAGCATCGTGGCGAACCCGCTTGCGTGGTCGATCGCAACCTACGAGGAGGTCATCGGCGGAATGATCTCGGGTGAGGGTGTCTACGGAGACGTTCTGGTCAACACCGTCGCGGTGAGCATCACCACGACCGCGCTTACGCTGGTCGTGTCGTATCCAGCCGCCTACGCCCTTTCGAACCGGATCACCCGATACAAGCTAGTCTTTCTGATGCTCCTGATAATCCCGCTGTTCACCAGCGTGAACATCCGAGTGTTCGGGTGGGCATTGTTTCTCGTCCGGAACGGCGTCCTCGAGAGTATCGTTACCGTGTTCGGCGTTGAACAGTACGCGTCGTTGATGTACCAACGCTCGACGATCATCCTGGGGACGACGTACATCTACCTGCCGTTTATGCTGTTCCCGATCTATCTCTCGCTTCTCAGTATCGAAGACACGACGATCGAGGCCGCAAAGGATCTCGGCGCGAGCAACTACACGCTGTTCCGGCGGATCCTGCTTCCCCTGAGCAAACCCGGGATCGTGATCGGATCGTTGTTCGTGTTCGTGTTGAGCTTGGGCGCGAACGTCGAAGCGGCAATACTCGGCGGAGGATCGATATTTACGCTCGCGAGCAATATCCAGTATTCGTTCGGATACTCGCAGAACTGGCCGCTGGGATCGACGCAGGCGGTTGGACTGCTCGTCATCACCGTAGTGTCCGGTATCGTCATCCTGCGAACGATCGATCTCCGTGAGATCGCCGAACGGGGGGAGTGAGTATGTCGACACACACGGCAGGCCTGGGTGGGCGCTCTCCGGACTGGGTCTGGTACGGCTACGTCGCGCTCGTCGCGCTGTTCCTGATAACGCCGCTCGTGAGCCTCGTGATCGCGTCGTTCTACGACGGACGGTTCTTTTCGATCGTCGACTACCAGTTCACACTCGGGTGGTACGACGCGGCGCTCACCTCCGGTAGCATCCGACGAGCGTTCACGAACACGCTGTCGATCTCGATTCCCGTCACCATCCTGAGTACGATCATCGGAACGGCGGCGGCGCTCGCGTACACCCGATACGAATTCCCGTACCGTGAGACGTTCAAACTGATCGCGTTACTCCCCATCTTCTTTCCGCTCATCCTGCTCGGACTCGGGATGTCGATGTGGGCCAGTCAGATCGGGTTCGGCTACGGGATCGTCCCCTCGATCGTTGGTGAACTCGTCTGGATCTCCCCGATTGTCATGTTCGTCGTCTCCATCACCGCGCTTGGAATCGATCCGAACATCGAGGAGGCCGCCCGGGACCTCGGCGCCGATACTCTCACACTGTACCGAAGGGTGCTCCTACCGTTAGTTGCCGACGGCGTGGTCTCCGGCGCCATCTTCGCGTTCGTGCTGTCGTGGAACAACTACTATATCGTGTCGTACCTCTCGGGCCCGCAGAGCACGATCACCACGTGGATCCACGGGCGGATGACTCAAGGGTTCACGCCGGTCGTGCCCGCCGTGGCGTCGCTCATATTCTACGTCTCGATCCTGCTCGTGATCGGGGCAGCAATCGTCGAGTATCGGGCGGTCGACGATCAGGGGTGACATCCGTCGGGAATCTCCTGCCATCACAAGGAGTATACGATCTCCGCAACTGCGATACGTGCCCGCCGATACACATATGTACCTATGTGTAATCCAATCATATGTTCACCGACAGGATGCTCGAATACACGTTCAGTATCAGACACCACGGGTGCTGGACCGCGGACCTGGCGGAATCGTACCCGAACGTCCGGGCGACGATCATCTATTCCTACCGGATCGCCGGGACCAGTATTACGATGATCGAGACCGCCGGTGTCGACGAGGCTCGACCCGACGGACTGGTCGAGTGGCTCGAATCACACCCGGTGATGAACTCGAGCCAGCTCGTGACATACGACGAGACGCGCCGGAAGGCGTTCGTCAGTTTGGCGGGCGACTACGACACGGACACCGAACCGGTATTGAACGTGTTACTCCGGAACGGCTGCTTCCCGACGATCCCCGCGACAGTCGCCAACGGTCGAGAACACTGGAGCGTGCTCGCGTCGAGCCACGAACAGGTCAGCACAGCCCACGACGAACTCCAAGCAATCGGGTCGGTTGACGTCGACTCCCTGCGTTCGCCCGATCTCGACGCGCTGCTGACCGACCTTACTGGGGTCAAACAGGCGGTACAGAACCTCTCGCCCCGCCAGCTCGAGGTACTTTCCAGAGCGATCGAGGAGGGGTACTACGACTCGCCGCGGTCGTGCAACATCGAGGACCTGGCGGCGCTCGACGACGCCAACACGTCGACGGTCGGCGAACACCTCCGGCGGTCGGAGGCGAAGATCCTCCAAGCCATCGCCCCGATGCTCGACCGGTCGACGCCGGAGGCACATGGCGCGGCGCGGCGGCGGCGGAACTAAAACTCGTCAAAATACTCGTCGCGTTCCCACCCCGACACGTGATCCATCGAACGGTCGAACTCGTCGCGTTTGAGCCTGATAAACGACCCGACAAGTGCAGGACCCAGTGCCTCCGTTAGCACGTCGTCGCCCTCGAGACGTTCCAGCGCGGACCACAGTGTTCGGGGCAGTCGCTCGTAGGACTCCTCGTACGCGTTCGCCGTCGTGGGTTCGCCCGGGTCGGTTTCGTTTCGGATGCCATCCAGTCCCGCCGCCAGCGACGCCGCCATCCCGAGGTATGGGTTGCACGCCGAGTCCGGCACTCGGTGTTCGATCCGCGTGGCCGACCCCAACTCCGGCGGGAGCCGCAGTACCGTCGACCGATTGTCGGGACCCCACGCGATGTTAACCGGGGCCCAGATTCCGGGCAACAGCCGCTTGTAGGAGTTGACCGTCGGCGCACAGATCGCGGTCAGTGCTTTCATGTGATCGAGCAGGCCGCCGACGAAGTGACGGCCGGTCGCCGAGAGTCCCGATCCGCCCGCGGGGTGTTTCCCGGCCGGGAAGGTGATGTCGTCATCGTCGCTCCTGAAGACGTTTTTCGAGGCCTCCGGATCCCACAGCGAGAGGTGAAAGTGGAGTCCGTTCGCGTCCTCCCCGGCGTAGGGGCGCGGCATCAGGGACGCTTTGTGCCCGTGTGTCCGGGTGACCGACTTGAGCATGTGTCGAAAAAAGCAGATACCGTCGGCGGTCGTCAGCGCGTCGTCGTACGCGAGATTCACCTCGTACTGACCGGGCTGGGATTCCTGATGCACCCCGAGAACATCGTGACCCGCACTCTCCATTGCGTCGGTCCAGTCGGCGATCAACCCCGACGCCGCGTCGACGGCACTGAGATCGTAGGAACACCGGTCGTTGTACGGCTCCCACCCGTCGTCGCCGTCGGGGGAGAGCACGGAGAACTCGCTTTCGACGCCGGCCATCGCGCGATACCCCTCGTCTTCGAGATCCCCGAGTACGCTGCGGAGCGCGCTGCGGGCACAGAGGTCGAAACGCTCCCCGTCGACGGTGGTCAGATCGGCGAACACGGCCGCCGTGTCGTCGGCCCACGCGACGGGCCGCACGGAGTCGGTGTCGGGAACCGCGATCATGTCCCCGCCTTCCGCGCCGTACCGGGGGTCGTCGAGGAGTCCGGGTTCGAGTGTCAGTTCGGCGACCCCGTTCGCGAACCCGACCCCCTCCTCGCAGGCATCCGCGGCCCGTTCGCCGGGTATGGTAATGCCGCGGGCGACGCCGTTGAGATCCGTCCAGACGACGCGGACGTCGTTATACTCCGAGAGCGTGGTCATTGACCCACCTACGTTGCCGTCGGAGTATAGTAGTTCGCCCGTGAGTTTGCGGCTAATTATCAGTCCCACCCGTTTCGCCCATCAGTGGGACCCGGGAGCCGAGTACGTGCCTACGGGAGACGTAGCGACCATCGCCCGCACGACGCAGCGAATATAAACGCTCACACATCCACCGGGTAAGGTTTAGGCGGTGGCTCCGAGAGGGAAAACCATGTTATCGTACGACCTGCTACTCAACGGCGGAACGAAATCAACCGCCGACACCATTGCGATCACCGACCCAGCGACGGGCGACCTCGTCGGTCGGGTCGCGCGCGGTGACTCCTCGGACGCCGCCGCCGCGGTCGCGGCTGCAAGCGACGCGACTGACGGGTGGGAACGAACCCCCCCGAGCGACCGCGAACGGGCACTTCGTGCGGTTGCAGACCGGATCGAAGCCGACGCCGACGCCATCGCGGAGTTACTCTCCCAGGAGACGGGTAAGTGTCTCGAAACCGCGGCGGGAGAAGTCGCCGAGACTGCCGCGCAGTTCCGGTTCTACGCGGGCGCCGCTGACAAGGTCCGCGGCGACACGATCCCAACGAGTGAAACCCGCCTGAACTACACCCGCCGGACTCCCTACGGAGTCACCGCACACGTCATCCCGTGGAACTACCCGTTGCTTCTGGGGACCCGCGGCATCGCGGCGGCCCTCACAACCGGGAACACCGTAGTAGCGAAGCCGCCGAGCCACGCCCCGCTGACGACGCTGTGGATCGGCGAATACCTGACCGAGACACTGCCCGCAGGCGTCGTGAACTTCGTGCCCGGCCCGGGGAGCGAGGTCGGTGCGGCGTTCACGTCTCATGCCGACGTCGACGCGATAACGTTCACCGGGTCGACCGATATCGGGCGCGGCGTCCTCGAAGACGCCGCCGAACATATTACTCAGGTTGACGTCGAACTCGGTGGGAAGTCGCCCGCAATCGTGCTCCCCGACGCCGACCTCGAGAACGCCGCCCGGGGGATCGTCGCCGGTATTTTCTCGAACGCCGGGCAAAACTGTGTCGCGACTTCCCGGTGTCTCGTCCACGAGTCCGTCCACGACGACCTCGTGGCGAAGCTGGTTGCAAAGGCCGATCGCATCACTCTCGGCCCGGGGTCCGACCCCGACACCGATATGGGACCTGTGATCTCCGAGACCGCCCGGGAGGAAATAGTCGAATACGTCGATGATGCGACCGATGCGGGTGCAACCCTGCTGACCGGCGGCGGGGTCCCCGACGACCCCGCGCTCGCCGACGGGACGTTCGTCCAACCGACCGTTCTCGACGGCGTCACTCCGGATATGGCTGTCGGGCGCGAGGAGGTCTTCGGCCCCGTGCTCTCGGTCATCCCCGTCGCGTCGACCGACGAGGCAGTCGCGGTCGCCAACGACTCGCCGTTCGCGCTCGCGGCCGCCATCTGGACCGAAAGCCTCGAGGCGACGCGGCTGGCTCGCCGGTTGAACCACGGCCTCGTCGCGGTCAACACCTACCCGGTCTCGATGCCGCAGAGCCCGTGGGGAGGGAACAACGAGAGCGGGCTCGGACGGGAAGGCGGGCTCGAGGGTGCTGACGCGTTCACCACGGTCGACAGCGTCGTTGTCGAGTTCGATGCGATGGCGGAGCCGTATCAATGAGTGCAACTGTCCTTATCGCGCGGTTCAAACACGAGACGAACACGTTCTCGTCGCTGCCGACGGGGCGCGAGGAGTTTGCGTCGACCTCGCTGTACACGGACGAGGAGATCCCTCCGGAGTTCCGCGACACCAACACCGACATCGGAGGGTTTCTTCGGGTTGCCGACGCCGAGGGCTGGGAGGTTGTCCCGACAGTCGCGGCCAACGCCACGCCCGGGGGCGTCGTCACCGACAACGCGTTTTCGTCGTATCTTGACCGGATCCTCCACGGAATCGACGCCCATGATCCCGATGCGATTTTGCTGGGGCTCCACGGCGCGATGGTGAGCGAGCGCCACCGCGACGGCGACGGCCACATACTCGAAGAAGTTCGCACGACGGCCGGCGACGACGTGCCGGTGCTGGCGACGCTCGACCTTCACGCCAACGTCTCCGACCGGATGGTCGAGTGCGCGGACGGTCTCTTCGGGTACGACACGTACCCGCACGTCGATATCGGCGCTACCGGCGAGACGGCGGCTCGGGCGGCGGCAGCGACGCTGCGGGGGGAGTTGAACCCGACGGTCGTAATCGACCGCGTGCCGGTACTCCCGCCGCTCCCCCCGCTGCAGACCGCAGCGGAGCCGATGGCGTCGCTGCTCTCGGCCGCAGCCGCCGCCGAATCGGGCTCGGTCCCCGACGTGTCAGTGTTCGGTGGGTTTGCCAACGCTGACGTGTCCGAAGCCGGGTTCAGCGTCGTCGGCGTGGCTGACGAGTCCGTCGCGGAGGAAACAGCCGCTGCGTGTACCGATATTGCGGCGGCCGCCGAGGACCGGCGTCAAGCGTTCGACCGGACGTACACGGGTGTCGACGACGCCGTCGCCGAGGCCTCGGCGTGGGACCGCAGCGACCCACTGGTGCTCGCCGACATCGCGGACAATCCCGGTGGCGGAAGCGCTCAGGACGGCACTGTGCTCCTCAGAGCACTGCTCGATGCGGGCGTCGAGAACGCTGCCGTCGCCGCCATCTACGACCCGGCCGCCGTCGACGCAGCAGCCGATGCAGGAGTGGGTGAGCGGGTCACGGTCGACCTCGGGGGTCACACAGAAAACAACGGCGACCCGATCACGGTTGAGGGATACGTCCGCCTCCTCTCCGACGGGACATACCGGAACCAGGGGCCGATGTCGACCGGGCTCGAGGTGTCGTTCGGACGGACGGCGGTGCTCGCAATCGACGGGGTCGACGTAATCGTCGCCGCCCACCGCCAGCAGCCGTACGATCCCGAGGCGTTCCGAAGCCACGGGATCACGCCCGAGCGAAAGCGGGTGCTGGTTCTCAAAAGCACCGTTCACTACCGGGCGGCGTTCGAGCCGATCGCCGGCGGCATCAGGGAGGTATCTGCCCCGGGGTTGTGCAGTCCCGACCTCTCGCTGTTTAGGTACGATCACGTCCGGCGGCCGATGTATCCGCTGGATGCTCCGTGACTCGTCGGCGGCCCGGAGCGATACTTAATTGCCCACGTATATGAGACTGAACAGTAATACGGTGGACTGACGTGACGTTGAATACGGCGTGCCGGTCGGGACTCGTGAGGGCTCGGCCACCCGAAGCACGGAGATATCTACGATGACAGAGTCACTTGAATCCTGGAACGCCCCGAACCGGATGCTGTTCGGCTGGGGTGCTGCATCGGAACTCGGACGCCATGCCGCAGACCTCGGGGCCGAGCGCCCGCTCCTGGTGACTGACGAGGGCGTCGTCGCGGCGGGCGTGCTCGATCCGGTCGGCGAGTCGCTGTCGGCGGCCGGGTTGGACTACGAGGTCTGGTCCGGCGTCCGACCGGACCCGACCGACGAGGTAGTCCACGCTGCGGCCGACGCCTACGACGCAGCGGACTGTGACCTGATCGTCGCCGTCGGCGGTGGGTCGTCGATTGACACCGCCAAATCCGCCGGTATCGTCGCGACCAACGACGGTCATATTCTGGACTTCGCGGGGTCGGGGAACGTCCCGAACGCCCCGCCGCCGAGCATCTACGCCCCGACGACGGCCGGGACGGGCAGCGAGGTCGGCCACTGGGCGGTCGTCACCGACAGCGACACCGATATCAAAGAGGAGATCGGCGATCCAAAGCTCCTCGCGGAGCTCGCGTTGGTCGATCCGGAGCTAACCGCGAGTGCGCCCGCGCCGGTCAAGGCAGCCACCGGAATGGACGTCCTCACTCACGCGATCGAGGCGTACGTCTCGATCAACGCCCAGAGTCCGACGTCGGCGCTGGCGCTCGACGCCATCGAGAAGGTAGGCACCCACCTGCCGCGCGCCGTAGAGTACCGCGATGGCGACCGCGAGGCGCTCACTGCGATGGCCCGGGCGAGTATGCAGGCCGGAATGGCGTTCAACGGTGCGGGACTCGGCGCCGTCCACGCGATCTCCCATCAAGTCGGTGCCACGTTTGGCGTCCCACATGGCCTCGTGAACGCGATCATCCTGCCCTACGTGATGGAGTACAACCTCCCGCAGGTACCCGCATTGCTGGTTGATGTCGCCGAGGCCTTGGGCGAGAACGTCGACCGCTCGAACCCGGCCGACGTCGAGGGGCGGAAGGCGATCAGGGCCGTCCGCCGACTCGGGAAGTCGGTCCGGATCCCGGCGACGTTGGCTGATACCGACGCCGAGCGGGACGCAGCCGCCCGGTTGGCAGAGCAGGCGCTCGACGACGGGAGCCTGACCGGCAACCCCCGAACGACCGGCGCCGACGACCTCGAACGGATCCTCGAACGCGCCTTCGACGGGGAGTCAGCCTACGCCGACGGGACCTGAGGCGGATCGTCGTCGGTCCCCGGGGCACACGAGTAAGACTCAAGACGGCTTGTGACCTCCCTCAAGGAGGATGCGTGTTTTCTCGTCGCGGCGCGACAGGTGGCGTGGGATCGCCTTGGTCGCCGCCGTGTCCGTAAGCTTCCTCGGTCTCTACGTCGCCACCCAACGGTACGTGCCGTTCGTGTTCAGAGCCGCGGAACTCCGGCTCTGGATCGCGCAGTTCGGGCTCTTCGCGCCGCTGGTGTTCGTCCTC
>CAZDEJ010000055.1:5124-13813 GCA_964504395.1 uncultured Halobellus sp. | reverse complement strand
GACCTCCACGTCACGCGGAACGGGAACATCATCCAGCTGGTGGAGTGAGATGAGCTCGGACGCGGCGGAACAGCGGGTGCTCGAGGCGGTCGAGAGCCGACGCGAACTCGTCAACGAGGCGCTCGACGGCGACGTCCCGATGAAGTCGCCCGACCGGCTCTACGAGGCCACCCGCTACCTGCTGGAGGCCGGCGGCAAGCGGCTCCGACCGACGGTGTCGCTTCTGACCGCGGAAGCGCTCGCCGATGTCGAGCCGCTCTCGGTCGACTATCACGCGTTCCCCGCGCTCGACGGCGCCGAGATCGACGTGATGTCGGCCGCCACCAGCATCGAGGTCATCCAGTCGTTCACGCTGATCCACGACGACATCATGGACGACGACGACCTCCGCCGCGGCGTCCCTGCGGTTCATACGGAGTACGACACCGAGACCGCGATCCTCGCGGGCGATACCCTCTACGCGAAGGCGTTCGAGTTGCTTTCGGAGACCGGCGCTGACCCGACAAACGGGATCGAGGCCGTCCGCCGGCTCGCGACGACCTGTATCCGGATCTGCGAGGGACAGGCCCTCGACATCGAGTTCGAGCGCCGCAGCGAGGTGCTCCCCGAGGAGTATCTGGAGATGGTTGAGCTGAAGACCGCCGTGCTGTACGGCGCCGCAGCGGCGACCGCAGCAACCCTGATGGACGCCGACGACGAGACCGTCGAGGCGGTCTACCGCTACGGCATCGACTCCGGGCGGGCGTTCCAGATCCAAGACGACGTGCTCGACCTCACGGTCCCCTCCGAGACCCTCGGCAAACAGCGGGGATCTGACCTCGTGGAGAACAAGGAGACGTTGATCACGCTTCACGCCCGCCAGCAGGGAGTCGATGTCGACGGGCTCGTGGACGCGACCGACGTCGACGCGGTCTCGGAGGCGGAGATCGACGACGCCGTCGCCGCGCTCGAGGACGCGGGCTCGATCGACTACGCCGAGTCGAAGGCGCGTGAACTCGCCGCGAACGCGAAGGACCACCTCGGGGTCCTCCCGGACAACGAGGCACGGTCGCTCCTCGGCGAGATCTCGGAGTACCTGATCACTCGCGGGTACTGATACTGTTGACTATCCCTACCTGACGGGGTTCGACACCCGGGGTGCCGAACGCCGTCACGTGACGATAGCCGACAGTACGAGCGGGGGCGGGCGACACCCCGCGCGTCCGCCGTGCGATCCGGTCGACACCGAGCGGAAGCAATAGTTATGATTCCACGGCCGCACCGGTACAGTATGTCAGACGGGCCGGAGGGAACGGACGCCGGCGGGCAACTCGAGGTGTGGTGTGCCGGCGAGGAGTGGTGTCCAGTCACGACCACGTCGTCGCTGATCGGGAAGAAGTGGCACCCCGTCATCATCCACCGGTTGCTCGAACGGGGCCCGAGCGGGTTCAACGAACTCGAACGTCACGTCGACGGCATCTCGAGCAAGGTGCTCTCCGAGAGCCTCGACGACTTAGAGGAGAACGGACTGGTTGACCGGACGCTCGTCAGCGAGAAACCCGTCCGGGTTCAGTACTCGCTCACGGACCTGGGGGCGTCACTGCGCCCCGTGATCGGGGCGATGCGCGACTGGGGCAACACTCACCTCACTGATCCGACCGAGGGCGACGACGTCTGACCGACACTACCGTTCGGCTCCGGTACACCCCCACTGGCGACTGGATCGCCGACGCCCTCGATACGGAGTCGTACCGGTCGTACCTCCGGCGAACCCACCGGGGCGCGGTCGACCCCGGCACGGAGTGGTCCGCGTTCGTCGGCCGGGGCTGCGGCGTCACCGGCGACGTGACCCTCCGCGTCGAGGCGGTAGTCGGCGGGTCCCCGACCGGCGTGGGGACGACGCTCGCCTTCGAGCCGCGAACGGACGCCCGGACGACCCGGTCGGCACCGTAGCGCCCGCCAATCAGTCCGCGTGTCCCCGTCACGACCGTCGGACACCCCGCTCATCGCTTTCGGGACCGTTGCATACCCGCCCGCCCCGACCGCCGTGTCCTGGCGGTGTGACCCGACCCCCGGGTTACGCTGTGGTTAGCGCGGGCTTTTGTCGCTGGATTCCGTTCACTGTGGTATGTCACGACCTACGTCGCGCCGGGCGCTCCTCGCCGCCGTCGGTGCCGCCTCGGTTGCCGGCTGTCTCGGCGGTCGACAGTCCGACGACACCGGGGCGTCCGACGGTGACCCGACCGACACCCCCGAACCGACCGCGGAACCGCAACCGACGACCGAAACGCCAGGGGGTGGTGCCGCCCCACCGACGGCTGACACCCGGCTCACACTGCCGATGGACCCTTCCGCGATCGAGAGCGAGGCGGTCTCCGGCGGGCCGCCGAAGGACGGCATCCCGTCGATCGACGACCCCTCGTTCGTGTCGGCCGACGCGGTGGCCGACCGGTTCGAGTCGGGTGATCCGGTCTTCGGGCTCGAACGTGGCGGCGAGGTGAAGGCGTACCCCCAGAAGATCCTGGTCCTCCACGAGATCTGTAACGACGTCGTCGACGGGACGCCGGTCACCGTGACCTACTGCCCGCTGACCGGGACCGCGATGGGGTTCGAGCGCGGCGACACCACCTTCGGGGTCTCGGGCCGACTGGTGAACAACAACCTGATCATGTACGACCGGGGGACCGAGGCGTGGTGGCCGCAGGTGCTCGCCACCTCGATCCCGGGGCCGTGGAACGAGGATCCGGGGACGGAGTCGCTGTCGGAGTTCCGGCTGGTCTGGACGACCTGGGGGAAGTGGACGGACAAACACCCCGACACACGGGTTCTCTCCTTCGACACCGGGTTCGCGAAGAGCTACACTCGGGATCCCTACGGGACGTACAATCCCCGGGACGGCTACTACGACGCCGACGCGTCGCCGATGTTCCCCGCGCTCAACGAGGACGACAGGCTCGAACCCAAGCGCGTCGTGATCGGGACCCGGACCGCCGAGGGGGCGGCCGCGTTCGACATGTCCGCCCTCCGATCGGCGAAGTTGCTCGAGGGCGACCTCGCCGGGTCGCCGGTCGTGGCGGCGTACGACCCCGAACTCGACACCGGGTACGTCTTCCGGAACCCCGAGGACCGGCGATTCGACTACCGGGACGGGGCGGTCGTCGACGGCACCGGCGGGACGTACGCCCCCTCGGCGCTTCCCACCGAACGGCTCTACGCGTTCGACGCGATGTGGTTCGCCTGGAGCGGCTTCTACCCGGAGACGGCGCTCTATGACTGACTCGAGCCACTCGACGTCGGCTCCGGGGCCCACGCGGCGCGGGCTCTTCGACCGGACGGGCGCGGCTGTCGGGGTCGCGGCCCGGCGGCGGGACTCCCGGTTGGTATTCGTCGCCGCGACGCTGTCGTACCTCCTCGTATACCTCGTGACCGTCGGTGACCTCGCGGTCGGCGCCGGTGGCGTCTCGCTCCGGGTGATCGACGACCTCTCCCGGGCGTTCGCCAGCGCGGGCTTCTTTCGGTTCGGCGCGATCGCGGTCGTGGAGCTCGGCCCCGTAACCTACCTGTTCTCGCCGCTCAACGCCGTGGTTGCGGTGACGCTGTCGGTGCTCGTGGGCGCGAACGTCGGGCTCACCTACCTCGGCACGATACAGCCCACGGCGTGCGGGCTGGAGCGCTCGACGGGCGTCCTCGCGGGGATTCCCGCGCTCCTGTCGGGGGCGGCGTGTTGCGGCCCGACGATCCTGCTCGTGGTGGGCGTCCAGGCCAGTGCGACCATCATCACCGGGTTCCAGTTTCTGGTGCCGCTGGCGCTCGTCCTCCTCGTCGGAAGCCTGCTCCTCGTCGGCCGACAGGTCGATCCCGAACTCCTCTGATACGGATTATTGTGGTCAATTACCGGTCATCGCCGATTCCGTCTCCGGCAACGACCGGCAGTTCGGTACGATAATCCGTATGAGTCGAAAACAGGACCCGGCCATGTCGCCCGCATGCGACCGGGTCGCACCCCGGAGACACCTTCGTGCCTTTCTTTGCCAGTGAACGGGAGTGATACCCATGGGATTCGGAAGCTACGACGAGTCGGAACAGAACGCACAACCCACCGAGAACGACGACGACTCCGAGGCCGTCGACGTCCACGAACACGACCACGACGGCGACGTCGATGTCGAATCCGATGTCGACACCGACACCTTGGTCGACCGGCTCGGCGAGATGCGCGAGGAGTAGGCTACCCGGGGAACCCCTCGACGATCTCGACGCCAGAGGAGGCCCCGATCCGCTCCGCACCCGCATCCAGCATCGCTGTCGCCGCCTCGAACGACCCGATGCCGCCGCTGGCTTTCACCGGCAGGTACTCCGACATCAGTGCCACGTCGTCGACGACAGCACCGCCGTCCGCGAACCCCGTCGACGTCTTCACGAAGTCGGCGCCAGCCTCGGCGGCCGCCTCGCAGGCCCGGCGTTTCTCGGCGTCGGTCAGGAGCGCGGTCTCTATGATGACTTTCACCGGGATCGGGACCGCCGCGACCACTTCCGCGATGTCCTCGCGGACGGCCTCGTCGTCGCCGGCTTTCAGCCGCCCGATACTGCACACCACGTCCACCTCGTCGGCGCCGGACTGCCAGGCGTCGACCGCCTCGCCGTACTTTGCGGCCGTGGCGTGCGTGCCGTGGGGGAACCCAACGACGGTTGCGAGGGTCACGTCCGGCGCCGAGGCCGCGGCCTCCGGGACGTAACACGGCGGGATGCACGCGTTCATCCCGTGGGCTTGGGCCTCCTCGAGCACGCGCTCGACGTCTCTCGGCGTCGTGGTCGGCCCCAACACGGTGTGGTCGATGCGCGACGCGAACTCGGATCTGTCCATGCACGCTTATTGAGACGCGGATAACAAAACGGTTGCCGGTTGCGGGGGGCGGGTCCGTCCCGACGCCGACCCGAGTCCGTCCCGGCGCCGACCCGGCTCCGGTACCGTTTTGCCCGCGGGTTCTCTGCGCACGGTATGGCGATTCTCCCGGAGGGGTTCAGCCTGCCGCCCGTGCCGTACCTCGTCGGTCTCCTCGTCGCCGCCGGAGCCGTGACGTGGGCCGCCGCGCAACGGCGACCCGCTGTGACCACCGCCCGGGTGTTGGCGTTCGTGCCGTGGATGGTGCTCGGGTCCGCGATCCACGTGCTCTACGTGGCCGGTGCGCTCCCGGACGTGGCCCGGCCGCTCGGCGGCACACCCGCGGTCTACGCCGCGGTCGGGACGGTCGGCGTGGGAACGTGGGTGCTGGTCGACGCGGCAGTCGAGGGGGCGGCCGTCCCGCGCAGCCTCGCCGCCTCCGGAGGGTGTCTCGCGCTCGGATCCGTCGTTTGGGTTGGCGTCGCCGGCGCGTCGCTATCCCCGGTCGCTCCGGCCGCCGGGGTCGTTGTGGCGGCGGGGCTCGCAGGCGTGACTTGGGCCGGGCTCACGCGCGCCCTGCCGGCGGTCCGGGCGACCGGGACCCTCGGCGCGTTCGTGGTCTTCGCACACGCCCTCGACGGGGTTTCGACCGCTGTCGGCGTCGACGTGCTGGGGTTCGGCGAGCGGACGCCGCTGTCGCGACTCATCATCGAGTTCGCCGCCGGCCTCCCCGCCGAGCCCATCATCGGCGCGGGGTGGCTGTTCGTCCTCGTCAAACTCGGAGTCGCGTCGCTCGTGGTGTGGCTGTTTGCCGACCTCGTCGAGGCGGAGCCGAGGCGTTCGCGGCTGCTGCTTGGGTTCGTCGCGGCCGTGGGACTCGGGCCGGCGGTTCACAACCTGCTGTTGTTTACAATATCCGGATGATATCGTGCGAATATCAAAAAGACTGAGTAAACCGCAGCGGGTCGAAATCCGAGAGGGACTGGAGTTCGCTCCGGAAGTCGGCGCGGGGGGCCACCGGCGGCGAAAGCGCCGGGACTTCCAAGACTTTCCCGTACTTCCCCCGACGATTCTGTCCCTACTGAACAGTATCGGTATGCTCTGCGCAACTTTTGTATGGCTCGCAGAAATTGGCACCGATATGTCATCGAGCGATAAGACCGAACTACAGCGTGATATATTGCTCACGTGGCACGATAACCCAGGCGCCACGAACAAAGAAATCGCGGAGGCGTGCGATTGTTCCGCGTCATACGTCTCTCAGGTCAAGAATCGGTTTGATGGATACAACGAGATGGAGGCGATGTTTGACCGCGAGGATCGGGAACTAGAACAGATGTTCGGTAATGGGATACTCGAGGAGGGAACAGGAACTACAGTGAAATCAGGCGAACAGCAGGGACTTGCGGAGATTTACAAGCGGTACGAGGCGAATGCCACGGGGCTTGACCCCGTGGATGAAGCCGACAACTCGTGACACAAACCATTAACTCGAACCATCCTAAACAAGCATGATGTGACGGCACAATCCGCGTCTGGCTTAGTCGGCGAAAACAAGCCGGGTCAGACGCTCCGCCGTCGCCATCAAGTAGGAGTGGGAGACTCCGAATCCACGCCTGCGGAGACTGCGCTCTCTGTGGATTCCCTCACGGAATCTGCAAAGCGCGTCGTGGAAACAGGAAGCCTCGGGGCTTGACCCCGAGGCACTTCACAATGACCTCCCCGACAATGCAGTCGGCAATATTGGCCGTGCTGTCATTTTGCTCGTCATAATATACGTCCTCTATGAGGTGCTGACGATACTGCTTCAAACGGTTTGAGTGGAGCGCTCGGAGGTTATGAACCTCTGGTGTTGTCCTCAACGCGACCGCACCTGCGGTCAATGACGGGATTGTGTATGTATTCATTCAAATATTCCCGATGTCTTCGCCGTTCCGGGACAGTCCGTCTGTGGTCTCACCGTGCAGAATCAGTCTCGTCACTGACACGCCGAACCGATGGTGTTTTGCGGGTTCGCGGTGGCCTACCACCGTGTTGCTCGCGCCTGCTTCCGCGCCCGCCGTTGCGACCAGCGGCGCCTCCACCGGCGCGGTCGCGCCGTTCGTGGCCGTGTGTGGGGTCTGCGGTGTGCTCGCGGCGGTCGTGATGGACTTCCCGATGTCGAAACAGACCGAGGGGTTCACCCCGGCGTACATCGCCGCGTCGGTGCTCGCTCGCTCCCGACCGTCGTCGGTCGAGTTCCGAAGTGCGCTCGCCGTCCATCACGTCGCCGGCGCTGCCGCGGGCGCACTCTATGCCCTGGTGTATCTGGTCTCCGCCGGCCCGCTCCCGGGGGTCACGGGAGTCGGCGGGGTGAGCGTGCTGCCACACCTCCTCGCGACGCTCGTCGTGGCCGGCTTCATCTACGCCTTCTTCGCGCACCTGGTGCTCCCGCGACGCGGCCGGGAGATCTACGAGGAGCGCGCGACCGCGGTCCGCGGCCAGTGGCTCCGGTCGGTCGTCGTGTTCGGGGGTACCGTGGCGGTCGTGGTGCCAGCGGCGACGAGCGTGCTGTGAACTCGCCCGCCGACCGCGCGGTTTTTGCCCGCCTCGCCCGAGCCTCGGGTATGGCGAAACAGCCGCACCTGCTTGTCGAATCCGACGACGTCACCGACACTGCGCTCATCCCCGGCGACCCCGGTCGCGTCGACCGGATCGCGTCGCAGTGCGACGACGTCGAGACGGTCGCGGAGAACCGGGAGTACAAACTCGTAAACGCCACCTACGACGGCGTCCCGCTCACGATCTGCTCGACGGGGATCGGGTGCCCCTCCGCCGCGATCGCGGTCGAGGAACTCGCCGCGGTCGGGGTCGATACCCTGATCCGGGTCGGCACTACCGGCGCGCTCCAGTCGGGGATCGAGATCGGCGACATGGTCGTCGCCACCGGCGCGGCGAAGGCGGAGGGCACCTCGAAACGCTACGAGGACGCGACCGTCCCGGCGGTCCCCAACTACGACGTGCTCTCCGCACTCGTCGACGGCGCGGAGGCAAACGGCGAGGACGTCCACGTCGGCCCGATCGTCTCCGACGACGCGTACTACGCCGAAACCGACGCTTACGTCGACGCGTGGGAGGCTGCGGGACTGCTCGCCGTGGAGATGGAGGCGGCGGCGGTGTTCTCCCTGGCCCGGCGAAAGGGGCTCTCGGCGGGGGCGATCTGCACGGTCGACGGCAACCTCGTGGAGGGTACACAGAAGGGTGCCGACTCCGACACCGAACTCCCCGAAAAGGCGAAGAACAACGTCGAACGCGCCATCTCGATCACGCTGGACGCGGTCGCGCGCCTGGCGTGAGCGGACCGCGGTGCTGCCGTTAGCTCCGCCCCGAACACCCCCGGGCTGATACCCGGCTCCGACAGCGGTGCCGCGCGAGCGGGAGCGTCACTCCAGAGTGTCGCCCTCCTACTCGAAGGAGTCCCCGGCGCCGGACCGCCGTTCGCCTGGGGTGGTCGGCGTGTCGCCGCCGCCGCCCACAGCATCGGCCGCCCCGTCGCCCGGATCGACAGCGTCGGCGGTCGCCTCCGACACGTCGCTTTCGAGCAACTCCTGCTCGGCCACCCCCGCACCGCCGCCGAGCGCGGACTCCGCGAGAAAGCGTGCACCCAGTACCGCCGGGCTGATCACCGTGTCGGCGCCCGCGCGCTTCAGCTTCTTCACGTTCTCCCGTTGGGTCGCGGCCGCGACGATGGTGAGCTCCGGATTAAGCTGGCGCGCGGTCAGAATCGCGAGCGCGTCCTCGGCGTCGTTGCTCGTGGCCGTGATGACCGCCCGTGCGGCCTCGATCCGG
>CAZDEJ010000055.1:0-5024 GCA_964504395.1 uncultured Halobellus sp. | reverse complement strand
GTCCTCGGCGTCGTTGCTCGTGGCCGTGATGACCGCCCGTGCGGCCTCGATCCGGCCACGGCGTTGCGCTTCCTCGTCGCTGGGGTCGTCGGTGAGGGCGGTGTACCCCCGTTCGGAGAGCCGCCGGGCGCGGCCCTCGTCGGGGACGACGACCAACACCTCCGACTTCGCCGCGATCTCTTCGAGGATCGGTTCGGTCAGGTCCCCGTGCCCGAGCACGAGGACGTGGTTTTCCAAGGTATCGAGTTGTTCTTCGGTCATGTATCCGAGCGCCTTCGATAGCCGTGCTTCGATGAGTGGGGTGAAGACGACCCCCAGGACAGCCGCAAACGACGAGACCGTCACCAGAAGGACCGACAGCGCAAACAGCTTTCCGACCGCGGTGGTCGGCGTGACGTCGCCGTAGCCGACGGTGCTCCCGGTGACGAGCGAAAAATAGAACGCATCGAGCAGGGTCGAGACGCCGTCGAACTCATCTCTGAGCGCGAACGCGCCCGCGGTCCCGTACGCCTGTGCGCCCGTCACCGCCACCAGCGACGCGATCTGTGCGGTTGTCAGCGACGCCGCACGGTCGAACGTCCGGACGTTTACCCCGACCACGACGATCGCGAGCGTCGAGAGGGCGATAAGCGGGAGCGACAGCTGTGACGTCTGGAGGATGCCCTGCGCGGCGGTGATCGGAAACAGTATCATCGCGGCGTACCACGCGACCCGGAGCCGGCGCCGGAGTCCGACGGCGTCCACGAGCAGGACGAACCCGGTCAGCGTCCCCGTGAAAGCGGCCACCTGTCGAACGACGCCGGGGACAGCCACCCCGAGCACCTGGAACGTCGTGGCGGTTCCGGCTCCGATGTTGGCGATCCCGGTCACGACCGAGAGAACGCCCACGAGGAGCGTCACAACCACCGACGCGCGTGCACCGATCCACTCGCGCGGGGACGCCATACACGGTCCTGCCGGCGCACCGGAGTAAATACCCTCGTATATCGCCCCCGATCCCGCCCCTACCGCCACGCCGCCAGGTCAACCACGGCCGAGCAGTCCGTCGACAACCACGTCTCCATCCGGGCGACCCCGGTCAGTCCGGGCGGATGGATCGTCGCGCGGTCCGGGCCGTTGTCCCGACGAACCACGGCGATCTCGAGCGCGGGCGGCCGTACATCCTGTGACGGCAACGCGGACGACCGGACCGGGTAGCTGCCGATTCGGTCGACGACAGGATCGGATGGGGACTCGCTCATGAGGCTCAACCGTTCGTTTCGCTGACGACGGCATAGTTGCTGCTAATTGTGATCCGTACCGCTATACACGGTACATAGCCGTCCCGAGCCGTTCGATTACGACACCGACTTGGTTTTAACTGACACTCAACCGTTTTCCCACCCGAAGCGGGAACTGAAATCGAAGTAAGCGGAGTCAGGCCGGAGATTCGGCGCATTCTGCCGAGTGCTTCGAAAGCGTTAATTGAATATCCTCTCAACTATCGTGTGATGGCACGATCCACGGGAAGACTTCGCCGTTACCTCGACGACGAACTCGGCGAGTGTTGCGACGCGGACGTCGAGCGACGGCTCGACGAGCTGGGAACGCTCGAGGCTGGACTCGAGACGGATCGGGTGAACGCCGAACTCGACGCCGTCTCGGCGCTCGCAAACGAGACGCGGTACAGGCTGGTCCGGGTGCTCGTCGACGCCGGCGAGGAACTCTGCGTCTGTGAGCTCAACGCCGTCACTGACGTAAGCGAGAGCGGTCTCAGTCACGCCCTTTCGACGCTCGTCGACGCCGACCTCGTCGACGGACGGAAGGACGGACGGTGGAAGATGTATCGCGCGACGAATCGTGCGGTAACGCTGATAACCGTTCTTGAAGGGAGCGTCGACGTCGATGAGTAACGTCGAGCACCGGCACGGTCCGAACTGCGGGTGTGAGAGCTGTGGCGACCCCCGGTCGATGGACGTTCTCGACAAGTACCTGACCGTCTGGATCTTCGGCGCGATGGCGATCGGCGTCGGGCTCGGGTTCGTCGCCCCTTCGGTGACGGCGCCGATCCAGGAGTTCCACCTCGTCGAGGTCGGGCTGATACTGATGATGTATCCGCCGCTGGCGAAAGCCGACTACTCGCAACTCCGGGCCGTCTTCAGCAACTACCGGGTGTTGAGCCTGAGCCTCGTGCAGAACTGGCTCATCGGTCCGACGCTGATGTTCGGCCTCGCGGTAGTCTTCTTCAGCGGACTCGTCCCCGGGTTGCCCGCCCGCCCGGAGTATTTTCTCGGGTTGGTGTTCATCGGGATGGCGCGGTGTATCGCGATGGTACTCGTGTGGAACGAACTCGCGGAGGGCTCGACGGAGTACGTCACCGGGCTGGTGGCGTTCAACAGCCTGTTTCAGATCGTCACCTACGGCGTCTACGTCTGGTTTTTCGCACTCTTCGTCCCGCCGCTTCTGGGGATGGAGTCGCTGGTCGCGGGGATCTCCAGCTTCAATATCACCCCGACGCAGGTGTTCAAGGCGATCGTGGTCTTCCTCGGCATCCCGTTTGCGGCCGGCTTCCTCAGTCGGTACGTCGGCACACGCGTGAAGAGCGAAACGTGGTACGACGAGGAGTTCGTCCCCCGGATCGACCCGCTCACGCTGGTCGCGTTGCTTTTCACCGTTATCGTGATGTTCGCAACCCAGGGTGGCCGGATCGTTGCCTCGCCCGGAGACGTGCTGTTGATCGCCGTCCCGCTCACGGTCTACTTCGTGGTGATGTTCCTCGTGAGCTTCGGGATGGGCCGCGGCGTCGGCGCCGACTACTCGACCACGACCGCGATCGGGTTCACCGCGGCGTCGAACAACTTCGAACTCGCGATCGCGGTCGCGGTCGCGGTGTTCGGCGTCGGCTCCGGCGTCGCGTTCACGACGGTTGTCGGCCCGCTGATCGAGGTGCCGGTGTTGCTCGCGCTCGTGAACGTCGCGCTGTACTTCCAGCGCCGGTACGACTGGGCCGGGCGCGGCGACGGCTCCGGGCGCGTTCCCGATCCCACAACGGACGACTGATCCACTATGACCCACGACACCCACTCCACGGATCCGACCCGAATCGCGTTCGTGTGCGTCCGGAACGCCGGACGCTCGCAGATGTCGACCGCCTTCGCCGAGCGCGAGCGCCGCGAGCGGGGACTCCGAGATCGGATAGAGATCCTGACCGGCGGCACCGACCCCGCCGACGCCGTCCACGACGTCGTGGTCAAGGCGATGGACGAGGTCGGCATCGATGTCTTCGACCGCACGCCCCGGGCGATCACCGAATCGGAGCTCCGCTCTTGCGACGTCGTGGCAACGATGGGGTGTTCCACGCTCGACGTCGGGACCGTCGGCGACGATGTCGACGTCCGCGACTGGGCGCTCGCGGACCCGGGTGAGCAGGATCTCGACGAGGTGCGCGCGATCCGCGACGAGATCGAGGAACGGGTGACCGCGCTGTTCGACGAACTGGTGGCGGCGGAGTAACTCCCCGGCGGATTCCCCGGGGTTACCGAGCCTCCTCACCGATCGCGTCCGGGCGGTGCTCCCGTAGCATCCGGTCGACAGTGCCCCACTCGACCGGCGGATCGAGCGGAGCGAGCGCGCCCTCCAGCGCCTCGACGTCCGCGCCGAACCGATCGCGCCACGCCGGCGTGGCGCGGGCGGCCAGTGCAGTCTTGACCCCCTCCAGCCGATCCGCGGCCGGATCCAACGCACCGCCGAGCCCGTTCCGGATCGGGTCGCCGGTCCGTTCGGCGATCACACGGAGGTCGTGGCGTTCCGCTCGGAGGTCCACGACGAGCAACGACAGCACCTGTGCCCGCATCGTCGCGTCCGCCCACTGGACCGCGGGATCGTCGGCGTCGGTAACGACGTCGGCCGCGGCGTCGAGGTCCGCCACCGACTCCACCACTATTTCGACGTCTTCCTCGAATACGTCGTAGCGCCGGTCGGGGGTGGTCACCCACGACTCGAACTGCTCGGCGTCGAACGAGAGGTCGTCGGCCGTCTCGATCGCCTCCTGTGCGGTCGCAACGACGTCACGAACTTCCACGGCCAAGTCGTAGACTGCCCCCGGCCGGCGTCGAACGTCGTCCGGCACCGACAACTCGGGGCGGAGTTCCGGGACGAACGACTCCACGGTCGACAGTCGTTCGTGGAACGCGTCGAGCCGCCTCCGGACGGACGGCACGTCCGTGACCGGATCGGCCACCTCGGTGGCCGCCTCGCAGGCGTCTCCGGCGAGCTCGATCCGGGTCTCCGCCGTCGCGAGCAGCTTCGAGGTGTCGGAAACGGTGGTTTCGACCGCCTCCCGGGTGACGACCTCCCCTTCGGTGACCGGCTCCAGAGCGTCGCGGACGACACTGGGATCGGGTTCGTCGAGTGCTTCGGTCACGTCGGCGACGGTGAGGTTGTCGGACTCCGTGGCTTCCATATCACGCCGTCGGACCGTCTTCCCCGTAGCTCTTGATAAGTTGTGTCCCCCACACACGTGAGTCATACCGAGGTATACATTGTTATATATAGCATTGCGAGCTGATACGGTGGACTACGGACGGAAACGGGGTCGAACAGCCCACCCGATAGGAGTCATATAAACCATTTTAATCGGATCCCGGGTAGCGACGAGTGATGTCAGAGGGCAACGCGGGCGGCAAGCGAGTATCGCGACGGAAATTCCTCGTCACGTCCAGCGTGGTTGGGGCGGCCGGACTGGCCGGCTGTGGCGGTAGTTCGGGCGGTAGCGATTCGGGTGGGGATTCCAGCGGCGACTCGGGTGGGGATTCCAGCGGTGACTCGGGTGGCGACTCCGGGATGGACACGGGCCTCCTGAACGCGGAGGGCTCCTCGACGGTGTACCCAATCTCGAACACCGGGAGCGCCTACTGGAACTCAAACGCCCCGCCGAGCGACGGCGAGTACTGGGGCTCGAACGACGAGGGTACCGTCCCCGGGTGGGACGAGATCTCCTCGGAGGGCGGCGACGACATGCTGCTGGCCGACTTCTTCGCCCAGCA
>CAZDEJ010000054.1:0-13859 GCA_964504395.1 uncultured Halobellus sp. | reverse complement strand
GTTCCAGCGTGCGCTCCGCGGGGCCTGCGACCGGACAGGATCGCTCGCCGGGGGATGTGAGACTGACGCCGTCGATCCGGTGGCGTAACAGTCCCGGGATCGGGGCGGTGACCGTATCACTCCTGCGGTGTGCGCTCGGGAGCCGTGCGGGAGTTCCAGAGCGGGTCCTCGCCGAGGTCTCGGGTGGTTCCGAGGCCGTCGGCGACCCTGTCCCGGACGATCCGGGCCGCGGCGGAACGCTTTTGCGACGGACTGCCCTATTTACACTAACTATGGGATTGGGATCGGATATGTACAGACAGCAGATCCTGGATCACTACAAGAACCCCCGGAACAAGGGTGAGATGCCGGATCCGGACTTCTCACACACCGGGGAGAACCCCTCCTGTGGCGACACGATCACGGTGAACGTCACCCTGGAGGACGACAACGACACGATCGAACACGTCACCTTCACCGGCGACGGGTGTGCGATCAGCCAGGCGTCGGCGAGCATGCTCTCCGAGCGACTGCCGGGGACGACACTGTCGGAACTCGAGGCGATGGGAACCGACGACATCACCGAGATGCTCGGCGTCGACATCTCGCCGATGCGGATCAAATGCGCCGTACTCGCCCGGCAGGTCGCCCAGGACGGCGCCACGATGCACGAGGGCGGGGAGATCGACCGGACGACAACCGAGGGGTAGTCGGCGAGGTCCGCTCGGCACCGAGTCGGGGTCTCCAGTGTCGGAGTACGAACGGTTATGTGTGTACGGGGCGAAGCAAAAAGAACGATGTCCTCCAACGCTACATCCGAACGACAGCCGCCCGACAAGGCGACGCTGTACTGCCCCGAATGCGGTCACGAAAGCCGGATCAACGGCGACTGGATCATTCACGTTCTTGCCGATTCGCTCACCTACGAGTGTCCGACCTGCAGCGCGGTGATCGACTCCCGTCTACGACAGCAGGAACTGGCCGAAGGCAGCGGTGGATCGCTCCGGTTCGCGGGCGAGTAGCGGGTCGAGGCTAAACCGCTCCGGCGTCCCGCGTCAGGCCGCTGCGTTCCAGTATTTCACGCCAAACTGCTGCGTTCCGGACGCGCGGCTTCGAGCCCGGATCAGTTTCCTGCCGAATCGGTGGCGGATACTGGTGGCTATGCGTACGTGAAGATTTTCGACACCCCGGAGTATCGAAATCCGTCGCGTGACGGGAGTCGACAGTGCGATCATCCGGGATCGAACGCGGCGAGGGACGGCACGCGCCGACAGGCGCGGGTCGGCGTGTGTTTCTCCACGGTGAGGCGCGAGCGCCTCACGGGCTTGCCGCGCGGAGCGAGACGGGGGGCTATTCGGGTTTGAGGCCCTCGTCTTGGACTCGCATCACGGCTTCGCCGTCGGCGAGGTTCGGCGCGTCGACCAGTCGGACGATCCGCTTGTCGCCTTTCGACTTCCGGAGGTACATCCGGAACGTCGAGGTGTGGCCGAGGATGTTGCCCCCGATCGGCTGTGTGGGGTCGCCGAAGTACGAGTCGGGGTTAGCCGCGACCTGGTTCGTCACCAGAACGGCGGTGTTGTAGAGGTCGCCGATTCGCATCAGGTCGTGGAGGTGCTTGTTGAGCTTCTGCTGGCGCTCGGCGAGTTCGCCACGGCCGACGTACTCGGCGCGGAAGTGGGCGGTGAGCGAGTCCACGCACAGTAGCCGGACCGGGAACTCCGCGTCCTCGTTCTCCTGGGCGAGTTCCTTCGCCCGCTCGGCCAGCAGGATCTGGTGGTTGGAGTTGAACGCTTTCGCGACGTGGATGTGCTCGAGGAAACTGTCAAGCAGCGCTTTCATCGTGTCGTCGTCGCCGGGGGTGCCCTCGATCTCGCGGCGCTCTAACAGTCCCTCGATGGTTTCGTCGTCGAGGCCGCGAATCATGTCGTCGATCCGCTCGGGGCGGAACGTGTCCTCGGAGTCGACGAAGATGCACGCACCGCCGAGCCCCCCGTGTTCCGGCGGGAGCTGGACGTTGACCGCCATCTGATGCGTTACCTGCGACTTGCCCGCGCCGAACTCGCCGTAGACCTCCGTGATCGATTGGGTCTCGATCCCCCCGCCCAACAGGTCGTCGACCTCCGGGATCAGCCACGAGAGTTTGCCGATCTCCTCTCGACGCTCCAACACGGTGGAGCCGGTCTCGAACCCGCCGATGTCGGCGGCGTCGCGGGCGGCGTTGATGATATCCGCGGCGGTCGACTCCCCCACGTCTGCGGTGTTCGACATCTCTCCTGGGCTCGCGACGGCGATCGACTGGTAGCTCTCGAACCCCGCGTTCATCAGTTTGTCTGACGTCGCTGGCCCTACGCCGGGAAGACTCTCGAGGTCGTCCTGTGGCATCGTATGCAACGTTGGGTCCCATCCGTACATAAACCCTCGTTAACAGCAAGGTGAAAGTAAAACCACAGTACAGCGACGACGGGTCGCGACCGCGTCGCCGAGGGTTCAACTGCAAGAGGCACAGCCACCCGGGTCCGCCGGCCGCCGACCGTCGCCGACGGCGTCGCCGCGTGCTCCCGGTATAAATACCGCCGGACGTTCCGTAACAACAAGCTTACTACGACGTACAGTAGCCGTACGACCGGATTTTGTGTCGAGAACGGTCCCCACGCACCGACGGTGGGGTCGTGGGCCGTGCCAGTGCGGCCCCCGGCCGAGATAGCGGGCTTCGTTTACCCCCCAAGGGGTACGTATCCGTACCTCGGACTCGGTGTCACAGCCCGTAGCACGAACCATCGTAGTCGTTTCGGGTGGTGTCGGATTCATCCAACGAGTAAACTCGTCGGCGTTCTCCTCGGACCACTGTAACACGGCGGACGGCAGACCGGCCACAGCACCGTTTGTGGGGCGGTGTCCCCGTCGCTGACCGCGGTCCCCGACGATTCGGCGGTGCCGCCGCAGCCGACAACGGCTCCGGCTCCAGCGACCGCGGCAGCCGACCGGGAAAGACCTCGCCTGCTCGACCGCAACGTGGTGGAGGGCATCGAGCCCAGGCTACCACTGTGAGTACTCGATGCTTCCTGGGTCCGATCGGATCACGGAGATACTCGGATCGCCCGCTACTCCCAGGGGTGGCCGCCGGTCGTGTCGGGCCACATCGGATACCAATATGACTCGTCGTCCTCGATGTCGAGTTCGCCGTCGAGCACCGACTGGAGTTTGAACTCGACGTCGCTTGCCCGCTCCTTGCCGTGCTGTGGCGCGAACGGGTAGTATGCCCCCCGCCGGAACGAGTAGATCCAGTACGCGCGGTCACGCCCGGAGTCGAACCCGAAGACGGCCGCAAGCAGCCGGGAGCCGTACCCCCGCTGGATGAACTCGTCGGCCGCGAAGTGGATCGAGGTGACGAGATCCTCGGGGTCGTCGTCGCGGAGCACGACCCACTCCCACCCGTGACTGTCCTCCCGGACGTCGAACGTCGTCCCCGTCTCCTCCTCGCCCGCCCCCAGAATGGCCTCGACGTCGCCGACCGTCTCCTCGAAGTCGGTGCTGTCGACGCCGGAAAAACAGAGCGCTGCGGCGCCGACCGACGCGTAGCCGAGATCGGCATCCATCGTGAGGTAGGCAGTGCTCATCCCGAAGAGGTCCTCCGGGTCGGCGTCGCGGGTCGCCCCCGCCTCCGCGCTGGTCCCCAACACCGCGCGGATCGTGTCGAACAGCCCCATTACCTGCCTCCGGTCATCGGGTTTCCATCTCGCGTTCGAGGTCGCGCAGCCGGTCGACGCGCTTCTCGGTCGAGGGGTGGGTGCTGAACAGCTTGGTGATGGTGCTGCCCTTCGCCGGGAGAATGAAGAACGCGTTCATTTCGGACTGCTCGCGGAGGTCCTCCTGTGGGACGCGGTCCATCCGGCCGTCGATCTTCATCAGCGCCGACGCGAGCGCGGAGGGTCGGCCGGTAATGAGCGCGCCGCCGCGGTCGGCGGCGAACTCCCGGTACCGCGAGAGCGTACGGATCAGGAAGAAGGAGACGATCCACACGATCAGCGAGGCCACGATCGCGACGATGATCCCGCCGCCCTGGCGATCCCGGCCGCCGCCGAACCAAAAGCCCATCCGGACGATCATGAACGCGACCGTCGAGAGGAACGACGCGATCGTCATCACCATGACGTCGCGGTTCTTCACGTGGGCGAGTTCGTGGGCGATCACGCCCTCGAGTTCGTCGCGGTCGAGCGTCCGGAGGAGTTCGGTGGTCACGCACACCGTGGCGTTCTGCTGCGACCGTCCGGCGGCGAACGCGTTCGGGACGCTGGTGTCGGCGACCGCGAGTGTCGGCTTCGGAAGGTCGGCCTGTTGGCTGAGCCGCGAGACCGTCGCGTGAAGTTCGGGATACTCCTCCTCGGACACCTCCTTCGCGCCCATGCTGTAGAGTGCGATCCGGTCGCTGAAGAAGAACTGCACGAGCACGAACACGCCCATGAGTGGCAGGAAGACGGCCGAGTTGGTCTGTACGAGAACCCCTACGAAGACGAGATAGAGGGCGAAAAGCAGGAACATGGTGAGAACCATTCGACCTCTGAGTCCCCAGTCCGATTTCCATTCCATACACGATGTACGGGTTGCGGCGTCTAAACGGTGTTGCCACGGCCACGACGTACCCGGAGTGTGCAGCGGTGGCGGCGTCCCGAAGCCGGTGCGTTCGTCGCGCTTAACTCGGTGGCTTACCTATCGTATGTAATGAGTTCCGGAACGTTCTGTCCGCGGTGTGGCGACCCGGTCTCGGTCCGTGCGGAGCCGCGCCCGGGCGAACCCCGGGAGCGGGACGCGGTGCTGTGTGACGACTGCTACTTCGAGGATTTCGATCTCGTCGATGCCCCCGAGCGGCTCGAAGTCCGGGTGTGTTCGCGGTGTGGCGCGGTCCACGAGGGAAACCGATGGGTCGACATCGACGCCGAGGACTACACCGACGTCGCGGTCGACCGGGTGACCGACGCCCTCGGCGTCCACCTCAAAGCCGAGGACGTTCGGTGGGGCGTCGACCCCGAGCACGTCGACGAGAACACCATCCGGATGCACTGCACGTTCGGCGGCATCGTCCGCGACAGACGCCGCGAGGAGCGCGTGACGGTCCCGGTCCACATCGCAAAGCAGACCTGCGACCGCTGCGGCCGGATCGCGGGCGGATACTACGCCAGTATCGTCCAACTCCGGGCGCGCGAGCGGGATCCGAGCCCAGACGAGGAGGCCCGCGCGGTCGAGATCGCCGAGGCCTACATCGCCGACCGCGAAGCTACCGGCGACCGGAACGCGTTCATCACCGAGACCGTCGACGTCGACGACGGGATCGACATCAAGATCTCCACCAACCAGATGGGCGCCGGAATCGCAAAGCGGATCATCCGCGAACTCGGCGGGTCGGTCGAGGAGTACCCCACCCTGGTGACCGAGGACGGCGACGGCAACGAGGTGTACCGCGTGACCTACGCCGTCCGGCTCCCGGAGTTCAGTCCCGGCGACGTGATCGATACCGAGGACGGCAATGGCCCGGTGCTCGTCCGGAGCGTCCAGGGGAACCTGAAGGGCGTTCGGCTGACCACCGGTGACGCCTACGAGGCCGCCTTCGAGGCGGGCGAAGCGCCCGAGGCCCGCCGGCTCGGAACCGCCGACGACGCTGTCGAGACCACGGTCGTCGCGGTCGAAGACGCGTACGCGATCCAAGTACTCGACCCCGACACCTACGAGTCGAAGACGATCGCCCGACCGTCGTACGTCGACCCCGACGCCGACACCGTTCCGGTGCTGTCGAGTCGAGCAGGGCTCCACGTGCTGCCGGCCGAGGCGGTCGATGCGAGCGAACCCCGCGCGAGTAACTGACCGCCGCCGGTCGAAAGCGTTGAATCAGTCGACCGCATAGCGCGAACATGGACCGACAGCAGGTGCTCGCGATCGTCCTCGTTCTGTTGATGATCGGGTCGTCGGTCGCGTACGGGGCGGCACTGATCCTCTGATACGGAGTGTTGTACCGAATTACCGGTCAGTACTGGAGACGGGGTCGGCAGTGACCGGTAATTGACTGCAATAATCCGTATGAGGGCCCCCAGGCGGCTACCCGTCGCCCCACACGTCCGACAGCGGGTGGTCCGAGCCGCTGGCGGAGCCGCGTCCGCCGGACCCGTCCCCGTCGGGCGTGGAGTCGGCGGATCCGCCGGAACCGCGCCCGACGCTGCCCGGGTCGTGTCCCATCCCGCGCGTCGATTCCGAGGACCCGCCTCCCCGGCCCGACCGCGACGACGCCGCCGCGTCGGCCGCTGTCTCGAAGCCGGGGAGGTCCGGTACCGACAGCCGGTCGACCTGGTCGCGGAACCACCCCGGCATCTCCCCCCGAGTCCGGTCGAACAGGTCCAGTATCGACGAGTCCGCGAGGTAGGTCGCCCCGTAGTCGTCGGGCGCTCGGACCACCCGACCGCACGCTTGGATCACCGTCCGGAGCGCGGTCCGCCGGTACCACGGCCACTGGTCCTCCTCGAGCCGGCGGGCGACCCGGGAGTCGTTGGTGTTGAGATACGGCGCCTTACAGAGCACCTGCCACCGGCACAGCTCCCCGTCGAGGTCGAGCGCCTCCTCCATCTTCACCGAGAGGAAGACGTCCGGGTCGTCGGTAGCCTTCCACGACTCGAGGGCGGAATCGCGGTCCTCGCGGTCGTGCGCGCGGATGCGACCCCCGAGTCCGAATCGGACGAGCCGCCTCCGGAGCTCCGACTGAATCGCGTAGGAGTGACAGTGGACGAGTCCCTTCTCGTCGGGGTGGGCAGCCGCGATCCGGACCAGCGTCTTCGCCACCTTCGGGAGGGTTTCGTCCCGGCTGTCGTAGGTCATCTTCCCGCGGGCCACGTCGTACAGCGTCCGGTTCTCGACGGGGAAGGTGTGGTCGACGTCCACCAGGGCAACGGTCGAGGGGTCGAGGCCGACGCCACGGCAGAAGGCCCGCTTGTTCAGGATGGTCGCCGACAGCAGCGCGAAGTTGTTCCCGCGGTCCCACACGGTGTGGTGGAGGTACCGCGCGGGGTCTACGGGCTTGATCGTGATCGGGGTCCCCGCGCCGTCGGGTTGATCGACGACCCACGTCGTGGGGCTCTCGGGGTCGCGGGCGTCAGAGACGAACCAGTTGAGCTCAGAGCGGAGCTCCTGGAGTCGGTCGCGGCGGGCCGCCTCCTCGGGTGTCAACTCGGGAGTGCCGGTCAGGTCGTCGCCCGCGCGCTTGCAGACCCCCGCCAGGGTTTCGGCGAACCCGACCGTCCGCTCGATCGCGTCGTCGGCGGCGGTCACGTCCGGGATCCCGATGTCGTTCCACACGGGGACCGTCGAGGGCGCGAGTTCGACCGTGGCGTACATCTCCGCCCACTCGGCGAGTCCGTGGGCCTCGTCGATCACGACCACGTCGCGCTTCCGGAACACCTCCGAGCCCGCGGTCTGCATGAAGTACGCCAGCGTCATCGCCGCGATCGCGCGGTTCGACGCGATCGACCGGTCCGAGAAGTACGGACACCGGTGACGGACCGAGCAGTCGAACCCGGCCTGTCTGGCACACGGCGCGCGGTCGACCGGCGTGTCGGTCTCACCGTTCAGGATGCAGGTGTAGTTGGACTTCCCCCGGATCACGTTGAGGTCTGCGAGCAGCGGATCGGCGGCAACGTCGTCGAGTTGGGAGACCTGCGGAGTCGTGTAGTACGCCCCGGTCGCATCGGCAGGCGAGGCGTCGTCGACGGTCGCCGCCGCGCCGGCGATCGACCGGGCGAGAAGGGACTTCCCGGACCCGGTCGGCGCACGCACCAGGACGACGTCGTTGCCGGCGGCGAAGGCGTCACGGATCTCCGACAGCGCCCGTTGCTGGCGGCCGCGAAACTCGGGGGCAGGAAACGACTCGGGGATCAGATCCGGGTCCACACGATACTCTCCGCCGTACCCGAACAAAAAGCTTCAGACGACGGGTCCGGGATAACCGCGACCGCTCACAGCGACTCGACGTCGTCGCTCGTCACCGTCCGGCCGTCGGGCAGTCGGGCGATGCAGTCGTGACACAGGAAGAACTCGCCGCCGTCGTCGAGTTCCAGGGTCATCCCGCCGGAAGAGCCCGCCTCGAACGACCAGAAGTCGCCGATCCCGCCGGCGATCCGGACCGACTCGCCGCAGCCCTCGCAGGGTTGGCTAGTCATACGGTATCGAGACGACCGAGCCTAAAACGTCCTGTGGCGGGCTTCGGGTTACTGCACGTCGGAACTCGACGCGCGGGCGAGCAGGGAGACCGCGACGGCGCCGAACGCCAGATCCAGGCCGAAAAGCACCGCCACGCCCGGGACCACCCCGTTCAGCGCCCCGCCGAACCCGGTGACCTCGATCACCGTCATCACGTTCCGGTCGATCATGAGCGACCGGGCGGCGTCGATCCCGTAGGTGACGGGGTTCAGCCGGGCGAACGTCTGAATCCACCCCGGCAGCGTCGCGAGCGGGAGAAAGGCGCTCGACAGGAACAAAAGCGGAAACTGCAGCAGGTTCGCCCCGATGATGGTCGACTCCTGGTCGCGCGTGAGAATCGCAAGCGCGTTCGAGAACGCGACGAACCAGAGCGAAAACAGCACCCCGACCGCGACGATCCCGGCTGCACCGACGACGCCGGAGGCGATCTCGGCGCCCAAAACCGACCCCAGCCCCAGGATGATCGTGATCTGGATCGCGATCCGGAACACCTCCGCGGCGGTCTTGCCGGCGAAGACCGCGGTCCGGTTCATCGGGGTGACAAGCACCTTCTCGAACATGCCGTTCTCGATGTCGTTGACCAGTCCGACCCCCGAAGTGATCGCCGCCGCAAGGGCGACCTGGATCGCGATTGCGGGCACCAGATACGTCTCGTAGCCCACCCCGGGGAGCCCCCGGTTGACCGCCTCCCCCGCGACCCGCCCGAACACCTCGGTGAACAACACGAGGAAGATGATCGGTTGCACGAGCGAGACCACAAGCACGAACGGGTTCCGGACGGCCTTCAGGTTCCACCGCTTGAAGTTCACCCACACGTCGCCTGCGAAGGTGTTCTTCGAACGCCCGCCCGGCGTCGTCGCGCCGCTGTGGAGGTCGGCGTCGGCGTCAGGGGCGCTCACCGCGACACCTCCCCGGCGTCGGCGGCGTCGTCGTCACCGTCGAGTTCCTCGCCGGTGATCGCGAGGAACACGTCGTCGAGCGTCGGCGCCCGGATGTTGAACCCGGTTACGGTCAGTCCCGCGTCCCGGAGCGCGACGAGGAGGTCGGTGCCGTTCTCGCGGGCGGTTTCGGCGGTCACGCTGATCCCGGAGTCGGTCTCGGCGATGGTGGCGTCGGCGAACGCGTCGAACCCCCGTGCGATGTCGGCCGCGCGGCTGCGGGCGTCGGCGCCGTCGTCGAGTTCCACGTCGAGCACGTCGCCGCCGACCGCGCGTTTCAGCGCCGTCGGGCTCCCGGCGGCGACGATCTCCCCGTCGACGATAACCGACAGCCGGTCGCAGAGCTGGTCTGCCTCCTCAAGGTACTGGGTCGTCAGGAAGATGGTCGTCCCCAGGTCGTTGATCCGGCGGAAGTACTCCCACAGCCGGTTCCGGGCCTTCGGGTCGAGCCCCGTCGTCGGCTCGTCGAGGAAGACGAGCGGCGGCCGGTGAACCAGGGCGGTCGCGGCGTCCAGCCGCTTTTTCATCCCCCCGGAGAACTCCTCGGCGCGCTTGTCGGCGACGTCCGCGAGGTCGACGAGGTCAAGCAGTTTCGACACCCGCTCGGCGCGCTCCGCCCGGGGGACGCCGTACGCTTCGCACGCGAACCGGACGTTCTCCTCGGCGGTAAGCTCGGGGTCGATGCTGGTCTCTTGGGCCATATACCCGATGGACTCCCGGACCTTCCGGGCGTCCGACCGCACGTCGAAGCCGTTGACCCGGACCGTGCCGGCAGTCGGCGACAGGAGCGTCGCGACGGTCTTGATCGTGGTCGTCTTGCCGGCGCCGTTCGGCCCGAGGAAGCCGAAGAACTCCCCCTCCGGGACGGTCAGGTCGATCCCTTGGACGGCCGCTGTCCCGTCGGCATAAACCAGTTCGAAGCCCTCGACGTCGATCGCCGCCCGCGCTTCGGGGTCGGAGGTCGCCGCCGCGCCGTCCCGTGCGCTCCCGGCATCGGACTCGGACTCGGACTCGGATTCCAGTAGTGTCACACCCCCGCTACGCGCCGTATCCGGTTATGTGTCGGGCTTCGAAGGGTCGAAATTACTACGAAAATCGATGTCAGGGCGGCGGGGGGTCGACTCCGTAGCGTAGCGCGCTGGCGGCCGCGGGCGCTTACCCCCCGCCCAGCCGCCGGGATAGGTCGCGGAGTGCGTCGCTGCCGCCCGCCGCGAGCCGCTCGCCGTGTCCCATCGCAGCGACCTCAAATGCGGGGCCGGCGCCAGCGAGCGCGCGAACGCTCGCTGCGTTCTCGGAGGGGGTTCGCGTGAGCGGCCACGGCGGGGTGGTGGTACTGTTGGCTATAGCTACGTGAAGATGTTCGATACCCGGGGTATCGAGCTCCGTCACGTGACGATAGCCGACAGTATGAGCGAGCCGCCCCGCTCGGCCACGAGGTCGCCGAGAAGCGCTGCGTCGAGGCCCTCGTGCATGTAGACCGTGTGGCCAGGGGTGTGCCCTGGGGCGTAGACGGCGTCGAACCCCCCGACCGACGCGCCGTCCGCGACCCGCCGTACCGGCGTCGCGGTGGGGTCGATCCCGATCGTGATCCCGCCGGGGCTGCCGACCGGCGCGTTCCTGACCGCTCTCGACCTCTTCGGGACCGAACGCGCCGCCGCGCTCCGGCGCTACGTGGTCGGGCTCCTGCTGACCATCCTCGTGCGCTTTCTCGGGTTCGTCGGCCTCGACATCCCCAAGGTGTTCGGGTCGGCGAGCACCCCCGAGCGGTTCGCGCCGTTCGGCGCGATGTCCGTCTTCACCACACCGCCGCACTGGTGTTCACCTCGTATCTGGGATTCGCGCAGGTCGCGACCGTGGCGGTCGCGCGGAACTTCGTCGGCACCGCCGGTGCGATCACGATCCTGATCGCGGGGCTGCTCGCCACGCTGTCGAGCGCGAACGCGTCGATCCTGTCGACCTCGCGGTGAGCAAGGACACGATCCTGCCCTCGTTTGCGGGGCGGATGAACCTGAAGTACGGCACTCCACGCGTCGCACTCGCGATGGCCGGCGGGCCGGTGTTGGTGTTGACCGCGACTGGGCAAGTCGAGCTGCTCGCGGAGGCCGCCTCCGTTTTTCATTTGGTGGTGTACGCGCTGATGTGCGTGGCGCTCATCAGGATGCGCCGGAACGAACCCGAGTGGTACGACCCCGCGTTCCGGGCACCCGAATACCCGTTGGTCGCCGGGATCGGGGCGGTCGCGAGCGCCGGGCCGATCCTGTTCACGCAGCCCGTCTCCCGGGTCATCGGCGCCGCGATCGTGCTCGCGTCCGCCGGGTGGTACAAGTACTACGCGAGTGACGTGCGGTTCAACAGGGTTCCGAAACGAGTGACGACGGTGTCGAAGGCGCCAACGCGACGGCCCAGCCGGGGGGAGCACGGAGGGAACGGACGGCCACCGCACCCCCCCGGCTCGCAGTCCGGAAGCCACCCGTGGTGCTCGGGCCGGTCAAAGCTCTCGAAGGCGGCACCCTCCCCGACGCCTTAGTGTCGTTTCTCGCGCCGGCACGGGTGGTCGTGCTCAGCTATCACGTTCTCCCCGAACAGACGCCGACCGAGCAGGCGAGCATGCAGTTCGAGAAGCGGGCCCGGGCGGCGGTCGACGACATCGCCGCGGTGTTCGCCGGCGGCGGCGACCCCGAAACGCGGGTGGTGTTCACCCACGACCACGAGCAGACGATCGAGTGGGTCGCCGCGGAGGTGAACGCGACCGCGATCCTGCTGCCGAACCCGACCGGAGCCGTCTCGGACGTGCGGGTCCCGATCCGGGGAGCGGTCGACGACGACCGGCTGGCGGACCTCGTGGCGACGCTGGCCGACGGGGCCCACGAACGGGTGACGCCGTGGAGGGTGACCGACGGCCTGGGGGCTTCGGCGCCGAGGCCGCAGTAGCCGACGCCGCCACCCGGCTCAGAGCGCGCGGGATCGTCGAGGCACAGCTCACCACCGAGGCGCCGATCCGCGACATCGTCGAGCGCTCCGCCGACACCGACGTGGTGGTGATGGGCGTGGGCGACGGGTCGATCCTGAACGCGCCGTTCAGCGACGACGCAGCGCGGGTAGCGGAGGGCGCGGTGGCACCGGTGGTGGTCGTTCGGCACAGGGAGCCCGAGGCGAGCGGCGTCGAACCCGGTCCCGGGGCGGCGGATCGACGGTCCTAACTGAAGTCGAAGCGGGTCGGCCGGCCTTGAAATCGACGCTGGAGTAGCGGTCGGAGCCGACAGTATAAACAGACGGATACACTACTCTCACGCGTGGCACGCCCACTACGTTTCCGACACGCTCCCGGCCGGTGGACCGACGACCGGGTGGTCGGGCAGGTCTACCGCGACCTCGACCGGAACCTCGGTGCGGCCCGTCGCCGGCCGTGGTTCCGATCGCCGGATCGGTACACCGGCGAGCGCTTCGAGATGGACAACGGCGACGTCGCGCTGTTCCTGTGGAACGACACCGAGGCCTACTGGATGGGCAACACCGAGACCCCGGAGGCGCTCTGGCGGACCGAGAAGTACGGCTTTGCGGAGGTGCCGGGCGACGTCTCGCGGTGGGCGACCCGGGAGCTCACCGCACAACTCCACGAGGAGAGCCCGTGGCTCGAGCCCTACCCGCACCTGTCGTGGTTTTTTCTCCCCGTGTTCCTCTCGAAGGACGGTCGCGAGGCGACGCGGACGTTCTTCGACGACCACGCCGCGGGGTTTCCCGACGCGACCCGGGAGGAGGCCTTAGAGTTCTACGAGTCGTTCCTCCGGACCCGCGTGTTGGACGAGTGGCGTGAAGTGATGGCGGGGAAACTCGGCACCTCCGAACACTTGGATCTCACCCGGATGACCGCGGCGATGGGCGAGTTCAATATCGGCCACCTCCTCGTCGAGGCGGGGTACGAGATCGAACCCGAAATCGAGGTCTCGACCGGCCACGCCATCGACTACCGTGCCGAGGGCGACGGGGGAGAGGGGGTGCTGGTGGAGGTTACGAGACCGACGCCGACGCGGGAGCGCCGCGCCGGGACCCCGGTGGCCGCGGTCCGGGACACCGCCGAGACCAAATCCGAGGGCCAACTGGAGGCTCACGGCGGCGGCGTCACCCTGTTTGTCGACTGTTCGTCGTTTCCGGACGACGAGTGGCGGGCGGTACTCGGGGAGCAACCCGACGTCCACCACCGGCCGGCGGCCGTGGTTCGGCTCCGTCCCTCCGGCCGGGTCGAGGGCTACACGAAGGGCTCGGTTCCGCTCGACATCGGGCTGTGAGTCGGTCGTTGAGAAACGTCTGCGCGCCGCTCCCGGTTACACTGTCAGCCATAGTCACGTGACGGAGTTCGACACCCCGGAATGCCGAAAATCTTCACGTGGTTATAGCCAACAGTATCAGAACGAGACCTGTTCGGGGCCGTCCTCGCCCATCGCGTAAGCGTCGCGGTCGCTGTAGTACCGGCGGCCGATGGCCTCGGCCCCGAGTCCGCACTGGATCGCCGATCGCGCGTCCGCAGCGTTCGTGTACGTCTCGGAGCCCGCCCGCTCGAGTACGTCTCCCAGGCGTGCGGTCCCGCTCGCGAGTTCGATCGTCCGATCGCCGTACGCCTCGGTGAGTTCCTCGGTCGTCGCGGGGAACTCGTGGGTATCGATGAGGTCACCGGTTCGGTTCAAGCGCATTTCATCCGATGCGACGCAG
>CAZDEJ010000053.1:0-13868 GCA_964504395.1 uncultured Halobellus sp. | reverse complement strand
GTCCCGGGCGGATTCGAACCGCCGTCGTAGGCTCCAAAGGCCCACATGATTGGCCACTACACCACGGGACTCCACCGGGAGTTCGTGCCGGCACGTTTGAAAACCCATCGGGTCGCCGTGCCGCCGACAGCGCCGAGTCAGTCCGCCCGCTGTTCCCCGGCCTCGGCGTGCTCGGCGACGATCTCCAAGTGACAGCACGCGTCGGTTTCGGGGTCGAAACAGTCCGGGCAGTCGGCGTTGCGGTCGATGATCGTGTCCAGCCGCTCGGCCACCAGGTCGTCGATAACGGGTTCGAGTTCGCGGGCTTCACTCCGGAACTCGTCGACCGAGAGGACGTTCGCGAGGAAGCGTTCGATGATACAGTACGTCTGGAGGGCGTCGCGAGCGCGGACGATACCCTCGTCGGTGAGCGTGACGCCCTTGTACTTCTCGTGTTCGGCGAGCCCGCGTGACTCGAGTTTCCCGATCATCTCGTTCGCGCTTGCGGGGCTGACGTCCAGCCGGTCGGCGAGTGCACCCGTCGACGCCGGAGCGTCCTCCATCCGCTGGAGGAGGTAGATCGCCTTGACGTACTGGTCGGCTGTGTTCATTGCGGTCCCCTGTGGTTTGTGGTGTCGTGTCTCATTGCCGGGTGTTCATAAGCGTCGTGACTTCCTTGACGCCCTGGGCTTCCTCCTCACGGATCCCGACGAGGACGTCGATCAGACGATCGCGGTGGATGCTGAACGAGGCCTCCGACGCCCGGAGCGCGCCGACGAGGTCGTCGTAGAACTTGTACGCCGTCTCCTCGTTGCACAGTTGGTCGTAGAGGATGTCGTCGAAGTCGTCCGGCTCGGTCGCGCCGTACTGCGCCTCAACGAGCGCCTCGATCTGCTCGAACGGCACGCTGTCGGCGTTGAGCTGATCGATCAGGTCCTCGAGCCGCTCGCGGTGGTCCGCGGACTCCTTGACGACGTGTTCGAGTAGCGACTCGATCTCCGGGTCGAGCTGCGGCTCGCCGTCGATCGATTGATAGTGATGGTACGACCGGGCCTCAACCACCTCTTCGAGGACGACTCCGATCTGGAGGAGCCGGGCGAGCTGGTGGTCCGAATCCACCTGGTGACCGACGCTCACGGTTGTCCCACCCGGTTTGGGCACGATCCGTGACTCATACGTGTAGATGGTGGCTCGCGGACTTAAGCGGTTCCCCTCGACTGCCGACTCGCCCCCGCGTTACTCGGGTTCCTCGCCGGCCAGCGCCGCCTCCCGAAGCCGTCTGCACTCCTCGGAGCCGACTTCCAGATCCGGCACGGGCGTGGGGGATCCGTCCTCGTCGGTGGCCACGAACACGAAGTAGGAGTCGGTGGTCTGCTCGCGCTCGCCGGTGCGCGGGTCCTCGTGAAACGCCTGTAGCCGGACCCTGAGGCTGGTTCGACCCGTCGCGTACACGTAGCCCGTGATGACGCAGGTATCGCCCTGCGGGATCGGCTGCTTGAAATCCAGGTTGTTGACGTAGGCGGTCACGCACGTCTCGCCCGCGTGCCGCATCGCACACATCGCACCGAGTTCGTCCATCCAGTGCATGATGTTGCCGCCGTGTGCGCTGCCGTAGTTGTTGGTGTCGTTGGGCTGGATCCGCTCGTAGTTCTCGATGTAGGTCTCGCTGATCGCCGCCATACTGTACTGTTGAGATCCGCACACAAAACACCCTGCGCCGGGCTCGCGGTGGGTGCCGCGAGCACCCAACCTACGCCAGCCGCTCGGACGCGAGTTCGGCACCCTCGACGAGCGCGTCGAGTTTCTTCCACGCGATGTCGGGGTGGACCGCGTTCGCGCCCTCGACAACCGTCTCGAAACCGCAGTCGGCACCCGCGACGATCCGGTCGGGGCCGCCGACCGCGGCGGCGAACCGCTCGATTCGCTCGGCGACGACTTCGGGGTGTTCGACCACGTTCGTCTTGACGTCGATCACGCCCGGGATCAGCCGCCACCCCTCCGGCAACGGGTACTCCTCGAACGTCCGGTGTTCGTGCTGGTGGCGCGGATTGGCGCCCTCGACGACCAACCCGCCCACGTCGGCCTCGTAGAACGCCGGAATCACGTCCTCGAGGGCGACGTCACAGTGGTGTGGTCCCTCGTAGTTCCCCCAGCAGCCGTGAAGCCGGATCTGCTCGTCGGGGACCCCCGCGATCGCCCGGTTCAGTGCCTCGACGTGGGTTTCGACCCGTTCGCGGAACTCCGCGACCGAGTCGTCCTTGTAGGTGAGGGTAAACCCCGCGAGCAGGTCCGGGGCGTCGATCTGGAGGATCGCACCCGTTTCGGCGATCGCCTCGTACTCGGTCGTGAGCGCGTCGGCGAGGTCGAAGACGTACTCCTCGGGGGAGTCGTGGAACTCGGTCTCGGTGAACCGGAGGACGGCGCCCGGCGACGGGGCGGTGTGAAACCGCGCGGGGAAGGTTACACCCTCCGCCGCGGTGGCGTCGTCGAACCGCGCGAGGTCGCGCCGGAGGTCGCCCTCGGCGACGTACTCGACCGGGCCCGTCGCCACCGGTCCCCCGATGTTGTCGGTGTCGCCCAACAGCTCCCAGGCGTATTCGGGGAAGTCGTCGAGGTCGGCGGGCCACGCCCGCTCGACGGTCCCCTCGCCGAAGCCCGACATCCGGGTCGTCACGTCGACCGAGTACGCGATCCGACTCTGCTCGCCGTCGTTCGCGATGTCGATCCCCGCCTCAGCCTGCCGCCGCACCACCTCGCGGATCGACTCGGCGACTGCCGCCTCGAACGCCGACTCGTCGCGACCCTCCGGAGCGGTCAGCAGCTCGCGGAGCCGCGCCGATCGGGGGAGGCTCCCGACGTGTGTAGTCCGTATCGTTGGCGCTGTCATTGCTGGCTCCCTAACGGCGGGCTCACAAAGGGGTGGCGAACGGTGCCGGACGACGACCGCCGCCAACCTGCGGGCGGTGGACGGTGCCGGACGACGGCCGCCACCCGACCCGCGGCCGGTTCCGGGCGGGCCGTTCGTGCCCACGCTGCGTTCGATTTCGGGGTACGTCCGCGTCGGGGGATGAAGCGGGAGTCTGCCCGGGCGCCAGTCCTACTGGGAGCCCGTGGCCCCGACGGAGCCGGACCTAGATCGTCCGTGGCGTGGCCGGCACGTCCCGAGCCGTATGGCGTGGTCTCCCTCCGGCGTTACATGTACCCGAGATCGCGGAGCCGCTCCATCAGGTCCTCCTTGTCCTGGGCACGGCCCGCGCGCTCGGTGGTGTTCTCCATGTCCTGGAGCCACGCCGGCTCCTGGGTGGTCTTGTCGGTGGAGACCTCGCTGCCGAGCGACCGGAAGCCGGCGAAGTATTTGGGGGAGATGGGAACGTCGTCGATCGTGATCCCGTCCGGCAGGTCGTCGACACCCTGCGGCACGTACCCCTCCTCGGGGTAGCCGTCGACGGTGTCAGGCACCACGAAGTTCCAGAACGCGTCCCAGACCGCGGCCTCCTCGAACTGGAGGATGGGTTGGATACGGTCGTGAGGCGGGTAGATGTCGGGGTCGTGCCGCGCCGAAACGAACGTCTCGTCGGCGCGGGCTTCCTGTTCGTCCCACCGGACGCCCGAGATCACGCCGTCGATACCGCGCTCCTCGAGCGTCTCGTTGAGCGCGACCGTCTTCAGCAGGTGGTTGCCGACGTACGTGTCGAGCAGGAATGGGAAGGTGTCGTCCTCGTATTCGAGGAGGTCGCGGATGTGGTGTCGGTTGTGCTCCGACAGCTCCGCGACCGGGATGTCGTCGCCGGGCTCGAGGCCGTGGTCGTCGACGTAGGCGCCGACGTCCTCGTTGCGGGCGTAGACGACGTCGAGGTCCCACTCGGCTGCCCAGCGGTCGACGAAATCGTGGATCTCATCGAAGTGCTGGTAGTGATCGATGAACACAGCGGGCGGGACCTCGAGGTCGAACCGCTCGGCGACCTCCTTGATGAAATACAGCGTGAGCGTGGAGTCCTTGCCGCCGGTCCACATCACCGCGGGGCTGTGATACTGTTCGAGGCCGTCCCGTGTGACCTCGATCGCTTTCTCGATTTTCGCCTCGATCGTGGGGTAGTCGGCAGGCGTCTCACCCTCGCCGCCGGTGTAGTCGACGTCAAGGTAGTCGGGGAAGTCGTCCGGCATAGTGTAATTAGATGTAATTAGATTCGGTAAATGTCTTGTGACATCCGCCAGCCGGGACGGATTGGTCGTCACCCTGCGACCGGCCGTCGTCTTCAAAGGGGTTTTGCTGCCCGCCGGAGAGTCGCACCTTATGCCCGATACGCCGACCGTTTACGTCACCCGACAGATTCCGGAGGCCGGACTCGACCGGCTCCGGGAACAGTACGAAGTGGTCGTCCGGGACGGGACACTCCCGCCGGAGACGGACCAGATCAAATCACGGTTGGCGTCGCTGGACGCCGACGGGCTGGTGTGTCTCGTCTCCGACGAGATCGACGCCGACGTTCTCGACGCGCCCTCGGACCTCTCGGTCGTCAGCACGTTCTCGGTCGGCTACGACCACATCGACGTCGCCGCGGCCGCCGACCGGGGGATCGCGGTCGGCCACACGCCCGGAGTGCTGACCGAAACGACCGCCGACCTGACGTGGGCGCTTCTGTTGGCGTGCGCCCGGCGGACCGTCGAGAGCCACGCGTACGTCGAAGCCGACGAGTGGGAGGCGTGGGGGCCGCGGCTCCTGACCGGACCGGACGTCCACGACGCCACCCTCGGGATCGTCGGTCTCGGAAAGATCGGCACCGCGGTCGCGCGGCGCGGCTCGGGGTTCGGAACGGACGTGCTCTACACCGGTCCGAACCGGAAGCCCGACCACGAAGCGGAACTCGCCGAGGCCGGGGTCGACGCCACCTTCGTCGACCGCGAGGAACTGCTAGCCGACAGCGACTTCGTTTCGCTGCACGTCCCGCTGACCGAGGGGACACGCGGGTTCATCGGCACTGACGAACTCCAACGGATGCGCGACGAGGCGATCCTGATCAACACCAGCCGCGGCGGGGTCATCGACACCGACGCCCTGGATACCGCACTGGAACGCGGGTGGATCGCCCGCGCGGGCCTCGACGTTACCGACCCCGAACCGCTGCCCGGCGACCATCCGCTCCTCCGACACGCGCCCGAGCGACTCGTTGTCACGCCGCACATCGGAAGCGCAAGCGTTGGAACGCGGAACCGGATCGCCGAGATGGCGGCGGCGAACGTCGAGGCGGGCATCGATGGCCGCGACCTTCCGAACTCGGTGCTCCGCGACGCCGGGTTGGAGTAGTACTGTCGACTATGCTCACGTGATGCATTTCGACACCCCGGGGTGTCGAAAATCTTCACGTCGTTGTAGCCAACAGTATAATCGGCGCCGCCTACTCCGGCACCAGAAGCACCCGGAGGTCGTTGACGTTGGTTCCGGTCGCCCCAGTGCGGACGAGCGCGTCGCGCTCGTCGAGGTAGCCGTAGGCGTCGTGTGCCGCACGCGCGCTCCGAGCGCGCTGTCGATCCTCGACAGTGTCGGCGTCGACGATCGCGCCGGCGGCGTCGGTCGGCCCGTCGAGGCCGTCCGTGTCGACGGCACAGCAGATCGCCCGCTCCGGGAGGCCGACCGCCGCACGCAGCGCGAACTCCTGGTTCGGGCCGCCGGTCCCGCCCGCGTTCCCGTCGCCGACTGCGACGGTCGTCTCCCCGCCCGAGATGATCGCTGCCGGCGGCGCGATGGGGTTGCCGCGTCGCCGGATCTCCTCGGCGACGGCGACGTGGGTCGTCGCGGCCGCGCCCGACGGCCCACGGATCGACGACGAGAGCACCACCGGGTCGAACCCGCACTCCGCACAGACCTCACCTGCGGCCGCGACCGCGGTGGCGTTGTCCGCCAGGATACGAATCGACACGTCGTCGAACGCGGATGTCCCCGGGCGGGGCGTCTCGGCGATCTCGCCCGCGACTCCCCGGTCGAGGTGCCGCGTCACCGATCCGGGGGCATCGACCCCGTACTCCGAGAGGATCGCCCGGGCGTCGTCGTAGGTGGTCGGATCCGGTGACAGCGGTCCGCTCGCAACCACCGACGCGTCGTCGGATGTCACGTCACTGAAGACGATCCCGACGGTCGTCGCCGGTGCGAGCGCCCGAGCGAGACGCCCGCCTTTCACCGTCGAGACGTGCTTTCGGACCGCGTTGATACGGTCGATCGGCGCGCCCGACCGGACGAGGGCCTCGGTGAGCTCGCGGAGGTCGGCGAGCGAAACCCCGTCGACGGGCGCGGCGAGCAGCGCGCTTCCACCGCCGGTGGCCGCGGCCACGACGAGGGTGTCGGCGGCGGCGGCGCGGGCGAGATCCAGCAGCCGACGCGTGCCGTCGCGATTGGCCTCGCTCGGCACGGGGTGGGTGCCGTCGACCACGTCGATCGGGCCGGCGGGGGCGGGGTCGTCGGTCAGGACGATCCCCCCGGTGAGCTCCGGCCCGAGCACGCCGGCAAGGTGGTTCGCGATCCGCCCCGCGGCGTTCCCGCCGCCGATCAGGAGCACCTCGTCGTACGCCGCGAGGTCGTACGTCGCACCGTCGACCGTGAGCACCCCGTCGCCGACGCTGACCGTCTCCCGGAGAACGGTCCCGGGTCGCGCGGCGTCGATCCCCGCCTCGACCGCGTCGAGTGCGACCGCCGTTCGGTCGGTCACACGCAGATGCTCCCGGTCGATCACACGGTGTGTTCGCCCACGATCATACAAAAACTCACGCCTCGGAGGGGTCACAAGCAAACTTATGTGCGGTTGGATGGTACGAACTGTCATGACTACCGACGACTTCGCCCTCGCCGCCACGACGGACGACCTCACACGGGAGCCGGAGGCCCGTGGGGCGGCGGACCTCGTCGAATTCCGGATGGATACGGCCGACGAGCCGATCGCACAGCTCGAGGCCTACGATGGCGAACTCCCGATCATCGCCACCAACCGGAACCGGTGGTTCGGCGGAAAAGCCCGCGATGCGGGACGTCTGGACGCGCTCTTTGCCGCATCACGGTTCGACTCCGTCGCGTACGTCGACCTCGAACTCGAGACCGTCCGGGCGAAAGACTGGATCGCCGGGGAGTTCCGGGGGAACGACGTCGACCTCATCGTCTCCCACCACGACTTCGATGCGACGCCCGACCGGGAGGTTCTGACCGCGATCATCGAACAGTGCGCCGGCTACGGCGACGTTGCCAAGGTTGCGACCTTCCCGGCCGACCTCTCGGACGCGCTCACGCTCCTGGGAGCGCTCCACGAGGCCACCCGGGCCGGGATCGACGCTGCCGGGATCGCGATGGGCGAGGTCGGAAGCCACACCCGCGTTATCGGCCACGTGTACGGCTCGAAGCTGGGGTACGCGCCGCTTCCGGACGACGACACCGACTACGCTCCCGGACAGCTTCCGCTCGGGACGCTCGCGGCGCTCGTCGAGTCGACACGCATCGACAGTGCCGATCCCGATTTCGGGGCCCTCGCCGACGACACGTCACTCCTTTCGGGGCTGTCACTCCCGAACTGAACAATACGGGCGTGTCGGCCTCACGACCGGACTGAGGGAACGATGCTCTCATCGGAGTTACCGTACCGGAGCGCCGGTCGTCGTCGGGTGCGGAGTCGGTGACAACCGGGACCTACGCGTGACAGTTCCTCTCAGGCGAGCATACGACGAGGCGGCGCGCTACCGACCGCGGGTCAGTCCGAAATGAACTTGTTGTCCCGCCAGTTCACGCCGTTGGAGCCGCCCTCCCCTTGAGCCGGGTTCTCAACGACTTCGATGCTCGCGGGCCGTTCCTCGCCCTCGACGATCCGGTGGGCCGCGAGCGCGTCGTCCACCTCGGTGATCGCGGTGAGCGTCCCCTTCTCGGAGCGGAGCGCGATCTCCCGAAGCACCAGAAACATGGGATACTGGAGTGCGGTGTTCTGCAGGACGGTCTCGCGGTCGCCCTTGAAACACGCGAACTCGACGAGTTCGGAGGGGATCTCCTCCTCCTCCTCGTCCCACCGCGGTGCGCCAGCCCGCGGGGGTTCCTCCTCGTAGACGCGGTTCTCGGTGATGCTGGCTTTCAACTGGGCGGTCGGTGTATACTTGCTCAGGTTGTCCTCGGCGGCGACGGCTTTGAGAATGAGCGTGTTGTTCCGTCGAGTCACCTCCACGTCGTCGATCTCGGGTGGCAGCTCCGGGTCACCGTTCAGGTACTCTTCGACATCTTCCAGGGGCAGTTCCAGTGTCGAGTGAAGTCGGTATACGCGGCCTGACATAGTTATATGGGATGGTACCCGTACGAAGCGGACGCGACGTGACGTCGGTACCTGAAAGACACTAGAACCCCCGGGCTTATATGGGCTATCCTTCATACCCTCCTCCGACCGGCCGGGTTCGACGACGACGTCCGGCGTCTCGGCACCGTTCTCGGCGCCGTCACCGTACAGCGATCGCTGTGGCGGCGCATCCCAGCGTCGTAGATCCGGCGGTACCGGCGCCGCTACGCGTTCAGCGTCTCGTCGAGTTCGCCGCGCTCGTCGAGTTCCGCCAGAATATCGCTTCCGCCGACGAACTCCCCGTCGACGAACGTCTGGGGGATCGTCTCCCACCCGCTGTGGGCCTCCAGTGCGGCCCGGTACTCGCCGAGTGCGGGCAGCGTGTCGACCGTCTCGAACTCCTCGACGTACTGGGAGATGAGGTTCACCGCGCGCTGGGAGTAGCCACACTGCGGCATCAGCCGGTTCCCCTTCATGAACAGTACGACGTCGTTCGACTCGATGGCCTCGTCGACGGCTGTCCGGACCTCTTCGGCGCTCAGTTCCGATTCGGGCTGAAACGTCATAGGATGGTGTAGATATTCAGCGGTCAAATGGGTTGCGTCCGGCGTGTGCCGACACGACACGGCGCCCGGGTGGCTGTCACCCCGACACCGCTGCCCGGATCAGTCGTCGCCGACGCGGACGACGTCGATCAGCGAGTATACCGGGACGTCCCCGATGGAATCGATGCCTTGCTTGTCGACGATGACGACGCAGGCCACCGGAGTACCGCCCTCCTCGTGGATCGCGTCGATTGTCTCCCCCATCGTGGTCCCCGAGGTCACGATGTCGTCGACAACGTAACACTCGCGGTCGCGGATCCCCGCGAAGTTCCGGGAGAAGGACCCGCCGAGGTCGTCGATGTTGTCGTCGTCCCACTGGTGCTTCGCGGGGGCGTACGACCCCAGGTCGGTGTCGAGCTCCTGTGAGACGACCGTTGCGAGCGGCGCACCGGCCTTCTCGATCCCGATCGTGAGGTCGACAGCCTCGCCCTCCTTCGACAGGAGGTCCGCCATCGCCCGCCCAACCTGGGTGAGCCGCCGGGAGTCCCGCCCGACCGCGCTCCAGTCGACGTGGATGTCGTGGGGGCCGCCGCCGGCGTCGGTCACCCCCGCGGGTTCGGGCGCCGCCGCCGACTCCCCCGTGCCGCCGCGGTCGACCAGCCAGCTTGCCGTCTCGCGGGAGACGTTCAGTTCGTCCGCGATCTCGCCTTTCGACAGCCCCCGCTCGGCGAGCTCGGCGGCGCTCGCGATCAGGTCATCGACGTTCTTCATACTGACTGAATTGAACGGCGGTTTTTATAGTGGTGTCGTCGTCGTCGAACGCCGCCGAGAGCCGGTCGACGCCGTAGATCCCGGTCACCAGCCGGTCGAGGAACCACTCCGGAACCGTCGACAGCGCCGCCGCGGCCGCCTCGAAGTGGTCCATCCGGGAGTTCACGCTGCCGACAAGCGCCTTGTTGTGTAGCACCAACTCGCGGTGGAGCCGGCCGCCGTCGATCTCGAACTCCAACGGCTCCGGCACACCCAACAGCACGCCCACGCCGTTCGGCGCTAAGGCGTCGATCGTCTCGAAGGCGTGTTTGGCGTAGCCCGTCGCCTCGAACACGAGGTCCATCGGCTCGTGTACGGCCGGGATCGCAGACACCGGCGTCTCCCGGGAGTCGACGTAGGTCGCGCCCAACCCCTCGATGATGTCGATCGTCGGGTCCGGGCGGTCCCGGCGCCCCAAACAGTAGAGCCGGTCGTACCCCGCGACGTGTTTCAGGTACGCGAGCGTGAGCAACCCTAAGCTCCCGTTGCCGAGTACCGCCGCGGAGTCGGGCTGCCAGGCGAACGAGGACCGCGACGCGGTGGCGAGTTCGAACCCCTTCGCCGCGACCGAGAGGGGTTCGACCAGGAAGCCGACGTCGGCCAGTGCGGGAGAAACCGAGAGCAGAAACGACGCGTCCGTCACGAAGTACTCGGACATGTAGCCGTGAGCGCCGACGATCCCGCGTTCGTGGTACTGGCCGGCGGGGGCCATGTCAGACTCGCCGCGCTCGAAGTAGCCGTTCCCGCCCCCGTCCGGCGGCCGGCGCACCGTCGGGACGACCACGTCGCCCGCGGAAAGCCGCGTGTCGCCGCCGTCGACGACGACGCCGACAGCCTCGTGACCCAACACGAGGTGGCCCTCGCCCGCCGGCGGTTCGCCGTGGTTGCCGGCGATGACCTCGTGGTCGGTCCCGTCGACGCCGACCCGGAGCGTCCGGACGAGCACCTCGCCGGGACCCGCTTCCGGCCGCTCCAGACCGAGGACCGTCGGCTCGCCGCGACCCTGTTCGACTGCGATTGCCTGCATGTGAGCCCCTAACCCCCGACTCGGTAAAACCTTTTACTTCACACCGAGTTAATTGTCCGGGGCGCGGCCGTCCAGCTCGTCCACGAGGTCGTCGCCGACGCCGACGTATTCCGCGGGCGACAGCGCCCGGAGTTCCGCCTTGACCCCGTCGTCGACCGCGAGGTCGTCGAAGAGCGCCCGGAAGTCCGCGAGCGTCACGTCCTGGCCGCGGGTGAGCTGCTTGACCCGCTCGTAGGCGTCGGTGTCGCCCTCCCGCCGGAGGATGGTCTGGACGGCCTCGCCGACGAGTTCGGGGTGGGCATCGAGTTCCTCACGCATCACGACCTCGTTCGGGACGACCGTCCGGAGCCCGGACGCGGTTTTGCCGTACCCGACGAGACAGTGGGCGAACGCCGCCCCGACGTTGCGTTTCACCGTCGAATCCGAGAGGTCCCGCTGGAGCCGGGAGGTGGTGATGTACTCCCCCAGAAACCCCAGATCCGAGTTGGCCTTCGAGAGGTTCCCCTCGGAGTTCTCGAAGTCGATGGGGTTCACCTTGTGCGGCATCGTCGAAGATCCGGTCTCACCCGCCGCTGCCTCCTGGCCGAGGTACCGATCGGAGACGTAAAGCCAGACGTCGCGGTCGAGGTCGAGGAGAACGTTGTTGGCGCCGCGGAGTGCGTCGAAGACTGCCGCCAGGTCGTCACAGGGGTTCACCTGTGTCGACAGGGCGGTGTGCTCGAGCCCCAGGTCGGTCACGAACGACCGCGAGAACGACCGCCAGTCGACGTCGGGGTAGGCGGCGACGTGTGCGGCGTACGTGCCGGACGCGCCGGCGAGTTTCCCGGCGAGACCGTCGGCGGCCTCGGCGAGCCGCCCCGTCGCAGTACCCAGCCGTGCGGCGTAGACCGCCATCTCCTTGCCGAACGTGGTCGGGGTCGCGGGCTGGCCGTGTGTCCGCGCAAGCATCGGCGTGTCGCGGTACTCGTGGGCGAGGTCGACGAGTTCGTCGCGGACATCGGCGAGTGCGGGCAGGAGCACGTTCTCGACTGCGGGGCCGACGAGCAGTCGGTGGGCGAGGTTGTTCACGTCCTCCGAAGTCAACCCGAAGTGAATCCACGGGTGGATTCCATCCCCGGTCTCGGTTCGAAGGAAGTACTCGACGGCCTTCACGTCGTGATTGGTGGCGGCGTAGCCCGCCCCGCCCTCGGTTTCGAGCCGCTTGATCAGCCGGGCGTCGTCGGCGCCGAACCCCTCGACCACCGCCCGGAGGTCCTGGCGTTCGTCGTCGCTCAGTCCCAGCGGCGTGGCGTCGAGATCCGACAGCGCCACTAGGTACTCGACCTCGACACGGAGCCGTGCGCGCATCAGCGCCGCCTCGCTCGCGTACGGCACCAGCGACTCGGTACGGCCGGCGTACCGGCCGTCGAGCGGCGAAACAGCCGAAAGCGGGTCCGAGCGCGGAATGTCGTCCATACCCGAGGTGCCGCGGAAACTCAAAAAAGGGTGTCGGTGGCGGGGGCGGTTGCGTATCCGCCGCCGCCCCGGGACAAATCCGCTTGGTTCCGGCTATCAGGACGGATGTTCGGACGTACTCCCCGGGTCGCAGGCCGAGCCCCCCACTGCCACCGCAACTGACTTACCACCCGCGCACTCGGTCGGAGGTATGACACAGGTCGCCGGCCTGGCGAGCAACCGCGGGCGGAACCTTCTGCATATCGACGACGAACAGCCCGGCGGGGCGACCCTCGACGTGGTTCTCTCGGACCACGCCGACGCACCCGTCCTCGCCGACGCCGCCGACCGCGGGATCCCGACCGAGACAGTCGAACGCGCCGACCGGGACTCCCGCGAGGCCCACGAACGCCTGCTCCTCGACGCGCTCGGGGGCTACGATGTCGACCTCGTCTGCCTCGACGGCTACATGCGGATCCTCACGCCGGAGTTCCTGGAGGCGGTGCCGCCGACGCTCAACGTCCACCCGTCGCTTCTACCGGCGTTCCCCGGCGACGACGCCCACGAACAGGTGCTCGACGCCGGTGTCCGCGTCACGGGGTGTACCGTCCACGTCGTGACCGCAGCGGTCGACGACGGCCCGATCGTGACACAGGAGGCGGTTCCGGTATACGGCGACGACGACGCCGATTCGCTCAAACGGCGGGTCCTCCACGACGCGGAGTTCGCGGCGTATCCCCGCGCTGTGCGGTGGTTCTCCGAGGGGAGGCTCCGGATCGACGGCGGTGTCGACGCGACGGATATGTCAGTCACCGTCGAGGGCGACGACGCCGGCGACCGCCCCGAGCGCCGCGTCGTCTCCGGCGACAAGGTGTCCGAACTCCGGTACGGCGAGAATCCCCACCAGCCGGCGGCTGTCTACGCCGACGCCGGTTCCGGGGCGACCGGGGTGGTCGACGCCCCACAATTGAACGCGGGTGCGAAGGCGCTGTCGTACAACAACTACAACGACGCCGACGCCGCGCTCAACCTCATCCGGGAGTTCGACGCCCCCGCGGCGGCGGTCATCAAACACACCAACCCCGCCGGGTGTGCGACCGCCGATACCTTGGCCGACGCCTACGACGACGCTTTGGCCACCGACGCGATGAGCGCGTTCGGCGGGATCGTCGCGCTCAACCGTGTCTGTGACGTCGACACTGCGGAGCTGATCGTGGAGTCGTTCAAGGAGGTCGTGGTCGCGCCGGGGTACACGGACGCCGCGGTCGAAGTCCTGACCGACGAGGAGGACCTTCGCGTGCTCGACGTCGAGGAACTCGCCGAGTCCGCGGACAGTCGGTCGGACCGGATAACCGAAACGCGGCTCGTGGGCGGTCGATTGGTCCAGGATCGGGACCTGTGGGCGCCGACCCGCGAGGATCTCGAGGTCGTGACCGAGACCGGGCCCACCGACGACCAGGTCGAGACGATGCTGTTCGCGTGGCGGGTGTTGAAGCACGTCAAATCCAACGGGATCGTACTCGCCGACGGGACCGAGACAGTCGGTGTCGGCGCCGGACAGGTCTCCCGGGTTGACGCCGTGCGATTGGCGACGATGAAGGCCGACGAACACGCCGAGGGGACGGGCGTCGAGGGGAGCGTGCTGGCGTCGGACGCCTTCTTCCCGTTCCCCGACGGCGTCGAGCGCGCGATCGACGCGGGGGTCGGCGCGGTGATCCAGCCCGGCGGGTCGGTCAACGACGACGAGGTCGTTGCCGTTTGTGACGATCACGGGATCCC
>CAZDEJ010000052.1:0-14011 GCA_964504395.1 uncultured Halobellus sp. | reverse complement strand
CCACGGTCTACTCGTGGTCGAGCCCCGCGAGACCCTGCTCGAAGCCGCCGAACGGTACGGCTTCTCGTGGCCCTACGCGTGCCGCGGCGGTGCGTGCGCAAACTGCGCGGTGGCTGTCGTCGAAGGCGGCCTCGAGATGCCGGTGAGCACGGTGTTAGACGATGAACTGACCGACCGCGGGGTCAGGCTCTCCTGTATCGGCGAACCCGTCACCGACGACCTGAAGATCGTGTTCAACATCGAGCACCTCCCGGGGCTCGCGGAGTTACGACTGCCGGCGGAGCAGTTCGGCAGCGCTCGCGCGGACGATTAGGCCGCGCTCGGGAGGTGCACGTCGTACTCGCCGGCGTCGTCGACGCCGATCACGGCCCACTCGTAGGTGGGATCGACGCGTTCCAGTCGAGTCCGTACGTTCCCTGTTGCTGACTTCGGCGCGACGAAACACCGGAACCGATACTCCGGGGTTGGGTCGCCACCGTCGGCGAGCGCGCGGCGGCTATGTAGGTCGTCGCCGTCCGAGACGGCGGTGACGCACACGGTGCGCCACTTTCGCTCGGCGACGAACTCCGGTCCGTCGCCCGAAACGCTGTAGCCCAGTCGGCGGAAGATTGCCCGGGCGTCCTCCGAGGGAGGCATGCTGACAGGGGGCATGTATCTCAGTCTACAACACCCGACAGCATAAATCTTGTTACGGGTTACCACAGTCGGCGGCCCGTGACCCCCGTAGTCGGGGGCTCAGGCGGCGGAGCCTGACCCGGCCGTCTCGGCGACGAGGCCGGACGTACTGTCCCGGGGGTCGAAAAGCGAGGTCGGGTCGCGAAATCCGACGCATACGAGCGTCTCAGCGGGGGGATGGACGCTTTCATCCCCGGTGACCACGCCTCGAGCGGCGGTGGTTAGTCGCTCTCGGACTCGTCGGCGGTGTCGGGGTCATCCCCCTTCTCCGCGGCACTCTGAAGGAGAAGGTCGGTCCCGGCCGCGGCGACCATCCCGACACCGATCGCACGCAACTGTCGGAAGTACGCCGGCTTGGCCTCGAGCTCCGAGGCGTTGTCGAAGTTCTTACCGATCGCGTTTTCGATGAACCGGACGCTTATTTGCGGGAGGAGTGCCGTCACTGCTCCCTGCAGCATCACCATTGCGGTACCGAACTTACGACCTTTTTCGGTGTCGATCACGTGCGCAAGTACGCACTGGGTCGGTATTAATATTGCGCTTTTACTACTACACTCATATCGCTCTGCCCGACAACAGCCGATACAAGGACCTTGTGACGATTACACGGATTTGGTATTGGACATTTGCGACAATACTTCCAGCGTGTACACGGCCACTACTGCAGCTGCACGGAATCGGCGTCGTTTGACGCCTCCCGGACCGTCGTGCCGCAAGCAGTGGTCCGACCCGGGCCACGTCGACACGGGAGAGCCGGACCGTCGTTTCCCGGTCGGCGTGAGGCGGAGACCCGACTCGAAGTGAGTTGTTCGGAGTCCGGTGATGCCACTTCGAGTGATCTCGGAACTCAGGGGTATATCGTCTCCGTCGGTGGGGGTATATAAACCCGACAGACGGGAATGCTCCCGGCGATCTGCCCTCGGATACTCGTACTGATCGCTACACGGAATCACCGGCCGTCGTCGGCAACGGGGTTTGCAACGACCGGCAGCTGACACCGACGACCCGCATCACTCGTGGACGGCGTCCCACTCGTCGGGCTTCCGCACGTTGCCGCAGACGTTGCACTCGATCCGGCCCATCGTGTCCATCGCGTTGTCGGCCGACTCACAGTTCGCACACCAGAAGCCCCATCGACGGTCCGTCGCCGGCGCGACGTACGCGACAAGGAAGGAGCCGTTTGCCCCGCGTTCGGCGTCTGCGCGGTCGACGTAGATGATCTCCCCTTCGAGTGTCTCTACGGCGTCACGATCGACAGCCATCGGCTACTGGTCCCGCGCCGTCACCGCGCTCACGTCCGGAACGACTCCCCGCACCCGCACTCGCTGACGATATTGGGGTTTTCAACGTGGAACCCCGCGCCCTGAAGCCCGCCTTCGTACTGAAGCGTCGAGCCGCCGACGTAGTTCCGACTCGCAGGGTCGATGAACACACGGAGGCCGTGCTGTTCGACCACGGCATCGTCCGGTTCGGGCTCGTGGTCGAACCGCATTCCGTATGACAGTCCCGCACAGCCGCCCTGCTGGACGAACAGCCGAAGGCCGGCCTCGTCGGTGTCCAGCCCCTCGGATTCGATGAGGGATAGCGCCTCCGAGGCGGCCTCCCGCGTCACAGTCACGGTCTGTCCGGTACCACTGTCGGCCGATTCTGTACTCATAGTCTTGCATACCGTACCCGCCATGTTAATCTTGACGCCGTGGCTGCCCGCACCGCCCGCCGAAACTATATGATGGACGCTGTCACACCGCAAACGCATGTACGACACCATCCTCGTCCCGACCGACGGGAGCGACCAGTCGGACGCCGCCCTCGATCACGCGCTCGAACTCTCCGGACCGCACGACTCAGAGGTGCACATCCTCTACGTCGCCGACACCAACCGCGACAGCCTCACGGTGCAAGGCGGCAGTGTCGTCGACGCGCTCGAACGCGAGGGCGGCCGGATCGTTTCGGAGGCGGCCGACCGCGCCGCCGCCGGAACCGACGTCGTGGAGGAGGTCCTGACGGGGGATCCGGTCGGGACGATCCTCGACTACGCCGAGTCCGTCGACGCCGATGTCGTCGTGATGGGAACGCACGGTCGGCGCGGGTTGGACCGGGTCCTTCTGGGGAGTACCACCGAGCGAGTCGTCCGACTCTCCCCGATCCCGGTGGTGACGATCCAGCCCGAGGAGTAGTACGGAACGTCGGGTAGGTCGGCCGGGGCCACTCGAACCCGGGGGAAACGAGCGACACACGCCCCCCTAGCCACACCATCGGGTGTGGGACACGACTTCGGTGACGTGGTCGGGCACCTCCGCTCGCACGCGGGCGAGACCCTCCAAGCCGTGCTGATCTACGACGGTGACGACCATCGGGACCTCGATCGACGCGAGGACGTGAGCGAGTGTCACGGGTCGGAGTTGGAGCGGGTGGTCCTCCGGGGGGTTCGCTCCGACGGGGACCGCGGCGAGGGGACGTCGGGCGCTCGGCGATCAGGGACCCGTCTCGACGGGGCGTGCACCCACTCCGATCACGATGCCGGAACGGTCGCCCCCGCCGGAGACGACCACGTCCTCGAACCCCGCGGTCCGGAACGCGGCGGTGAGCCCGTCGGCAGTCGTCGTCTCCACTCGCCGGCGTTCCGTGGTCACCGCTGTCGTACCGGTCCGCCGGTCCGTGACCCGGTAGTCAACGGCGACGGTATCCGTGCCCGCGACGTCGACCGCACGTTCGAGTCGGTACCGCGAGTCGGTGAGAGTCCCGACCCCGGACTCCGCCACCCCGGAGGCCTCGGTGGGTGCGACGACGACCGCGAGCCCGCCCGGCCGGAGGGCGGCGTAGGCCGCCACACACAGGTCGACCACCGCCGCCCGCGCCGTCGCGTACTCCGCCGCACAGACCCCGTCGAACCGGTTCCGGACCGGCGGGGCTGTGGGACGCCCGTGAGCGACTGCCCCGCCCCGTGCCGCGGCAAACCGGAGGCGGGGGAGTCTGTCGTCGACGCCCACTGCCTCGTACCGCCCGGCGAGCCGGTCGAGAAGCACACCCACGCCGCACCCGAGTTCGAGGACGCGGTCGATGTCGGCCGGAAACCGCCCGGCGACAGCCCGCTCCCGCCGCTGGCTCCACCCCTCCGGAAGGGTCCGCTCGTGGACCGACGCAAGCGTCGTGTCCACGGAATGATCGCGCTCCGGCGCGCCGAGGATGGCCTCACAGGTGTCAGCGAACGTCGGGAGCGGGGGGCGGCGGTCGGCCATCCGGCTACCGCTACTCCGTGTCCGCGTCGAACCGTGCCCGGACGCTCTCGGCGTGTGCCTCCAGCCCCTCGGCCTCGGCCAGCGTCGTGATCGGCGCCGCCAGCTCCGAGAGCCCCGCACGGTCGAGCCGCTGGACGGTGGTCGACCTGAGGAACGTGTCGACTGACAGTCCGCCGTACCGTTTCGCCCCGGCGGAGGTGGGCAACACGTGGTTCGTTCCGGAGGCGTAGTCGCCCGCGGCCACCGGGGTGTAGGGTCCGAGGAACACGCTTCCGGCGTTCGTGATCCGGTCGAGCAGTGCCTCGTCGTCGGCAGCCTGAATCGAGAGGTGTTCGGCGGCGTACTCCTCGGCAAACAGCACGGCCTCCGACATCGACCGTGCGACGAGCACGCCGGAGGCGTCGGCGTCGAGCGCCTCGCGGATCGTCCCGGCGCGCTCCCGACCCTCGACCCTCCGTTCGACCGCGTCGACGACGGCGGCCGCGAGGTCGTCGTCGTCAGTGACCGCGATCACCGAGGCGTTGGGGTCGTGTTCGGCCTGTGCGAGCAGGTCCGCGGCGACGTATTCGGGGTCGGCGCCCCCGTCCGCGAGCACCAGAATCTCGGAGGGCCCGGCGAGGAAGTCGATATCGACGTCACCCCGAACCTCCGCCTTCGCCGCGGTGGTCCACCGGTTCCCCGGCCCCACGATCTTCTGGACCGGCGTGACGGTCTCGGTGCCGTACGCCAACGCGCCGACGGCTTGGGCACCGCCGATGCTGTAGATCCGGTCCGCGCCGGCGATGTCCGCGGCTGCGAGCGTGACCTGGTTCATCTCCTCCGCCGGCGGCGTTGCCAGCGCGACGTGGTCGACACCCGCGACCTTCGCGGGGACGACGCCCATCACCACGCTCGACGGGTAGGCGGCGGTCCCGCCGGGCGCGTACACGCCAACCCGTTCGAGCGGCCGGAACCGCCGGCCGAGTTCGCGCCGGCCGGCGTCGGCATCGGCCGCGTCGCCGTCGCCGTCGCCGTCGGGGCCGGGGTCGCCGAACACGGCCCGCCAGTCCTCGGGAACCTGCTTCTCGTGGAACTCCCGGACGTTGTCGGCGGCGGTCTCGATCGCGTCCCGGACGTCGGTGTCGATCGCGTCGGCGGCGCGCTCGGCGGCGTCAGTCACGTCGAGGTTCCCGACCTCGACGCCGTCCAGATCGCGGCAGTACTCCCGCACGGCGACGTCGCCCTCCGTGTGGACCCGCTCGACGATCTCTCGGGCGTCGGCGCGGGCGCCTGCCACCCCGGCGTCCCGGTCGAAGATGGCCGCCCGCTCGTCGGGCGAGAGATCCGCGACCGCTCGCACTGCAAGCGTCGTGGTCATACCGCGCGGTTCGGCGCGGGCGCGTAAGGACGTTCCGGATCGAACGGTTGCGGGTGTATCGGCCCGTTACCGCCCACTCCCGTCGATCAGCCTCCCCCTCCGGAGTTCGACCGACTGGAGACGGTCGCCGACTCCGTCCGGATCTGATGCAGTTCACGACGCGTTTCGGAACGGGAATGTCACACCGTCGTGTACCGTTCGCGGGTCGCGTCGACGGCCGGTCACGAATCTGCTGAACCGCTCGCAGGCGCCCGGATGGGCGAACGGGCCCCCGCGCACGAACCGACGTGTTCTCACACGAAATCGAAGCGGACTCGGCGACGGATCGGCCCCCGGGCGCGAGGTCCCGAACAAGCTTCATCCGTATATGGTCGTATATACGCACTAGAATGGACGCACTGGATCAGGTCAAAAAGAAGTACGCCACGAGCCAGGCGCTCATGGATCGGATCAGGTACACGGCCGAGTCGTTGAGCCTCCAGTTCGATCGGTGGGGTGAACAGCACGTCGCCGGCCCCAGCCTCTACGTTCTGATCGTGGCCGAGATGAGCTTCGACGGCTACACCGACCCCCTCGGGGCGAACAAGTGGCCGGTCAAGCGATGCAAGATCGTCACGGAGTCGCTGGACACGTTCACCGAGGTCGCCCGGGACGTGGCGATCTCGCGCGACGGGGCGATCATCGTCACCGCCGACGGGACGCTCCAGGAGCAGATGGTTCGCGTCCGTAACCCAGCACGGCAGACCGTGTCGGGCATCGACGATCTCAATCCCGCGGATTGGATGGGGACGAAACACCTGAGCGCGCTCGAGACCTCACTTCGCGAGGACGTCATCTGGGGGATCACGCTCAGCGAGGAGGACGGGCGCGTCACCACCTTCCTCGATGGAACGTATCGCGACTACCCCCGCGACGAGATCGGCGGCCGGTGGCGGCCCTGACAGGCGGCCGATCCACATACAGTCAGCCATAGTCGCGTGAAGTATTTCGGTCTCTCGGAGTGTCGAGAGTCTTCACGTAGTTATAACCGACAGTATCAGACCACCTGCCGTTCGTTGGTGAACGTTACCGTTCCGTCCGCGGTCTCGACGGTGGTCTGAACCGTGATCCAGCCGTCGTTGTTCTCGATCTTCAGGGCGTCACCGAACGACAGGTCGATCTGTCGGGTCGTCGTGTACGATTCGCCGGCCGGCAGCGTCCCGACGTCCTCGGAACCCCGCCAGATCTCGTCGCCGTCGATTCCCTGCCCGGCGACGATCCGAGTGTGAACGGTGACGCTGTCGGCGGTTGCGTCCTGCTGGTTCGTTAGCGTCGACGTGACGTCGCGGCAGGTCTGCCCGCACTCCTCGATTGCGCCGATGGTGAAGCGGAACGGCGGCGTCGCGGTCGACGCGTCGGCGGCAACTGTCGTCACTGTTCGGTCACTGCTACCCGCTGCGGTTTCCTCGCCGGTGGGCGTGGCTGTCGGGAACGACTCGGAGTCGGCGTCGCCGGATCCGCCGGGGGACACGTCGCCTGCGACCAGAACGGCTCCGGCCCCGACCGCGACAACGACAACGGTGGCGAGTACGAGTTTCGTATTCATCAGTATCAGTGTTCGTCGTAGTTCGTGCGTGTTATACACTCGGTGGCGTGCGGACGGAGACGGATCCGTACTCACCTGCCCGAGACCGGTGAGGAACGGAATCACAGCACGGCGAATCCACCCGGTCGCCGGGACAGGCGTCCGGCCCGTGCGCACACCCGCGTAGCGGACGATCCATCGAGTTGCAGTACGTGGTCAGGCCGTGAATACGGTTCGATGCCGCCCGTTGGTCGGTATCGGGGCGTGGCAGCGGCCGGCGACCCGGAGCGCTCTGGCCGATCCGGCCGGAATATCCCGACGCATTGGCGCCGTTCCCGTCACCGTCGTCGGCCCGGTCGCCGCCGGCACCCGCGCTCACGGCCGACCCGAGAGCCTCGACAGTGCCGTCGATGAACCCGTTGATGAGGCCGTGGATCCTCGAGACGAAATCCGGGACCGGATCCGGGAGGGCACTGGGTGGGCCGGCCTGTTCGACCGCCTCCCTGTCCGCGGCTCCGGACGCGTCGCGGCGACGAGTACGGCGAGCGCGGCCACGAGCAGTGCGGTTCGGTTCGTTATCGATCCGTATCCGGCCACGGACGAGGGACCTACCGAAACCGGAGCGGCGCCGAAGCCGGGTTGTGCCGATTTTGTCGGCCCAGTTTTCGCCGGGTCCACGGATGGGCGGGGGCGGCGCCCGTGCGACCGTGGGGTCCCTCGAGCCGCATCGATATCGTCACCTCCGGCGCACGGAACGCTCGGACGCGACGGGGCCATCATGTCCGCGAGGTTGCTCACGGGTGCGCCCAGTAGGCGACGGTTTCGGCCCCGCCGTGGTCGTCGACCCGAGCGAACCCGATCCGCTCGAACTGGACTACGTCGTCGGGAGCGACGGCCGCGAAGTCGGGTTCGGCCACGCCGGTCACGTCGCCGTCGGGGGTCCGCATCCGGACCGGAACGCCTCCCTCGTCGGGCGCCCAGTGGACCACGTCGACGTCGCCGGACCGGACGACCTCGATGTCGTCGCCGGTGACAGTCAGCCGGTCGCTCGACCGGCGGACGCACGCGTACCCCTTCAGCCAGACCCGATCGCCGTCCGCCGGCACGTCCCCGGGTTCGAGGACGACCCCGCCGTCGACGGGGATCGTCCGGTCGCCGCGCTCTGCGTGGTCGGGGTGCAGCGGCGGGTGACCGGCGCTGGGACCGCCACCGACGTCGAAGCGCTCCCCGTCGCGAACCAGAAAGTAGCGCTCGGCGTCGTCGTCGACGAGGCTGCGGTTCGCCGCGTAGACCGAACTCATCGCGAGGTCGACGTTCGAGGTGGAGGTCCCGAGTGCCGCGAGCGCCTCGACGACAGCCTCGCCGCGGATGCCGCGACGCCGGAGGCTCTCGAGTGTCGGGGCACGTGGATCGTCCCACCCATCGAGTTCGCCCGCGTCGATTTTCCGCTTGAGTGTCGACGTCGAGAGCGCCACGTCGTAGGCGTCGACCTGGACGTGTCCCCAGTGGACGACCTCGGGGTACTCCCACCCGAAGTAGTCGTAGACGAACTGCTGGCGCTTCGCCGAGTCCTGGAGGTCGATCCCCCGGATGATGTGGGTGACCCCGGTGCGGTGGTCGTCGACGCCCGACTGGAAGTCGAGCATCGGCCAACACCGATACTCCTCGGCCTCGGGTCGCGGATGTGGCGTGTCGATCAGCCGAAACGCCACCCAGTCGCGGAGTGCGGGGTTCTTGTGCTCGATGTCGGTCCGAACCCGGAGCACCATCTCGCCGGGGTCGTAGTCGCCGTCGACCATCGCCGCGAACTCCTCGCGGACGGTCCCGGCGTCCTTGTCGCGGTGCGAGCACGCCTCGGCCGCGTTTTTCATCTCCGAGAACGCCTCGGCCGAACACGAGCAGGTGTAGGCGCCGCCGGCGTCGATCAGGTCGCGGGCGTGATCGTAGTAGCTATCGAGGCGGTCCGAGGCAACGAGCACCTCGTCGGGCTCGAAGCCCAGGTAGTTGATATCGTCGAGAATCGCGTCGTAGGCGTCGAGGTCCGGGCGCTTCGTCTCGGGGTCGGTGTCGTCGAACCGGACGAGGAAGGCGCCGTCGTACCGTTGCTTGTACGTCCCGATCACGGCGGGCATCCTGGCGTGGCCGATGTGCCAGGGGCCGTTGGGGTTCGGGGCGGCGCGCATCCGCACGTCGTCGTACTCGTCCACGTTCGGGAGGTCCGGAAGGTCGTGACCGTCCCCGTCCCCGTCGTCGGCGTCCATCTCCGCGAGTTCCTCGGGCGCAAGCTCCCGGAGTCGGTCCCGCCTCTCGGCGGCCGAGAGGTCGTTGACGCGTGCCACCACGCCGCCGACGACGCCCGGAATCTCGTCGCCGTGGGGGCGGAACTCGGGGTTGTCGCCCATCAACGGCCCCATGATCGCGCCGACGTCGGCGTCGCTATCGTATTTGACCGCGTTGAGCAGGGCGTGCTTCTCGGCCGCCCGCTCGACCCGGCCGCGGAGGTCCTCATCCATTACCGGTCGGTGGGCGCTCCCGGTGCAAAAGCCGTCCGGATCCGCCAGCGGCGGGAGACGGTTGATATCCGTCGAGGAATGCGGCCGATTTTTGCAAACGATTACGGAACGTTTATGAGTTGATCCGTCGTTCGTACGCTCGCAATGGCAAACGGTACGGTTGATTTCTTCAACGACACGGGCGGTTACGGTTTCATCGAGACAGAGGACGCTGACGAGGACGTGTTCTTCCACATGGAGGACGTCGGCGGCGAGGATCTCACGGAGGGCACCGAGCTCGAGTTCGAGATCGAACAGGCCCCCAAGGGCCCCCGCGCGACGAACGTCGTCCGCGTCTAGTCCGGTTCACACCGTCGCCGCTCGGCGTCTGCGGCACTCCCGCCTGCCGACTCGAACGCTCCGCGTTCCGGTGACGACTTCAAACCGCGATTTTCACTATCCAACCGCCCAGCGACGGCCGCCTCCGTCTCCCCCGCGTCGATGGGGGTCGTACTCCGTCTCGGGCTTCGTGTGTGTTCATACGTGAACTGGGATTCGGACAAGGGCATAAAAAATATTCTCATTAGTATGGGAATTTTCAGGCGAAGTTCGGATAATACGACGGTATCGCTGTAAATTTTGGTTCTTGTTTCAAATTCCGGTTCGATCACACCTAATCGCGCGTTTGCCCAATTATTCTCCCCTCCGTGGGCTGGTCCGCTCCACATCGCCGAGAGGACTTCTCGATGCCGTCGCGATGGTCACCACTCATCCCGCGATAGCGGGGGCCACCCCAGCGAGAACGCTGACGGCAAAGCCCAACACGACCACGGAGGCGACCACCTGCGAGATCGCGTGGAGCCGCTCGCCGCGGGCCTTCGAGAACCGGAACACCGAGCCCACCCCGCCACCGATAGCTGCCATCGTGGTGACGATGGTGAGGGTGTACGCCGCGACGATCCCGGCCAAGAGCGGTACCCCGCCACCGGAAACCGTCACCGATATGAACGCGATCATCGACACCGGCGGCGAGAGCGTGAACAACGCGCCGACGGTGCCGATCTTGAGATACTCGATGGTGGTGTGGTCGTGCGTGTGCTCGCTCTCCAATCCGGATCCGAACTGGAGGAACGCGGGCAGGTGGAGGTGGTAGTGCGAGTGGGTGCCGTTGCCGTGGTCGTGCCGGTGCCGGTGAACGAGTTTCCGGGCGCCCGTCACGCCGAGGTAGAGGCTCAGGAGCCCGAGCACGATCCCGACGAACAGCGTCCCGAACTGCTCGAAGACGGGAGGGAACGACGTCGAACCCACCAAGGCGTAGGCGACGACGATCCAGACCACGACGAGCAGCGCGTGGCCGGCGGCAAAACAGCTCCCCACCAGCGCCGAGAGGAGTGAATCCTCGGCGTCGTGGGTGAGCGCGGCGATCCCCGCGACGTGGTCCGGTTCGATCCCGTGGGTCACACCGAGAAAGCCCGCGGTGAGGAGGTAGCCGAGGGCTCCGGTCACACCGACGCCGGGGTCAACGCCCGCGATCGACTCGAGCACCGCTCTCCGCTTCGAGTTTCGACTTGTGGTTCATATCCGGCGTGTTCGAGATGCTTGTTTCGGTAGATTCGATATAATTGTTTGCTCTGTCGTAATACGTGCGGATGGAACGACAGACCGAAACTCAGGAGCTACGTCGGGAGAGCGGACGAGCCCAGGTTTCTTCAGGCTCCGAACCGGGTCGACGGCTACTCGTCACCCTGCCGGCACCGCGTCGGCGCTCGCCGGATGCAGGTCGGCGGCGCTCGCGGCTGCCCCAGCGTCGGCGGACTCGTTCGTGCGGGTCTGCACGTAGCGTTGACCCACCATCCCGTCGAGCAGGCTGTCGACCGGTGCGCGGTCGTCCCGCAGAATCGGGACGTCGTCGGTCGGCTCGTCGCGACGGTACGACTCGAGTTCCTCCGAGAGGTCGATGCCGACGTTCCGGCGCTCGTTCCGCGCTTGGAGTTCCGCCTCGGTCAGCCGCCCCTCGCGCTTCGTCGCCACGACCTCGATGTTCTGGACGACCGGGCCGCCCGCGGTCGGGAAGGCGTAAACCTGTGGGAAAACCTGCTGCATCGTCCGGTACTCCGCGCGGTAGAACTCCGAGGCCGGCCCGGAGGGCGCCGAGATGAGGTTTGCGAGCAGCACGCCGTCGTCGTCGAGACGCTCCGACGCCCGCTGCATGAACTCGACCGTCGTCAGCTGGAACGGCACGCTGTCCTTCCGGTAAGCGTCGAGAACGATCACGTCGTAGGTCCGGTCCGTCTCGGTGAGGAACCGCCGCCCGTCGCCGCGGTGGACGTTCATCCGCGGGGAGTCGGGGATCCCGAAGTACCGGTCCGCGGTGCCGATCACCGCCGGGTCCAACTCCACCACGTCGACGGTGGCGTTCGGATACGTCTCGTGGAAGATCCGCGGACCAGTGAACCCGCCGCCTCCGACGAACAGCACCCGCTCGGGATCCACGTCGTCGGTGAAAAGCAGCGACGCGTGGAAGTAGCGGGTGTAGTCGAAGACGTGTCGGGTCGGGTCGTCGAGGTCCATCGCGCTGTGCGGCTGGCCGTCGAGGTACAGCGTCCGGGTGTCGCCGCGGTCGACCACCTGGAGCTCCTGGTACGCGGTCTGTGCACTGTAGACGGTGTCGCCGGCGATGGCCGGGCCGACCCCGCCGACCGCCGCCGCCAGCACCAGCGCGGCCGCGACCCCACCGACCCGGAGTCCCGACCTGTCCGCGAACTCGGGGGCGGCGACCGCGGCCGCGGCGACAGCCGCCGACAGCCCCAACACCAGCCCGATCTGCGGGATCGACAGCGCCGGCACCAGGATGTAGGTGGTCGCGAACGCGCCCACGATGGACCCGACTGTCCCCAGCGCGTACACATGTCCCGCGGTCGCTCCGACGTCGCCGCCGGCAAGCTCCGCGGCGTACGGGCTCACGTATCCGAGCAGGTACGTCGGCGGCCCGAACAGGATCGTGATCGCGGGCAGCGAGACGAACCGGCCCGGGAGCGGCAACACCGCGGTGGACTGGACGATCAGGTCGCCGAACAGTACGATCCCGGCGACGTAGAGCCCGGTGGCGAGGAAGACGGCCACGAGCCGGGAGTGGGAGGCGTTGGCGGCAGCACGCTTCCCGCCGCGGTGGTAACCGAGGCTGAGCGCGGCCAGGAAGACGCCGATGATCCCGCCCCAGGTGTAGATGCTGCTGCCGAACTCCGGGGCGAGGATCCGGCCGGCCAGGATCTCGAGTCCCATGCTCGTCACGCCGGAGACGAACACCGCAGCCTCCGGTCGCGTCGGCAACCTCTCCGGGCCGGACCGTGAACTCATTGTCGGATCCGAGGGTCGGGACCGTCTTGAACGCCCGGTTCGTGTCGTGGGCGGCGAAAAGAAGGGGATATAGGATGCCGGAGTCTGAACCGAAACCAGAGATGTTCGAGCGGATTCTACTCCCGACGGACGGTGCCAACTCGATGGACACGGTCGTGCAGACCGCGGCCGACATCGCCGACCGGCGGGACGCCACGGTCCACGTGCTGTACGTCATCGACGACCGGGCGTTTCTCACGCTTCACGACGAGATGAAAGACCAGGTACTCGCCGAGCTGACCGGCGAGGGCGAGGCCGCGACCGAACGCGCAGCGGCCCGACTCCGGGAGGCCGGCATCGACGTCACGACCGGGATCAGGCAGGGCGACCCGGCGGACGAGATCCTGTCGTCCGTTGCGGCCGCCGACGCCGACCTCGTCGCGATGGGGACCCGCCGGGGCGACTACTCCAACAGCATGATGGGGAGCGTCTCCCAGGAGGTAGTCGCCCGCGCGCCGATCCCGGTGCTGACGGTGAACCTCGTAGACGGGGCGTGACGAGTCACCGGGTCACAGTCGACCGGAACGGCCGGGTGCGACCGTGTCGACCGGCGCTCACTCCTCGGGGTCGAACTCCAGTGCGACGGAGTTGATGCAGTACCGCTTGCCGGTGGGTTCCGGGCCGTCGTCGAAGACGTGTCCCAGGTGGCCGTCGCAGGCGCTACACAGGACTTCGACCCGGCGCATCCCGTGTCGGGTGTCGGTCTCGGTTTCGACGGCGTCCCCGCTGGCGTCGAAAAAGGACGGCCACCCCGAGTTCGAGTCGAACTTGGTGTCGCTGTCGAACAGTTCGGCGCCACACCCCGCACACCGGAAGGTGCCGTCGGCCGTTACGTCGAGGTAGTCGCCGCTGAACTTGGGTTCGGTCCCCCGGTTTCGGAGGATCTCGTACTCCTCGTCGGTGAGCCGCTCGCGCCACTCCGCCTCCGAGTCGGGGATGTCGTCGGATTCCGGTTGCTCAGTCATCATATCCTACGTAGGGGCTGGAACGGTAAGAACCCCGTCATAGGCTCAGGCGACCCGGTGTGACGACCGGCCTTGACATCCTCCCCACGCTACAGGGTGAGGAGTCCACGAAGTGGAGTTTACGCTTCCGCGTTTTCTCGGGGGTCACAGACGCGTTCGCGTGACCCGTCGACGGTAGCCGTCCGATTGTGACCAAGGACGTGCATTACAACGGATACAGCCCTGTCAACAGGGCCGTCCCATCTTTTTCAAGGAGGGAATCCCGGCTTTCAGGCCGGGAGGGAATCCGACAACGGCTGAACTAACCACGCTCTGACAGCCAA
>CAZDEJ010000051.1:0-14620 GCA_964504395.1 uncultured Halobellus sp. | reverse complement strand
TCCACCGGACGCTCCGCGTCCGTGATGAGTCCGTCATCGTGGAGTGACTCGAGCCGGGCGTCGAGTTCGGCCTCGTCGAGGTCTATGAGCGACGCGAGGTCGATCCCCTCGCTCGTGGAGTAGAGCCCGACGAGCACCTCGAGTTCGTGCTCTTCGACCTCGACGTCGCGGACGTCGCTTTTGATCCAGTGGTAGATGAGCCGGAGATACCGGCCCAGGATGTTCATCTTCCGCCGGGACGCCATCGTGATCTCGGAGGTGACTGTCCGCCCGTCGTCGACGTGCTGGACCGACAGCACGAGGTGGCTTCCCTCGGCGTCGCTCCGCTCGATCACCTCGAAGAAGACGACCGACGCGAGATCGATCGACACCGGGCCGTCGCCGGCGTCTGCGACGTCGCCGCCCCTGAACCACACCGACTCGTAGTCCAGATGGAGGCCACTCCGGCGCCTCGGGGGATCCATCACCCGCCCGCCGATCCTCGCGGGGTGAGTGATGACCGCGACCGACCCGTTGAGCACCGCCCGGAAGAGCAGAAGCGTGAACTTCTCGATCGTCTCGCGGTCGCCGCCGACGACGACCGTCCGCCGGTGATCGTCTTCGACGTACCCGATCATCACGGTGTAGTCGAAGAACTCCTCGACCTCGGGGGGCACCTGCCCGACGGCGATGTCGAAGATCGACGCGATGGGTACGGTCGTCTTGGTGTCGGAGGTCGCAAGCACCAGCCGACGGTCGCTCATCAGGACTCGTCCCTTCACCGGGTCGAACGCGGTGCTGCCGCCGGCGACGAAGTTCGCGACGAAGTCGACCACGATCGACTCCTCGGAGGTGTCGGTCGTCGCCGCCCTGCCCGCGGCGTCGCCCTTTCGAGCGCTGCGCTGTCGGTACTCCGCCAGGAGCTCCGACCGGCCGTCCGCCACGTCGTCGTGGTCGGACCGGTCGCCATCGCTGCCGTCGTCGCCGGCATGGCGCCGGGGACCCCCGGAGTCCGTCGCGGTCATACGCTGATCAGCCCTCCCGCGAGCGACGAGGTCAGCACCGCGGCACCGCACCCGATCCACACCAGGATCACGAAGTGCAGGTAGGAGTTGGCCTTGTGACCGCCGTCGACCATCCGGATCATGAGCGACGAGAGCACGGCGTTGAACAGGATGATCAGGGACAGCAGGTACTCGATCACCGGAATGTTGTAGACACCCGCGTAGATGATCTGACCGAACTCGAACTGCGCGAGGTTCAGGTCGGTGGAGAACGTCGCGAGGATTTCGACGACTTCGAGTCCGATGAAGAAGGCGAACGACGCCGCGGCGGTGATTCCGTAGAGCACGCCGATCAGCGTCACCGTGGCCTGGTCGCGCTGGCGCCGGAGTTTGAGCACCTCGTTCATGTTCTCGGAGATCAACTGGCCGAGTTGCTTCGGGTCGCCGCCCATCTGCCTGCCGACGAGATACATCTCCGAGAACTTCTGGATGAGGTACGAACTCGCCTCGGCGGTGAAGAAAAACCACGACCGCTCGGGTCCGACACGCATGTTCAGCCGGACGTAGAGCCGGTCGATCTCCCGGGAGAGCACGCCGAAGTCCTTCGCTCGGAGCGACTCGAGCACGGCCCGGGTTGTCGACTGCTTCGCGCTTTCGGAAGCGCCCAGCGCACGGATGAACCCCGGATACTCCTCGTCGCGTTCCTTGGTGTCGTTCTCGTGATGTCGCGCGATCAGCCCCGGTATCGCGAGCGGCGTGACCGGGGTTGCGATCAGGACCGGCACCGGCATGTCGACCATGACGTTCCGGACCGCCTGACCGACCGGCGTCAATCCGGCGGTCCCCAGCGCGAGGATGCCGATGAACGTCAGGCTCAGCGCGGCAGCCCCGTAGAGCGCGATGTCGATCTGTCGATCCATCCTGGTCCGGTACTCGTTCTGCTGGTACCAGAGCGGATCGTGCGGCGACATCGTGCGGATCACGACGTAAAAGCCCAACTGGACGAACACGAAGAGGACGATAACCGCCGCGATGGTCATCGTGGCGTCGGTCCCGGTCAGGATCGGCAGTACGATCGCGTTGATGATCGCAAACGTCATCGACAGGATCATCGAGAGGTAGAGGTCCTTCATCACCTCGAGGTTTCCGAGGGCGCCCTCGTAGACGGTGACGTACTTCTCGATCATCGTCTCCTGTTCGCCGAGCAGGAAGTCGTCGAGGCTCTGCCCGGCGTTCAGCGAGTACGCCAGCCGGTCGAGGAAATCGCCGAGCTCCCGGGAGGGGACCGCCCGCGACCGGCGCTGGAGCGCGTCGTCGAGCGACTGGTTCCAGGTGTCGACGAGCTCCGTGATCCGCCGCATCTCAACCGCGAGTTCGCCGTACTCCTCCTCGCGACCGAGCTGTCTGAACACCGCTACCCGGTCGATGTTCGTAGTCGAAAGCACCGTGAGATGAGTGATGACGAGGTGAAGCTGGTTCTCCAGCCCGCGGCGCTGATCCTCGACCAGCAGCCGCGGGTACAACAACCCCGCGCCCAAGATCAACGCTCCAAGCAGGAACACCGGAATCCGGATCAAAAGCGGCACCGGAAGCGCGATCGCGCCCACGACAGTCAGGAGAAACACCACAACCGACGGCGCGAGGACGGTGAACCCGTACCGTCGGCTGTCCATCGGCATCCGTTCGTAGGCGTCGAGCACCGACGACGCGAACTCGCGGAACTGCTGGCGCTGGGCGTCGATTCCGGGGTCGACGTCGGCGTTCGTTTCGCTCATCTGCACTCTCTCGGGTGGGTCACCGGCGTCGTCCACCCCCAAACGGCCGGAGACGCGGCGTCATCACTCGACCCTCGTTACGTCGAACGGCAGCCCCTCGGCCCCGTCGCGCTGGAAGTCCTCGATGAACTCGTTGACCTCGTGGTACCCAACGATGTTCTCCTGGATCGCCCGCCGGATGATCTCCGCGCGGAACTCGATGTCGTCGTAGATCTTCCGGGTGTCGTCGTACCCCAGAAGCGTCGCGATCTTCTCCTCCATAACGTATGAGTTGTTCCGACCCTGAAACACGAGTTCGTCCTCGACCGGATCCCAGTAGAACGCCTCCCGGGTGACGACCCCGCCCATCTCCTTGGAGTACCCCTCGATCTCCTGGACCGAGGTGACCCGCCGGAGGGTATCGTTCCCCCGTTTGACCCGGTTCTGGAACAGCGCAATGTCGGCGTTCGACATGAACGTCTCGGGGACGTTGATCGGATCGCCGGTGAACCGCTGGATCATCGAGACGATGTCGGAGGCGTGGAACGTCAGCATCACCGGATGACCGGTCTGTGCCGCCTGGAACGCCATTCGCCCCTCCTCGCCACGGACCTCCCCGACGATGATGTAGTCGGGGCGTGACCGGAGCGCGGCGGCGACTAGGTCGAACATGTCGACCTCGGAGTCGGTGCCGCGCCCCTCGCGAGTGAGGAGTTGCTGCCAGGTGTTGTGCGGCGGCAGCACCTCCGCGGTGTCCTCGGCGGTGTAGATCTTCGAATCCCGTGGGATGAACGAGGTGATAGCGTTGAGCGTGGTGGTCTTTCCCGACGCGGTTTCGCCGACCACGAAGATCGTTCGCTCGTTCTCCAGGGCCAGCCAGAGGTACGCACACAGCCCCGGGGAGAGCGTCCCCCAGTCGGTTATCTGGAACACTGACAGCGGCACGTCGTCGCCCTGCCGGATCGTGAGCGACGAGCCTTTTAACGACACGTCGTCGGAGTAGATGATATTGATACGCGACCCGTCAGGCAGCGTCGAGTCCACGATCGGGTGGGCGTCCGAGACGGGGTCGCCGATCCGTTCGCCCATGTTCCGGAGCCAGTTGTCGAACTGCTCGGCGGAGTCGAATTCGATCGTGGTCTCCAGCAGCCCGAACTCCCCGTGGTCGACGTCGACCTGGCTGGGGCCGATGACGTGGACGTCCTCGTTTGCGGGGTCGCGCATGATCGGCTCGAGCGGCCCGAGTCCGACGATGTCACGAACCAGCCGGTACCGGATCTTCTCGTAGGTCTCCTCGGTGACCTCGAGCGCCCCGAGTTCGAGCCGCTGAACCAACTCGGAGAGCCGGCCGTTCCGATCTCTCTCCAGCACCGTGATCTCCTCGAGGAGTTCCTGGATCCGATCCTCGTATTCGGTGTCTTCCGCCGGCGCAGGCTCTGAGACCGACCGCTCGAGGAGCTTGTCCTTCACGTTGCCGAAGACGTCGCGCTCGGTGTCGTCGAGTTCCGGCTCGATGGTGTAGTACTTCGTGGTCTCCCCGAAGTTGCCGTACACCTGGGTGTAGACCGGACCGCCGAGGTGGTAGATCACGTTCGGCCGCCGCGACTCGTAGCCGTCCGGTTCGTCCACCAACATCGGGAACTCCCCGGTGATCTGGCGGAACCGCTTGAGGTGGTCCTGGAGGTGGTCCCACTTCCGTGCGTGCTGTTCGAGGTCCGGTCCCAGCTTCGCCGATCCGTGTTCCGTCGCCATTACGCAACACTCCTGGATTCGATGACGATCCCGATCCCCGACCGGACGGAGAACCCGATCCGGTCGCCGACCTGCTCGCCCATCCCCGCGAACCGCTTTACGAAGATGTTCCGGCGGACGTCGTTGCCGACTTCGACCATCTCCAGTTGGAGGTAGACGTCCGCGATCGACCGGAACGGCCCGATGGCTTCCTCGTCGACCGTCGAGGGGTCGACCGTGAGCACGATCGTCTTGCCCTTCGTGGTCAGTTCACGGAAGAAGGAGATGATCTCGAGGGCGGCCTGCCGCTCCTCGTTTTCGCGGATCAACGCCTCGAACTTGGGGTCGTTTCGGAGGATCGCGTCGAAGGTGTCGATTATGACGACGTCGGCTTCCCACATGGTTTCGGCTTCCATCATCCGCTTCAGCAGCTCCTTTCGCTTCTCGTCGCTCCCGCCGGTCAGCGTCCCCGCGGCGTCGATCTCGGCGGGAATGAAGAGCAGTTCCTCGTTGATCAAGGGCTTGACCATGTCGTAGGCCAGCGAGTCCATCTGGTCCAAGAACCCCTTGACTCCCAACTCGGTCGAGACCAGCGTCGTCACCACGTTCTCGGTGTTGAATCCGTACGAGAACCGCTGAGAGAGGACGCTCTTGCCGGCCCCGTAGTCGCCCTCAACGAGGACGATCGATCCTCTGGGGATGCCGCCGCCGAGTTCCTTCTCCAGCCGGTCGTGATCCGTGAGTCCGATCGGGAAATGGTTCGAGCTCATTGCTATGTCCTAAACCTGAACGTCTCCTCGTCGCCGCTGACGACAAGCCGGACCCGATGGTCGCCCGAGTCGAGAGTCAAGCCCCCGATCCGGAGCTCGACGACCCCGTGGGGCGCCCACTCGGCACCCCCGTCGACGGTGGAGACGGTTACGTTCGTCCGGTACTGTGCGTTCACGATGACGTCGACGGACTCGCTCGTCGCGGGTATCGATCGCCGCCCCGTGTTCTTGACGTAGAGCGTGAGGGTGTCGCTGCCGGAGTCGTACACGGCGCTCTCGGCGTCGCTGATGACTTCGACGTCGGTCCTGATGTTCTCGGCGACGTCCGCGCCGCGGTCGTCGAGAGCACCGCTGATCCCGGTGACGGTGTCGATCAGGACGCCCGCCACGCCCGCGGCGATCACGATGCTCGCGATGAACAGGATCAGGCTCGGGACCGACACGTCAGCCATTCAGCTCACCGCCTCCACCGTGGTGTTGCTCGCCGCCACCCCGTTCTCGGCCACCACCTTCACCCGGTCGGGGGTGGTGCTGGCGTCCAGCGTGGTCGCGTTGACGTTGACGCCGAACTCCAGCCGCCCGTCGGGCGCCCAGACGTCGGTCGCGGTGTCGCCGTCGACCGCCGTCGAGTCCGGGCGCACGTACTCGTTGTCCACGAGCAGGCTCGTGTCCTCGACTGACAACGTGTTCGTGCCGTCGTTCGCGACGGTGAGGGCGAGCGTTCCGCTGGAGGTGTTGTACACCACGGCAGTCACGTCGATCACGGTGTTCCGGCGGTCGAGAAGCTCCTCACCCTCGGCGTTGCGGGCTTCGGTCACCCGTTCGACGGTGCCGGCCGTCGTGGTGTATAGTGTCCCCGACGCGATCAGAACACCCAGGAAGATGACCGCCGTCGACCCGCTAACGCCGAATCCCATCGGAGCCCCCTCGGAGTGCCGATAGCTCTTCGAGCAGTTGTGCCTCGTCGACGTCACCCGCGAGCCGACTGATGTACGTGAGGCTCTCCCGATGGTCCCGAACGCGGAGGTCGCGGGTCTCCTCGGATCCGTCCGCAACGGCGGCGTTGCGAACGTGTTCGCCCACGGTCCGCTCGACCCGGCGGGTGATCCACCCCTGTTCGCGGTACTGCCGCAGGGCCCGGGTGGCCCCGACGACGCCGCCGACCTCGACTAGGAACTGGGTCCACTCCAAGACCACCGACTCCGCGGTGTACCGCGGCGGGATCTGCGCCAGATACGCGTCCGCGTCGTGTTCCGCGTGCTCCGCTGTCGTTGCAGGCTGGAACGTGGCGTCTGCAGTCGCGCGGCCGTTGGCTCCGTTCGTTCCTGTGTCAGGCATCGGGTCCTGACCGTTCTCGGGGCCGGCCGGCTCGGACTCGACGACCGACCCGGCCTCGATCCGGTCGGCTCTCACCCTGCCGGCTTCGACCTCGTCGGCCGCCACCCTGCCGGCCGCTATGTTGTCAGCTGCCATCTCGTCGGCTGCCGTGTCGTCGGCTTCCGTGCTGTCAGCTTTCATATCGTCGGCCCCCGTACTGTTAGTCGCCACATCGTCGGCTTCCGCATCGTCGGCCTCTACATGCTCAGCTGCGTCTTCGGCATCGTCCGTTTCGTCAGTGTCGAACGCCTCCTCGGCGTCGGGGTCGTCGACCCCCTCGGCGTCGAACGCGTCCCTCTCGACGGCCTCGTCCAGCCCGCTTCCGCCGCCGGCTTCGTCGTCCTCATCGTCGACGTCCTCCCAATCGCCGTTCTCCTCGTACTCGGATTTTAGCTCGTCGAAGCTCGTGCCGCCGCCGCTCGAGTCGCTCTCGGACTCGTCGTCGTCGAGCGTGGTCGCCGGGTCCTCCCGCTCCTCCCCGGCGAGCTCGTCGCCCGCGGCGAGTTCGGCCTCGTCCTCGTCGGCGTCGATGTCGCCGAAGTCCTCGTCGAAGAACGCCTCCGGGTCCGAGTTTGCGACGTCCGGATCGAGTTCGTCCTCGGACTCCTCTTCTACGTCGAAGAGCCCGAAGGCGCCCTCGCTCTCCAGCCCGCCCATCTCCCGGGCGTCGTCGACGAAGGGGTTGATTCCGCGGGTGACCATCTCGTAGATGTCCAGCAGTTTCCGGACCGTGTCGTCGAGCTCCTCGACAGTCTCGCCGATCTGCTTGTTTTCCTCCCGAACGGTGTTCATCTCGGAGGTCGTGGAACTGACCTCGTTTTCCAACTCGGAGATCCGATCCTCCATCTCGGCGACGGTGTCGGCGTCGACGTCGCCCCTGCCGTCCATCCCGCCGTCGAAATCGTCCATCCCATCATCGAAGCCACCCATATCGTCGTCGAAGCCGTCCATCTCACCGTCGAAACCGTCCATCTCATCGTCGAAGTCGTCCACCTCGTCGCCGAGCCCGAGGCCGTCAGTCGCGACAGGTTCCGACGCCGAGCCGTCGGCACCGGTGAGCCACTCCATCACTCCCACCGCGACTCACCCCGATCGACCCGACTCCCGGTCGCCGTCCGGTACGGTCGCCGTGGGGGGACACACCGCCCCGTAGCCGTCGTTGGCGTGACCCGACCGGCTCGCCTACCCGGTCTCGGTGTTTCAGGTCGCATTCACCCGGTTGTCCCCTCCTCGGCACAAGAAGCTTCGGCCGGAATTATCGCTCCTGATAGATCCCCGCACGGACCGGCGATGACGCCGGTCAGGCATCCGGACTCGGACCGGCGCACCTCGGGCGTTCCGACCGACAGCGTTCACCGTCGCGTCGGCCCCCGACTACACAGCGGACCGTACGACGGGACCGGCCAAGCGAGCATCCCGTGCGGGCGAACCGGGCGGCCGGCCCTGGGGTACTGGTTAGTTATACTGTCGGCTATAACTACGTGAAGATTTTCCACACCCCGGGGGTGTCGAAACGCTTCACGCGACTACAGCCGACAGTATTAGGAGTAGAATGGGAGTGAGAAGTGTGGAGACGGCCTCGAAAGCCCCCACGGTCTCGACTCGATGGGCCCGCCGCGCTCCTCGTTGCTCACTGCGTTCGCTCCTACGGTGCTCGCGGCACCCGTCTTCGTCGAGAGCGTAGCCCTTTTCACTCCCGCCCGGTTGCGGTTCTCCGGTCAGTCGTCACCTAAGTAAACGCGACCGGCCCTGGGGTGCGAAGAACTATTCAATCGGGAGACGGTACGAATATCAGACACTCTTCAGGAAGTGATCACACACATGCCAGAATTCGTCAAAACGGGCGTCGACGGGCTCGATTCGATCCTCAACGGGGGCATCGTCGAAAACGCGGCCGTCCTCGTGAGCGGGAACCCCGGAACCGGAAAGAGTATTCTCGGGATGCAGTACCTCTACAACGGGGTCGAGCTGTTCGACGAGGGTGGGATCTACCTCACGTTCGAGGAGACCGCCGACGACATCAGCCAGGCCGCCAACTCTATTGGGTTCGACAGGTGGGACGAGTTCGTCGACGAGGGCCGGATCAAGACGTACGACAAGCGGACGCTGCTCCGCAGTGGCGACTTCTCCGATACGCTGGATACGATCCTTGAGGACCTCCGGAAAACCAAGTACGACCGGCTCGTGCTCGACTCGCTGACCATGTTTCAGCTCTTCTTCGAGACCGAGAAGGAACAACGACAGTACCTTCTGAAATTCATCGACATCCTGAAAGACAGCGGGCTCACGTCGATCCTGACGATCGAGCAGTCGGCGGTGTTCCCCGACACGGAGATCGGCCTCGAGAACTTCCTCACCGACGGCAACATCTACCTCATCCAGTCGCCCGCCGGCTCAACGTCGAACCGGTACGTCTGGGTCGCGAAGATGCGGAAGCAGTCGATCAAGAACTCGATGTTCCCGTTGGAGATCGAGGAAGGCGGCATCGAGATCTACGAGCAGGCCGCCGGCTTCTCGATGATGGGTGACTCGCCGCCGGGGTTCGGTGACGACGGCTTCAGCGGCGGGTTGGAGTAAGTCGACGCGACCCGAAGCGTATAATGCTCCTTCCTGTGGTGTACTGTTACAGTCGGAACCTATCGGCTGCGAATACTACTGTTGGCTATACCGACGTGACGATAGCCGACAGTATAACACTAGTTGAAAACACGGCGATTCTATTCAGCAACGCCCCCCGAGAATCAGTCGGCGTCTGAGGTGCTCCACCCGGCCCCGAGAACGTCGCCAAAGACCTGTCGAGTTTCTGGTGGTTCGGTCGAAGTCCGAAGGTCGTGTGGGTCGTCTGGCAGTTTGCTCTCGGCTTCTCTGTACCGGCGTGAAATCTCTCCCTTCTCCTCCCACCGCTCGTGGATTTCACCCTTCGACTCGGGATCACGGTCGGCGTCGTCATCTTTCTCCTTTGCTACGATCAGTCACTAAATTAAGCTGTCAAAACCAGCATCGATTGTGTCTTCTGCAAGTTCGCTAAGTCCCTCAAAGGGGTCCGGCGCTTCCCGTTTCGCTGCGGATGGTTCGACCATAGCAGATGGAGCTGCATCGGCAAACAGCTCCTCTAAGAAACAAAAGCCCGGACAACCCGGACAGCGAAACGGCCGTGGAATAGTTATATCGGGACCGGATCGCCCGCGTTGCTACCGGCGAGTTGGTCGGGCATCGTTAGAACCACTTCGGTGGTCCCACCGGCCTGGGTCGTGATCTCCAACTGGACCGTCTCGCTCGTCTCCAGTCCGTCTCCCGCGTTACCGCCCTCGATTGCCTTGGCGTTGATCGTCACCTCGTAACGGTCCTCGTTATCGTTCAGCACACCGAACGAATCGTCGGTGTCGGTCGCACTGACTGGCGTCACGTTGAATCTGGTGGCAGTTCCCGGAGGACTGTTAGAACTTGTACTGTTCGTCAGCGTTGCAACGTTGTCCTCACTCAGATATTTTATGCTGGTCGCATTCAGATCAGTTGCGTCCGCCCCCGACGCGAGCCCGACCGTCAGCGTCAGATTCGCAACGAACTTATCACCACTGTTCTCCCCAACCGTCGCGTGTTCGTTAATGACCTCTATGCGCTCGGTAACCTGGTCGACGCTCTCCTGTCCGGTGTCCTCCGCGGTCGCTTGGAGGAACCCGGCGGTGTTCACCAGCACGCCCGCTGCGATCGCGGCGACGAGCACCATCGCGATGAACACGATGAGCGTTCCAATACCGACCTGTGCACGATTCTCCGAACCGCCGTTGAAATCCATAAATTCCATCATCGTTCTATCTTACAGTGGGACCGGGTCATCGTCGTCCTCACTCTGAAGCTGGTGTGGCATCGTCAGAACCACGTTCGTAGTCCCGCCGCTTTGGGTGGTGAGCTCTAACTGTAGTGACTCGCCCGGATCAAGACCGGTCTTGCCCGCCCCCTCGACGTTAGAGGCGTTGATCACGATCTCGAATCGATCGCTTTCCTCGTCAAGCACGGGATAGGAGTCGCCGTTGTCGTTCTTGTCCTCTACTGTGAACTCACCCGATTCCAGATTCGAGACGTTCCGCTGGGTAACCTCCGTCCCGCCCGCCGTGCTCTCATTCTCGTACGCGAGATTGACCGCCGTGGTCTCGCTCGTGTACTTTATCGTACTGTTTTGTAACGCAAGTTCACCCGACCCCGATGACATCCGAACCGCCAGCCTCAGCTCGTCGATAGTAGCACTGTAGTTCGCAGGGTCGCTATCGTTGACGATGCCGTGCTGACTGATGACATCGAGTCTGTTCGTCACCTGATCGACGCTCTCCTGTCCGGTGTCCTCCGCGGTCGCTTGGAGGAACCCAGCCGTGTTCACCAGGACGCCCGCGGCAATCGCCGCCACGAGGACCATCGCGATGAACACGATGAGCGTTCCAATACCGACCTGCCCACGGTCGGCGTCAGTGTGTTCCATCATGTGTGGTGTTGTCTCCAGTCTGGGCCCCGGCCCCACGCCGGAAGTCAAGACCTTCACCCGTCGATAATTACAGCCTGTACATAACAGTGCGGGGCCGGATATCACTCGTGATAGTGGGTGAACGCGAAGAAATCACGCGTTTCAGCCGCTCTACTCCGATACGTGTTCGAAGCGAGACTGGCTCAGTGGTGTCAGAAAGGAGCCCCACGGCGGCCTGCTACACGGTCGATAGCACGAGCTGCGATGTGTGATGTCCGTCCGAGCGTTGCCCCGTGTACGCCACGGACAAACTCACTCCTCGGAGATCGTCCGCCAGACGTCGTCGAGTTTGTTCCTGACTTCGGGCCGTTCCGTCACCGTGATGTCGAGGTCGTTGTCCTCGAAGTTGATGACGATCTCGTCGACCTCGCGGCGGTAGACGTTGGTCCGGCGGTGTTCGTCCGAGAGGACACGATCGTGGAGTTCGAGCAACCCGGTCCCGGTGAGTTCCTCGATCCGACGGTAACACGTCGCGATCGGGATATCAAGCATGTCGCTGAACTCCTGCGCGGAGTACGCCTCGTCGGCGGCGCGTAGGATATCGGGATTGTATTCGTTCCCGAGGGCTTCGAGTGTCCTGTCGGACTCCATGTACGATACCGCATTCCAGCCACGATTACCTCAATGTGGCGGTTGTTCATCTCGGATATCACAGCTGATACCGGCAACCGGGGCGAGGTGGAGCGGAACTCGTGTGAGGACTGCGTCAACAGCGATCCGACCTGGTGATCCCGACCTTCGCGGGCGGGGCACCGAGACACCCCATGGCCCGGAAGTTGTGGCCCCGATGGGCTTAATATCGCGCCGCAGACACTACGAGGTATGGCGCCGACGGATCCTCCCGAGGATACACGACGGACGGCGCGCGGGGAGGAGGGTGTCGTCAGGCCGGAGGACCTCGACTACACCGCCTCCGAGCGGGTTGCGGAACTCTCCGACGACCGGTACGTGGTCGCGACGGACGAGAGCCCGCCGTCGGTGGAGGCAGACACCGACGAGGACGCGGCGGACGCGAGGGACGTGGAGGACCGGGGCGCCCTCGCCCGCCAACAGATGGCGCGGTACGTCTCCGAGAAGGACACCGAGTACGGGTTCGTCCTCACCGCAGCCATCGACGGCGAGGTCGAACACCTCGAACACGCCTCCGACGACGTCGCCGACGCCTTTGGCGACTTGGCGCGATCGTACGCCTCCCGGCTCGACGCCGACACCGATCCGGCGGAGGCGCTCGGCATCCTCCTGTTGGCCTCCGAAACCCCGGTGTCGTTCCCGACGAAGTCGCTCGCGCCGGTTCTGCAGCGCCACGACCTCTCGCTCGAGGACTCGCTGGAAGACCTCGTGGCGGCGCTCGCCGGCGAGGGGCTACGGATCCCGTCCGAGGAGTGATCCTGTTGGCTGGACCGACGTGAAGATTTTCGACACGCCGGGGTGTCGAACCCCGTCACGCGACGATAGCCGACGGTATGAGTCGCCGTCGCTCTCCGATCCGCCGTCCGTATCACGCGTGATAATCAGGTCGGTGTGTTTATACGGCGTTTCTCCGGAACCCGGTGTATGGCACGCTCCGTACTGGTGGTGGATGATTCGGCGTTTATGCGGAACCTACTGAAACAGTTGCTCGAGGACGACCACGAAGTCGTCGGCGAGGCCGAAAACGGTGTCGAGGCGGTCGAACTGTACAACGAACTCGACCCCGACGTGGTCACGATGGACGTCGTGATGCCGATCAGAAACGGGATCGAGGCGACCGCCGAGATCAAAGGCGGCAACCCGAACGCCTCGGTCATAATGTGTACCTCGGTCGGGCAGGAGGAGAAGATGCGTGAGGCGGTCGAGGCGGGCGCCGACGGATACATCACGAAACCGTTCCAGAAGCCGAACGTACTCGAAGCCATCGACGACGTGGCGGGCGTCGAAGCATGAACCTCGACGTCCAGTCGCTCCGGACGTTCAGCAACCTCGCACGATCCGGTGCCGAGGAGGCTGCGGACTCGCTTGCGACGTTGACCGGGTTCGACTCACGCGTCGCGGTCACGAAAGTCGAGATGTCGACCCGCTCGGACGTCGAACGCCAGTTCCGCAAGCGGGACCTGGTGTCGGTCCACATCGGCTTTTCGGGCGCGATCGACGGCCGGACGGTGCTCGCGTTCGACCGGGAACGCGCGGTCTCGCTGGTCGACGCGTTGATCCCCGGCGCCTCCGACGACCCCGAAAGCGACATAGCGACAAGCGGGCTGACGGAACTGGGTAACATCATGCTCGGGGGGTTCATCGACGGATGGGCGGACTTTCTCGGCGAGGGGATCGACATCACCACCCCCACCTACGTCGACCGGTCGTTATCGGACGTGATCGCGGCGTCCGGGACGGGGGCGGGGGTCACCGACAGCATCGAAAAGGCGGCGGCGCTCGACGACCATCGCGCGGGGACAAACCACATCCTCGCGTTCCGGAATCAGCTCGAAACGATCAACGAGGCGGCCGGGTTCTACATCTACATGCTTCCGACCCGGAGCTCCGTCGAGCGGATCGTCGACGCCGCAGGCGAGGACGGCAGGCTCCCGGTCGAGACGTTCACCTCCTTCTCACGGATGGTGACCGAGGGGTCCGGACGGGCGTCGGCGGACCTGACCGCGATGACGGGAATCGACACCAACGTCGACGTGAGCCGGCTGAGTTTCGTCCCGATCGAGTCGATCCCGATGCAGCTGACGGACGAGGCCAGACGGGGGGTAGTGCTCGAGTTCACCGGAACGCCCTCGGGGTACATCGTGATCCTGTTCGATCCCGACTCCGCCGAAAGCGTCGCCGACGCGCTGATGCCCGGGATGGACGCCGACCCCGCGATGCGGCAGAGCGCGATCCAGGAGATCGGCAACATCGTTACCTCGGGGTTTCTCGACGGGTGGGCCAACAGCCTCGAGACGACGATCGACATCTCGACACCCACCTACGTCGACGATATCGGCTCCGCGATCGTCGACCCGCTGGTGACGGAGCTGGCACAGACCCAGGAGTACGCGTTCCTGATCGATTCCGCGATCGCGACGCCCGACGAGACGTTCACGTGTGACATCTACGCGCTGCCGGACGAGCGGGAGCTCCGGAGCGCCTTCGAACAGCTTGCCCCAGAGCCGAGGTGATGGGACGTCCCGACGCGACCTCGCCGACAAGCCGGGCCGGGGTGACCGGCTGCCGACCACGGAGCACGATCGAATGAAAATCCACACCGCCGATCCGCCGAGTCCCGAACGCATCAAAGTCGGGGTTGCGGAGTACGCCGTCGCAACGGGGAACGCCACGCTCGCCACCAGCGGACTCGGCTCCTGTGTGGGGGTCGCCGTCGCCGACCCCGACGCGGGGGTCGCGGGGCTCGCACACGCGATGCTGCCGTCCGGCGAAGGCCGGGTGACCGGCGAGGCGGCGACCGACGGGGGCGACGCCGACGCGCCCGGGAAGTACGTCGACACCGCCGTCCCAGATCTGGTG
>CAZDEJ010000050.1:0-14744 GCA_964504395.1 uncultured Halobellus sp. | reverse complement strand
CCTTGGTGTGACCCGGATTTAGTGGTTGTGGGGTGGGGGGTCCCGGGCCGTCGTGCCGCGCGAACTCCGTGGGCGGCTATCCCCGACGCGACGCGCCAGATGCGTGAACGATAAAAAATCGGATCGTCGTGTCTCAACGGAAGCCACCGGACGCACCCTCGGCAGCCGCGGCGACGTGGCGGCGCATCCTCGAGGGGTCGGAGACGGATCCCGCGAACACCGATCGGATCCGATTCGAGGTCCAAATCCGGACCGCTGACGGGGACCCCCGGGAAATCGAGGCCACCGCGCGATACCTCGTTGACGATCCCGCAGTCTCGGGTCGCTCACATCCAGTCGGGAGTCGCCCTCGGCGGTTCTTCTCGCAGTGCTTTCGGCGCTGGTCGGAGTCATCGCGGCAGTACTCATCCTCTTCGGCGGGAGCGAAACGGTCCGGTCGGCTACCGTCGTCGTTGGCGGTCCCTTCGCCGCCGTCGCGCTGGTGGGACTCGCCGGACTCGCGGTCGCTATCGCTCGCGACATGCGGGAACGGTAGCTTCCGTCGCCGGATCGGAACACACTGCCATCCGGGCGGTGACTACGCGACGTGTCCTGCTCCGGGTCCTCCACTACGACGATCGCTCCGTCCCGCTCCGCAGAACGGCCGAACGCTCGGTGTTGCCGCCGTCGGTGGCGTTCTCGCACGTCTCATCGGCGAGACGCGTCCTTCGGCACTGTTCGTGCTTCCGCCGGCCACCACTTGCGGCGCGATCCGATGCCGTCGTCGACCGATGCTAATACTGTTGGCTATAACTACGTGAAGATTTTCCGCACCCCGGGGTGTCGAGACCCCTCACATGAATATAGCCAACAGTATACGGGACCGATCAGAGTTCCCTTGCGACCATCTCGCCCCACGGCTCGAAGCCGTGGCGACGGTAGAACGAGTACGCTCTCCCGTTTTCGCCGTCGACGTCGAGCACCACCCGGTCGAGCGGGAGGTCCTGCGTCCGCGCGTGCTCCACCACGGCGTCGAGTAGCGCGTCGGCGACACCCGCCCCCCGACGGTCGGGGATGACGTAGATCTCGTTGAGCACTGCGGCGTCCCAGACGAACGACAGTGACTCCGGAAGCAGGAACGCGTACCCGGCGAGTCCCGACGGTGGAGCCCCGCTACCGGCGATCCGGGCGTCGGCCTCGCCGCCGGCGCTCCCGCCGTTGCCCCCGGCCTCGGCGTCCACACCCTCGCTCCCGGCCTCGGCGTCCGCAACCGCCCTCCCCGCGTCGGCGACGAGAACGCAGCCCGGGTCGTCGTCAACACACCGATCGACCCACGCGAGCCACCGCGTTCGGTACCGCGAGGTCAGCTTGTCGGCGTAGACATCGGCCTTGTCGTCGCCGCCGGTCGCCGTCCCGAGTTCCAGCTCGAACTCGCGTTTCAGCGCCCAGAGCCCGGACTCGTCGGTGTTGGCGTCGTACGGCCGAAGCGTGACCTCCCCCGTCACGCCCCGTCTGCCTCCCTCTCCGCCGCCCGGCGCGACCGCCACAGCCGCGTGCCGGTGACGAACGCCGCAAGCGGGAGCAGCCACGCCCGAAACCCGGTCATCGCCACCGGGAGGAGTCGTTCGACGCGCTGTGGCCCGTCGCTTCCGCCGCTGCCACCACCGCCGGACTGGTCGACACCGAGGGTCGGTTCGGCGTCGAGCACCGTCCGGAAGTCGAAGTTGCCCGTGGTCCGCTGCGGCCGTGGGTCGTCCGGCGAGAGATCCACGAACGTCTGGACCCACCCCCGATCTGTCGAGTAGAACAGCCGGCCGTCGATCGTATAGAACGTGTCGTGGACCGGATACAGGGCGTTGACGCCGCCGACGACGAGGTCGGGGACGATCCCGGCGCCGAACAGGCACACGACCGCGGTACCGGCGAGCAGCACCCCGCGGTCGCCGTACTGCCGTCGGAGCAGCGAGTCGGGGCCGCGCCGGACGTCGACCGCGAGCGCGACAGCCAGACCCGCGGGAAGCAGAACCGTGTGCCCGACCGACCGGTGGGCGCCGGACAACACCGGCTCCAGCGCGACGTCGAGGTCGGGAAGCACGGTCGCGGCCACGACGACCGGAACGCTCCGGTGGTCGAATTCGGCCCCCAGCAACCCCGCAGCGAGCAACAGCGCGAGTGATACGTGGACCAGGGTCGAAGGCACGACGGTATCTGACGCGTGCCCGGACTTGAACGTTCCTGCGTTCCGGCCGTCCCCCGGCTCCCGCCCGGTACGCTTTTGCGGCCGCCCCGCGCGTATGCGACGTATGTTGCGAGAGACCTCGCAGGCCGGGGGCGGCGAGCCGTGACGACAGTCCCTCGGGAGGAACTCGCCCGCCGGATCGCGGGCGAGATCACGTTGAGCGACGACGCGGGCGCGACCCTCCGGAAGTGGCGCACCGACTTCGACGTCTCCCAGACCACGCTCGCCGAGCAGCTCGACGTCTCCTCGTCGGTGATCTCCGACTACGAGAGCGGCCGCCGGGAGAGCCCCGGGATCGGCGTCGTCCGCCGGATGGTCGAAGCCCTGCTCGACATCGACGAGGACCGCGGCGGTAGCCGGATCCGACAGTACGCCCGGGTCATCACCGCCGGATTCGACAGCGACATCGTGTTGGATCTCCGGGAGTACCCGCGGTCGGTCCCGCTCGAGACCCTCTACGACGCGATGGACGCCACCGAACTGATCCGCGGCGACGAGGACCGGATCAGCGGCCACACCGTCATCGACAGTATCCAGGCTATCACCCGGCTCTCCTCCGAGGAGTTCTACCGGCTCTACGGCCAATCGACCTCCCGGGCCCTGGTCTTCACCGGCGTCACTCGCGGGGAAGCCGCCCTCGTCGCGATGCGCGTTGTGAACCCCACGCCTACTGCGGTCGTGCTTCACGGCCTCACCGAGGACGACCTTTGGGAGCACGCGCCGACGTTGGCCACCATCGACGGGCTGTCGCTCGCGCTCTCGACCCGCGACCTCGACGAGACGCTCGAGGATCTGCGGCAACTGCCGTAGCCGTCGGTTCGGGTCGGCCGTCGGTACCGGCCTCCGGCGGTGCTGGCCGCGTCCGGGCAAGCGACCACCGATACGGATCATTGTACCGAATTACCGGTCATTGCTGGAGGCGGAGTCGGAAACGACCGGTAATTGAGTATAACAATCCGTATGAGAGGAACCTACCACAGAACGGGACTGGACCGGGGCTTCCGCGGGCGACAGTGTGCCGTCGCCCGCAGTTGCGTCCGCCGCCAACGCGCGCCTCTACTCCACGTATTCGTACCGCCGTTCGCTCATCCGCCCCCACCCGGTGAACACGAACTCCCCCTCGGGCTGTGTGAACGCCTCGACGTCGACTTCCTCTTGATGATTGTGGACGTCGTGGACGAGTTCGTACTCCTCGAAGGAGAGGTCGTAGCGATCGTCGAGTTGGTCGTCGACGTCGGTCCGGGCAACGGCGTCGCGCCACCCCTCCTGGACGGTCTCGGCGTGGATCTCCGCCTGCGCCCCGGAGCCGTACGACCCGACCAGAAGCCGCTGGCCGGCGAGGTCGGCACCGTCCGCTGCGGCCGCGCGAAGGGCCGAGAGCCGGGCTAAATGCACGGAGCCGGTGTACCAGTTCCCCACCCGCCCGGAAACGTCGACCGTGGGGCCGATGGCTTGGTCGTACCACTCCCGGTACTGACCCGTCTGCTTCAGGTCGTCCATATACGCGCGGATCGCGTTCTCGTAGGCCTCACGGGAGTCGAAGTCGGCATCGCGGGGTTGCATCCCGATGTCCGACGAGAGCCCCTCCTCGACCTCGGTGTCGCGGGTGATGTGCCGGTAGCCCAGCAGTGCCGCCTTCCGCACCATTCCGGGGTACGGCGTGTGGAACGGAAAGTATGCGAAACTGTCGGGGTGGGTGCCGCCCGCGATCGACTCGAAGTCCTCCAGCGCTTCCCGCATCCGCGCGAGGTACACTTGGATCGAGCGCTTGCCGTCGACGCTGGGGAACTGCTGGTTTGGCTTCAGGAAATCGGTCTCGTCGGCGCTGCCGTACCCCTGCTCCGTTGAGAGTGCGACGATGTCGGGCTCTTCGTCGATCAGCATCGCGACCGCACCGGCGCCTTGGGTCGCCTCTCCGGGGTCGCCCCGCTCGTACAGCGCGGTGTCGGTGGCGATCACCAGCGCCGCCCGGCCGCGGTTTCGCCCCGCTCGGATCCAGTTGTACGCGTCGTCGATGCACTGAGTGCCGGAGAGGCACGCGAACTTCCGCTCGCCCTTGTTGGCGTGGTGGAAGTCGCCGTCGTAGACGTCCTCCAAGCAGCCGGCGATGTACGTCGACACCGGCTTCGAGTTGTCGAACGCGGACTCGGTGGCGACGTCGATCCGACCGATATCGTCGGGGAGTAGGCCCTTCCGGTCCATCAGTTCCTTCGCGGCGTTGGCCCCCATCGTGACGATGTCCTCGTAGACGTCCGGCAGCGACGAGTGTGCGATCCCGATCCCCTCGGTGTATTTCCCGGGCTCCTCGCCTTTCGCTGGCGCGAAGGTTTCGGCGAGGTCGAGCCGCAGCCTGCCGCTTCGGATCTCGATGGCGTCGATGCCGACGGCTGTCATAGCACCCGATTCCGCGGCCCGTTATATGGGTTTGTCGATGAACGGGTCGTCGATTGTCGAACTCCGAGCGACATCAGTCCAATAATTTCTTCGGTCATAATCATTCGCTGACGCGGACACAAGCTGGACTGTCCGACCCTACGTTCCTATGCCGGTGAAGTCGCCTCCGAGAGGAACGCCCGACGTCGTAGCGACCGCTGTCAATATGTGCGATTAGCTTGCGTCAGCGCCGCATCGTTTATTTCAGACGTTATCAGGACGTACAGTCGGCGTCGACTTCGTGTTTATCATGTCGCGAAGTAGCAACCGCTCAGGGTTCTCCCCGGCGTCGACCACGGTCACTACCACTTCGCTGCCAGCCGACTGGTTCAACGGCAACCGCCAGACTTCGCCGGCGTCAAGCCGACCGTCGCCGTCCCCACCGCGGACGGTGCCGTCGTCAAACACGTACGTGGACTCTCCGGAAGCGTTCTTCACAGTCACCTCGAAGCTCGACCCCGACACTGATTCACCGCCGTTGTGCGTCAGTCTAAGTTCCTCCGGCGTTGCGTCTACATCGAGGCTTACGGAATTTTCGCCGCCCGTGTCGCCGGTCACCGACGCAACGTAGTAGATCCCAAAAGTACCCACGCTGATGACCACCACCGCGACGAGGAGCAGAGTCCCGAGGGACTCAGACTGCGCGCGGTCGGTGAACTGACGCATCAATATACATATTTATGCTATAAACATAAATACCCACTTAGGGCGCTGAACCACACCCTGCTCCGCTGCTCAGGAGCAGCTGGATATACCGTATCAGTAACAATATCATAACCATATTTTATATTAATAAAAGATCAATAACGGGTCAAGAATTGATATTAGTGACTTTGAAGTAGACTTCCTTTACTGTTCCATCCCCAAATAACAACTTCACAGTGAAGTATCGAGCGTCCGCAGGTGGTGTGTCAGTAACAGTATATGTGACTTCGATCGGGTCATTACCGTTGGGACTGCTCTCGAAGTACAGATATCCAAAATTAATGTTTGACGTCCCGCTCGTCGCAATCGTTGCTTTCGAATCTAATTCGATGAACTGCCCATTCACCGAGAATCCCTCCTTGTTTGACGAACTGAGTGAGCCCTCTCCAGACCCACTGATGCTCACCTCCTCGGACCTATCACGCGGATCGTTCCCAGAGCCCTTTCGAGCCAGCGTTCTGACATTGTCGTTACCATTTGAGTCATACGCAAGTCCGAATTCAGTAATGGTAATTGGGTCACAATTACCGCTGTTTGTCACGTCGAAACTGATCACAAAGCCACTGCCTCCGCTGCCACCTGCGTTAATATTTGTAGTACACTCAGACTGATTTCCGTTGGTGAACCCGCCGCCACTGCCGCCACCGCCACCACCGGCCTGTACGTTCACCTCGTATTGCACGTTTTCGGGAAGTTCACCGTTAAAGTCCTGACTACCCGTCTGGTAGACTGTGTTGCTGGAGTCTCGAAGGTATGTAACGTTTATTAGATTTCTCCCAACAGACGTGGCATCATACTGGTACCGATACTGTCCTGGCTCAATGACCGTTCCGGACGGAACGTTAGCTTCGACTCCTGTTCCGGTCGGGTTGTTGTACCGATCCCTTGACTCCACTACGAACGGGTACGTCTGCCCGACGAGTGGCTCCGCTTCCAAGTCCTCTACGCTCGTCAGGTACGCGAGGTCAGAATCTCCAGTGTTCCGCCCGACGCCGATCTTCGAGAGTTTGAGTTGGTATGTCGTCTTCGGCTCGAAATACAACTTAACGCCGGCTGAGTGCGGATCTACGTCATACACGTATGCACCGTTCGATAAGTTCGCGTTCTCATCGTAGTCACCGGTTTCGTTCAAGAGACCACGCCACTCGTCAGCCGTCAGTTCTGACGGCACGACCACCGAGACGTTCTCTCCTGTCGAATTATTGCTCACGCTGATCGTCCGCGTCGACACGCTCACCGGCTGTGGATCCACGAGCAGCGACTGCGTCCCGCCGCGTGAGAGCTCCCCGGACAGCGCCACCAGCGAGATCCGGGTCCCGGCGACCACCGACTGCTCGCTTCGGGTCACGTTTCCGTTCTGGAACCGATTATACACCAGCCCGTTCTCGTAGACGGTCGTCGGGGGATTGTTGTAATTCGCGTAGCTCGGGCGGTACTCTATGGCGGTGGTGTTGTACCGTTTCTCGCTCCCGTTCCAGAAGTCCTCTGTCTCGGGGTAGTCCGCCACCCCCGGCGTACTGGGGTCGTTGGCGGTCGCGTTGTCGATGACGATCTGGCCCAACGACGACGTCGAGAGGGTCCCACTCGGTGGCGCTGGGTTCACCGCCACCGCTCGGGTGGGGTACCGCGTGCCGAGTTCGACCGTCGCGGGCGCCGCCGACCCCGTCGCTGCGGTGCCGAGAATCGCGTTCCGAACCTCCAGCATATCGCTCTGGACGCGTTGACTGTGCTGGAGCTCCACCTGCTGGTTCTCGTTGGGGACGACGGTCGCCTGGTACAGCGACAGCGACACAACCAGGAATCCGAGGAGAATGACCGCACCGATCTGGACCGCGACGGCCCTGTCGTCCCCTCGGAGAGTCATACCACAATGCCACGGGTCGCGGGTAAAAGCGTGCCGCCAGTGGATCAGTCCTCCTCTTCGACCACTTCGGGGTCGCTCATCGCGCTCTGGAGGCTGTCGAGCCCGTTGACCCACTCCGAAACCAGGCCGTACTCGATCTCCTCGACAACCGACATATCCAAGTCGTCGCCCGCGATGATCCGGGTGCCCGCCTGCACGAGGTACCCGAGGGCGGCGTCCATATCCTCGTCGGCCTCCGCGGCGGCGGCGGCTTCGACGTACTCCGTGATCGGTACTTCTTCAGCCGTGCCGGCGGCGATGTACTCCTCGGCGGCGTAGAAGACGCAGACCAGGCTGGTCTGGACGCCGTCGACCAGGATTGCCTTGTCCTCGCGGGCGGCGTCGTCCTCGATCGAGAGCTCCGGCTCCGAGAGCACGATCGACCGGACGCGGTCGAGTTCGTCAACCGCCTCCTCGTCGCCTAACCGCCCGTCCTCGAACGCCGAGACGATCTTCGCGACCGCGATGGCAGCGTCGTCCTGGAGGTTCAACAGGAGCCGCGCCGAGTCCTCCTTCTCGGGATCGATCTCCTCGTCCTCGACGCGGGCAAGCCAGTTCTGCCAGCGGTCTTCGGTGTAGTAGGTTTCCTCGGCGTCGGTCATACTCCACCATTTCGGTCGGGATTCAAATGCCTTTCCTGTCGAACATCCGGCGTTCGGCCCCGGCTTCGGAGGGTTCAGTGGCCCCGCGTTCGCCGGGGATCGACTTACTCCGCGAGGGTTCCGCGGGTGTCGATCCCGTACACACGTTCGGGGGTCCTGACGTGCGCACGCTCGACGGCGTCGTCGTAGCCGTCCTCCAGCAGCCACCGCACGCGACGCGGGACGGTCTTCGGGCCCAACACTGCGCCCGGCCGGTCAGGGTCGTCGACGAAATCGGTCTCCATCAGGAACGGCTCGCCCGCCTCGGCGGCGACGGTCAGCCGATCCGTGTCGCTCATCACGCTCGGCGTCGGCCCGGACAGTCGACCGCCCGCGTAGTGTTTCACAACCCTGTGTGCCGGGAGCCCCCGCTCCTCCGCCCACGCGGCCGCCTCGGTCAGGTCGTCGGTGGCCTCGGTGTGGAGTTGGACCGCGCAGTCGAGTTCCGCGCCCAGCGCGAAGGCGTGGCACATCACCTCGTTGGACGCCGCCCGGACCGCATCGGACACCTCGTAGTGGGGGCGGCCGGATTTCAGCGCGAGCGCGTCGCCGCGCCGCACGTGCTCCGCCGCGCGATCCAGCCCCGCACACATCAGGTCCGCAGCCGCTGCAGGCGCCAGCCCCGCGTCGTCGACCAGCCGGGAAACGAGCCCCGGGTGGACGCCGAGCACGGGCCACGCCCGCCCGGGCAGGATCCCGGTCGCCCCGTCGACGACATCGAGCGTGACCGCGAAGGCGTGGTCGAAATCCGCGGCCGATTCGGGGACGTCGCCGAGGTGCCAGGAGGGCTTGTTCACGACCAGGAGGTGGGTCCCGCCCAGGCGCACGAAATCCGCAACGGCGTCGAGTCCGCGGCCCGCGTCGGGGTCGAGGTGGAGGTGGTTGTCGAGTATCGGCGTATCGAGTTCGTCCATACGACGCCTGCGTGTGCCGCGGTGAAAATCCGCCCGCTTTCGGTCAGGAGTCGTATCCGACCAACGTCGGGCCGTCGTCCTCGCCCAGCGTGTGCTGTCGGGTGGCGGCGTTCCGAAGCGCGTCCGACCGGCCGAACGCCCCGGGGGCAATCGCGAACGTCCGGCAGCCGTGGGTGTTTGCGGTCTCGACCGCGGGCTTGAAGTCCGTATCCCGGGAGGCGACCGCGACGACGTCGGCGCGGCCGTTGATAGCGAACTCGGTCAACTCGACCGCCAGTCGGACGTCGACGTCGCCGCTCGTGACGACCACCTCGAACCCGCGGGCCTCCGCCGCCTGGATCAGCCCCGGGGTCGCGTGCTCGTCGAGGTACAGCCGCATCGCAGTCACCCGCCCGGCCCGCTCGGCTGCGTCCCGGACGTCGTCGAGGTCGACGTCGAACTCCTCGCGAAGCACGTTCGGGCCGTCGACGAACAGTCCGACCCGTGTCTCGTCGGCCTCGTCCCCGCCACCGCCGAGGAGCCGTTCCAGCAGGTCCATATCCGAAACTCCGGGGGCGTGGGCATAACACCGACGGTGTCGGACGGGGCTCACTCCCGTCTTTCACGTGCCCACGTTCTCACCCCCAGCCAGACGTAATCACCACCGGCCCGGTCAGGTGGGCGTTCTCCGCGGTGTCGGGTGGGTTCCACCTGTCGATGCTTTATATCCTCTACAGCGTGTTCCGAGGGGTCGTTGGCTCGCTCGCGCTGTGCTACGTCTCAGCCGACGGGCTCAGCCTCATTATCGTGTATCTCGACGTGATCGCGAAGGTGCCGTTCACCTACTTCGCGTGGCACCGACGGTTCTGCTTCGACAGCGATGCAGCGGAAGGCGCCGTCGACTCCGCGAGCGACCCCACGCCGGCGGGCGGAACCCCGGCGGACGACTGATCGTCGCGGCGCTGGCTCGCGGGACGATCGACGCTATTCTGCCGAGAACGACGCGCTCGCGAGTTTCGACGCTCGGAGACGAGTGCCGGCGCTGTTGCCCGCGATGCTCGCAGCCTTGCGCCGGTGCGAACCCGCCCCGGACTCCCCGTGGGTCGTGCTGATTTCGGATTTGCTATCGCACCATACAGTTTATCGCTGGCAGAACACCCGAGTGACCTGCACCCACGTGAACTACCCTACCCTACTCGCTCTACATAGTCGCTTTTTGAGGGAGGCGCATTCTCGCCTCAATTCTGGTAAGCCGTTGCTCGGAGCCCGCTCCGGACGAGTTCGTGACGTCACGTACGCTCGTGCCGACACACGGCCGTCCTCGCCGGCATGGCTCCGAGTCGCACTGAGGGACCGAACCGCGGGACCGATATCAAAACCTTTCTCGCCGCGGGTAAACGATCGGACATGGCACTCCGGAAACCGCCGCTCTACGACCTGCACGCCCGGGCAACGTTCACCGACTTCGGCGGGTGGGAGATGCCCGTCGAGTTCGACTCGATCCGGGAGGAGCACCGGGCCGTGCGGGAGTCCGTGGGGATATTCGACGTCTCCCACATGGGCGAGGTCGTCGTGAGCGGCCCCGACGCGACCGAACTAATGCAGCGGCTCGTTACTGCCGATATCGCCGCGCTCGACCCCGGACACGCCCAGTACGCCGCCATCACCGACGAGTCGGGGATCGTCCTTGACGACACCATCGTCTACCGGCTCCCGGGGTCGGACGCTCCCCGGTACCTGTTCGTCCCGAACGCGGGCCACGACGAGGACGCGGCCGCCCGGTGGGTCGACCACCGCGACGAGTGGGGCCTCGATTGTGCGGTCCGTAACGAGACCGACGCGTGGGCGATGGTGGCGGTCCAGGGCCCAGACGCCCTCGACGCGGTCGCCGACGTGACGCCCGCGGGGTCGACGGCACCCGCCCGAAACGGGATCGTCGAGCTTGCGATCGACGGCGTCGAGTCGTGGATCGCCCGCACCGGATACACCGGCGAGGACGGCGTCGAGATCCTCTGTCCCGTCGAGGATGCCGAGGCAGTCTGGACGGCCTTCGACGGGTGTCAGCCCTGTGGGCTGGGGTCCCGCGACACGCTCCGGACCGAGATGGGATTCCTGCTTTCGGGGCAGGACTTCCACCCCGACGAGACGCCACGGACGCCCTACGCGGCGGGTATCGGGTGGGCGGTCGACCTCGACACGGAGTTCGTCGGGCGTGACGCCCTCAACGAGGTTGCCGAGGCGGGCCCCGACGTGGCCTTCGTCGGACTCGAACTCAAAGAGCGGGGGATCGCCCGCCACGGGCACGACATCGCCGTCGACGGCGACGTCGTCGGCCATATCACGAGCGGAACGATGAGTCCTACGCTCGGCGAGCCGATCGGGCTGGGGTACGTTCCGGCATCGATGTCGAACCCGGGGACGGAGGTTGCTGTCGTGATCCGTGGGAGCGACAAGCGGGCTGAGGTGGTGACCACGCCGTTCATCCGGGAGTAATATATGCCCGGACGGTCGAGCACGAACGATATATGTTCGAAACACCCGACGACCGCAAGTACCAGGAGTCACACGAGTACGCGACCGTTGACGACGAGCCGGTAGCTGTCGGTATCTCCGATTTCGCGCAGGACGAACTCGGTGACGTGGTCTTCGTCGAACTCCCCGAGGTCGGCGACGAGATGTCGCAGGGCGAGGAGTTCGGCGTCATCGAGTCGATCAAGGCGGTTTCGGATCTCTACGCGCCGGTGTCCGGCACCGTGAGCGCAGTCAACGACGCGCTGTTCGACCAGCCCGAACTGGTGAACGACGCCCCCTACGGCGAGGGGTGGATGCTGAAGCTGGAGGACGTCGCTGACGACGATTTCGAGGCGTTGCTGACGGCCGAGGCGTACAGCGAGCAGACGGAGTAAAGTGTATCCAGCCACGTAGTTGGATTGATAGCCTATGATCGACACTCTACCCCACATCCTACACACCGGAGCACAACGATGACCGACACCAACCGACACGAGCGGGTCGACGGTACCCCGTACGCGCCGCACACGCCCGAGGAGACGGCAGCAATGCTCGAGGCCGTCGGCGTCGACACCGAGGCCGACCTCTTCGACGTCCCGAGCGAGGTCCGGTTCGACGGCGAATTGGGCATCGAGCCGCGGGGCGAACGCGAACTCCGCGCGGAGCTCGCGGATACCTTCGCGCGCAACGACGACCTCACGGAGTTTCTGGGTCGCGATCATCATACGCACTACGTCCCGAGCGTGGTCGATGACCTCTCACAGCGCGCGGAGTTTCTGACCTCCTACACCCAGTACCAACCCGAGGTCGCACAGGGGTTTCTTCAGGCGCTGTTCGAGTACCAGTCGCTCATCGCCGAACTCACCGGGCTCCCGGTGGCCAACTGCTCGATGTACGACGCCGCGTCCGGGCTCGGCGAGGCCGCCAGACTCGCCGGTCGGGTGCGGTCGGTCTCCGGGACCCGCGTGCTCGTGCCCGAACTCCTCCACGAGAACAAGCGCGCCGTGTTGGACAACTACGTCGACGGGACCGACATGACGGTCGCGACGTACCCGATGGACGACGGCAACGTCGACATCGACGCGCTCTCGGCGCTCGCAGACGACGAGACCGCCCTGGTGTACGTCGAAAACCCAACCGTCCGCGGCACGATCGAGGAGGGACTCCCGGAGGTCGGCGAGATCACCGACGAGGCGGGCGCGCTGTTCTGCCTCGGCACCGACACGGTGGCGTTAGGCCTTCTCGAAGAGCCCGAGAGCGTCGGCGCCGACATCGTCGTCGGCGAGGCCGACACCCTCGGAATGCCGACCGCGTACGGGATGGGGCTCGGGTTGTTCGCCACCCGGGAGTCGTTTCTCCGGCAGGTTCCGGGGCGGCTCGTCGGCGCATCCGAGGACGAGTCGGGCAGGCGGACCTACACGCTGACGCTGCAGACCAGAGAGCAACACATCCGGAAGGAGCGCGCCACCTCCAACATCTGCACCAATCAGGCGTGGGTTGCACTCCGGGCCGCGATGCACCTGGCGTGGCTGGGCCCCGACGGGCTTGTCGACCTCGGCAACCAGTGTGTTCGGGAGGCGTCGTCGCTCGCAACCGACCTGGACGGTCTCCCGGGCGTCGACGCGCCGGTCCACGACCGGCACCACTTCCGGGAGTTCGTCGCCCGAACCGACCACCCGGCCGCGGCGGTTGCGGACGAACTGGAAACCGACGGGTTCGCGGTCCACGTGATCGACGACCACCTGCTCCAAGTGTGCGTCACCGACGTGAACGCCGCACAGACGGATGCACTAATCGACGCGTTTGCGGAGGCGATCTAAATGAACCACGATCAGGCACGCTACGGCGACGACGACCGCTACGAACCGCTGCTGTCGGAAACCGGGACCCGGAGCGTCGACGTCGGCAGCGAGTCGGCGCTGCCGGACGAGGTGACCCGGGACGAACTCGAACTCCCGACGTGTTCGGAGCCGGAACTCTCCCGGCACTACACCCGGCTGTCGCAGATGAACTGGAGTATCGAGACCGGGCCCTACCCGCTCGGGTCGTGTACGATGAAGTACAACCCCTCGTTCACCGAGGACGTCGCGGCCGACCCGAACGCCGCGGTTCACCCCGAGCGCTCCGACTCGACGATCCAGGGGACGCTGGAACTCCTGGCGGGGCTTCAGGAGTACCTCGCGCGGATCGGCGGGATGGACGCGGTCACGCTCCAGCCACCTGCCGGTGCTGCCGGGGAGTTCACCGGGATCCACGTTGCGAAGGCGTACCACGAGTCCCGCGACGACGACCGATCGGAGGTCATCGTTCCCGCGTCCGCCCACGGGACCAACTTCGCGAGCGCCGCGATGGCGGGGTACGACGTCGTCGAGCTTCCCTCCGGCGACGACGGCCGGGTCGACCTCGACGCGCTGGAGGCCGCCGTCTCCGAGGAAACCGCGGCGCTGATGCTCACGAACCCCAACACCGTCGGGCTGTTCGAGCGCGACATCGTGGAGATCTCGGAGATGGTTCACGACGCCGGGGGGTTGCTCTACTACGACGGCGCGAACCTCAACGCCCTGCTCGGCCGTGCCCGCCCCGGTGACATGGGGTTCGACGTGATGCACTACAACGTCCACAAGACGTTCGCGACACCCCACGGCGGCGGCGGCCCCGGTGCCGGCCCGGTCGGCGTCCGCGAGGAACTCGCGGAGTTCCTGCCCCGACCCCGCGTCCGGGAGCAGAACGGGGAGTACGAGCTCTACGACCCCGAGCGGAGCATCGGCAAGGTCCACGGCTACCAGGGCAACTGGCTCGTCCTGGTGAAAGCCTACGCGTACATCGCCCGGCTGGGCGACTCGGGGCTGGAAGACGCCTCCGCGAAGGCGGTGCTGAACGCGAACTACCTGGCCGAGCAACTGGAGTACGACATCCCATACGGCCCGTTCCACCACGAGTTCGCCGCTACCGCGGGCGACCGCGACGCCGCAGACGTGGCAAAGCGGATGCTCGACTACGGGGTCCACCCGCCGACGACGAAGTGGCCCGAGTTCGTCCCCGAGGCGATGCTCACCGAACCCACCGAGGCCGAGAACAAGGCGTCGCTCGACGACCTCGCCGAGGCGTTCAACACCGCGATAGCCGACTCCGATACGGAACTCGCGGCCGCGCCGTCGAAGACAACGGCCCGACGGATCGACCAGGCCACCGCCGCGCGGAACCCGCGGCTCTCCTGGCACGCGCTGGACGACGAGAGGGAGTAGGCCGCTCGGTGGCCGCGCCGACGCCTACGACGACGCGTCCGCCGTACTTATCCCGTCGATCTCGATGAAGCCGTAACCGCACTCCTCGCAGCGCCATTTGGTCTTTTCTCCGAGTTGGATCCGCATCGACGCCGTCCGCCAGAAGGTGGTCCCCTCGCACTCCGGACAGTCGTACTCGCGTTCGAGGCTCATACC
>CAZDEJ010000049.1:2392-14916 GCA_964504395.1 uncultured Halobellus sp. | reverse complement strand
ACCCTCAACGAGCGAGGCCGCAAGGCCGAGCGAAGTAGGGTGGGGTCGGTTACGGGCCTCGTATCCCGCGCCAACCACGTACGTGAGGACGACCCACGCGAGCGGTCGCGGTGAACAGCGCGGCCGTCGCCCACAGGCGGAGTTCGGCAGCGTTCTGCCAGCCGACGGAGCCGAGCGCCAGCGACGACACGAGCACGGCCACCGCCGCGAGCGCGAGCACTCCCCCCGATCTCGGCCGGCGATAGCCGTTCCGCGTTCATCCTGGTTCGACCCCGGAGCCGAACCTACTTGATACGGCAACACCGTGAGCACGCCTCGATCGCGATTCCGGTCGATTCGATCCGGGGTGATCCGGACCAGCCGCCGGTAGTGTAGTTGACCGCCTCGACAGCTGGGCCCGACCCCGTGGGCGTGGCGCACGGCGCCGCGGCGACGCGCCGGGTCGCTATCGGGTCCCGGTTCACACCACCGTGTATACCGCAGCGTACGCGACCGCGGCGAGTCCGAGTGCCGTCGTGGCGCTGACGACGCCGATATACACGGACGTGACCCCGAAGCCGCCCGTGTCGGCGTGTTCGGTCCCGCCATCGCGCCGGGTCGAAGCGACCCACGCCCACACCCCGACAATCGCGGCGAACGGAACGATCGTCGCTCCCAGGATGTGCGCGTCGGCGATCGTCGGGCGCGGCAGGAGCACGGCGGTCGGCGCGTACGCGAGTCCCACCCCGGCCCGCCGGTCGATGGCGTCGCGGACCCTCCCACCGAGGTCCATCCGGTCGCTCGCTACCCGCGAGAACACGACGAGACCGGCCCAGACGGTCGCCAGCTCAACGAACAGGACGCCGAGCAGGTCGAGAGTCGGGTCCGCCGAAAGCGCGACCCGCCCGGTCCACACCGGCGGCCCGACCGGCGAGAACAGCGGCGGCGGCGCGGCTAGGAAGACGTCGCCGAAGGGGTGTAATACGACCCCGACACCGGCCGCGGCCGTCATCGCGGGCGTCGACAGCTCCGTCCGCGTAGCGAGGGCCCACCCGGTGGCCGCCACGCAGGCGAGAAAGCCCGCGGCGACGACGGCCGCAGCCGGCGAGACGGCCGTCCGGAACCCGACGAGCAACGTCGCGACACCGACCACGGCGAGACCGGCGCTCGCGACCGTCGTGACCCGCCCCCGGCGGGATCGTGACCGAGCGCCGGCCGCTCCCTGCCGCCGTGCGACCGCGACCGCCGCGCCGAACACGAGCGTCGCGACGCCGCCGGTCGGGAGGGTGTGCGTGACGACCCGGTGGGTCGCGTTCGCGACGCCCCAGAACGGCTCCCACCCGAGCGACGCCCCGCCGGCGACCGCGACGGCGTAGGTGGCGACGGCGTAGCCGATGTCGAGGTCGGGGAGCAGGGCGGCGACACCGGCGACCAGACCCGCGTGAATCGCCGCCCGGTCGTCGCCGCCGAGCCGGAGCGCCACCCACCCGGCGATCGCGAACGCCAGGAACTCGTGGCCCACGAACATGGCTCACCTGCGGGGTTCCCGGCGCGGTTGATAGGTCTTCGGTTGTGCCGGACGCGTCGCGGCCGCCGGCCGCTACCATCGGGATTTTGAGCCGCCAGGCCGAACCGCCGGTATGGACGCGACCGAGATCGACCACCTCAAACTCCGGATCCCCGCCGACGGCGTCGATACCGCCGTCGAGTTCTACCGCGACGCGCTCGGGTTCGGGATCGACGGCATGGATCTGTACGAATCGGGCGAGAAGCCGTTCTTCTCGGCCCGGCTCGCGCCGGGCGCGGTGATCCACCTCGAACCCGACGAGGGGTTCGAGCCGCCGGCGCGGACCGGCTACGACCACGTCGCGGTCCGGATCGACGACACGATCGACGGGATCGAGCGGGCGTTGGCGGCCGCAGACGTCGGGATCGACCGCCGACTCGACCCCCTCGGGGCGACCGGCGTCGCCCCCGCGGTCTACATCACCGATCCCTTCGGCTACCGGGTCGAACTGAAAGCCGAGCGGACCGCGGCCGAGTAGCGGACGCGCCCGACGGAAGGCCAGCGCGGAGCGTCAGCTCCGCGGATCCGACACCGAACGGCTTTTTTCACCGCTCGTCTTCCACACGGTCAGTTGATGACCGACTTGGCCTCCGCCGTGCTCGACGACGATACCGGACAGCGAGCGGGTGTGGCGCTCGTCGTGTTCGGCGTCGTATTGCTCGCGATCGCACTTCTCGCCGGCGCTGTGCTCGCCCCCGACGTCGGTGCCGCCGGCGACGACACCGCCAGGGCGACGCTCGTCGGCTCCCACGGCGGCGGGCCGGGGCTGCACGAACGCGGGTCGGTCTACCTGCTCGAGGGTCGGGAGACCGCGTGGCGCGCCGGCGACACGGACAGCTACTTCGACGTCACGATGCTCGAAAACGGGAGCGTGATGGCCGGGTTCATGCAGAGCGGCTACGACGAGTGCGGCCCCTACGAGTCGCCGTGTGCGCACACCGGCTTCCGAATCATCGACCCCGACGCCGACTCCGGCGCCGGCCCGGAGATCACCGCCGAGTACTCCTTTCCGGTCCGGACCGAGAAGAACAGCGAGGTTCACGACGTCGAACGCCTGGAGTCCGGTGAGTTTCTGGTCACGGACATGGACCGCGAGCGGATCTTCACCGTCCGCGACGGCGAGATCACCTGGCAGTGGAACGCCAGCGCCCGGTACGACGCCCCCGAGGACCCCACCCGGACCGACTGGCTCCACATCAACGACGTCGACGTGATCGGCGAGGACCGGTATCTGGTGTCGGTCCGGAACGCCCACCAACTCGTGGTCGTCGAACGCGGTGCGGGCGTCGTCGAGGTGATCAACGAGGGCGAGGGGACGACGACCGGCAGCCCGAACCCACGGGGCGATCCGACGCTGCTCCGCCAACAGCACAACCCCCAGTGGCTCGGCAACGGCAGCGTGCTCGTCGCCGACAGCCACAACGACCGGATCGTCGAACTCGAACGCGGGGCCGACGGCGAGTGGCGGACCGCCTGGGAGATCTACGGTGCGGAGGGCGTGAAGTTCAACTGGCCCCGCGACGCCGACCGACTCGAGAACGGGAACACCCTGATCACCGACTCGCTGAACAAGCGGCTCGTCGAGGTGAACCGGTCGGGCGAGACCGTCTGGAGCTACAACACCCCTGAGGTTCCCTACGAGGCGGAACGCCTGCCGGAGGGCGAGACTGTCGGCGGACTCGCCTACGCGGACGGCGTCGACGACGCGACCACGATCGGCGAAGGGCGGAGCATCCCCGTGTTGTCCTTCCTGCTCGTTCTCTTCCAGACGGGAGTCCAGACCCCGTTCTGGTTCACCGAACTCCACGTCGCGGTCACGCTGGTGTCGGTCGTCTCGGGGCTTGCAGGCGCGGCGCTGATGATTCGCGGTCGCCTCCGGGGTCGTGGGTAGTGCGCGCGGGGAGTCCGTGCCCCGCGACCGACCGGTCGGAGTGAGCGTTTTTTGTCGAGCCGGTGGAACCTCCAGGCATGACCGACGCCGACCCATCCGATACCGTCGAGACCGACGACCTGGCGTGGCGGACGACCGGGAGCGAGACCGAGTACACCTGCCCCGGGTTCGAGGTCCGGCGCGACGACGTGATCCTCCCGGACGGGACCGAGACCGACTTCCACAGCGTCGAGGACCCTCCCGCGGTGGTTATCCTCCCCTTTACCCCCGACGGCGACGTGGTCGTAATCGAGGAGTGGCGCCAGGCGGTGGGCCGGGTCAACCGCGGACTCCCCGCCGGGACCGTCGAGGCCGACGACGCCGACCTCGACGCGGTCGCCCGCCGGGAACTCGCCGAGGAGACGGGCTACGAGGCCGGCTCCCTTCGCTACCTATGCGCCGTCGAGCCCGCGAACGGCCTCCTGGACAGCGTTCACCACTACTACCTGGCGCTCGACTGCGAGCCGACCGCCGACCGCGACCTCGACTTCAACGAGAGCATCGGCGTCGCGGTGACCGACTACGACGACCTTCTCGACGCCGTCCTCGACGGGACCGTCCGCGACGGGCGTACAGTCCTCGGCGTCACCCGGTACGAACTCGCAGAGCGGTGGCGGTAGGGCCGGACCGGGCCGATCGGCGGGAAGGATTTTCACCCGCGACCCCGTAGGTCGCGTGTGTCCTCCGATCCGACTCTGGCCGACCGCTCCGGCGGCGTCGACCCGTCGCAGTCTCCGCGCGCAGTCGCCCGTGCGCTGGCGGTCGGGATCCTGCTCGCGGCGGTCGGGATTGCCGTCGGCGTCGCGCTCGTGGGTGCTGCCGTCGTGGGCCTCACCGCGGCCGGCGTGGAACTCACGGCGCTTCTGGGTATCGTGCTCTCGCTTGCGCTTGCGACCGGTGTGGGGTTCGGTGGCGTCGCGCTCGCGTACCTCCGGTACCGCGGCCACGGGCTCGACTACGTCGGGATCGCCGTGCCGACGGTCCGCGAGGTCGCGTACGTGGTCGCGGGCTACGTCGCGTCGTTCGCGCTGCTGCTCTCGGCGTCGGTCGTGCTCGCGGCCACGAACACTGACACCGCCCCGAACACGGTCGCCGAGGCGGGGGCGCGGAACCCCGAGATCCTGCTTCTTCTGATCCCGGCGTCGTTCCTCCTGATCGGCCCCGGCGAGGAACTGCTCTACCGCGGGGTCGTCCAGAACCGGTTGCGGGAGGCGCTGCCCGCGCCCGCCGCGATCGTCCTCGCGAGCCTGATCTTCGCGTCGATCCACTTCTTCTCGCTCGCGGGCGCGCCGCGAGCCCGGCTGGTCAGCATCTCCGTGCTCGTGCTCCCGACGCTCGTCTTCGGGACGCTGTACGAACTCACCGACAACCTCGTCGTGCCGGCGTTGATCCACGGCGCGTACAACGCGACACTGTTCTCGCTGCTATACATCACGCTCCGGTTCGGGGGCGGCGGCACCACCCAGTTCCCGGAGGCGGCGGCGCTGCTGCCGGTGTAGCCCGGCGCTCGCCGACCGAGATGCGACGATACTTATCAGTCCGCGCTCACACCCGTGTATGCGCGATCACTTCGAGCCCCGGGACGCCGACGCCGCGGGCCGGGTCGGCGAGCTCTCGGTCCCACGCGCGGGAGTGACCGTCGAGACCCCGGCGCTGATGCCGGTGATCAACCCCAACATCCGCACCATCCCGCCCGCCGAGCTCGAATCCACGTTCGGCGCCGAGATCCTGATCACCAACGCCTACATCATCCGATCCGGCGACGACCTCCGGGCACGGGCGCTCGACGCGGGCCTCCACGAGATGCTGGCGTTCGACGGCGCCATCGTCACGGACTCGGGATCGTTCCAGCTCGCCGAATACGGGGACGTCGAGGTGACAACCCGAGAGATCCTCCGGTTCCAGCGCGACATCGGCTCCGACATCGGCACCCCGGTCGACATCCCGACGCCGCCCGACGTCTCCCGGGAGCGCGCGGCGGCCGATCTCGCGAACACGGAGGCGGCCCTTTCCGATGCCGAGGCGGTCGACACCGGCGAGATGCTGGTGAACGCGCCGATCCAGGGGTCGACGTACCCCGACCTCCGGGAAGCCGCGGGCCGGCACGCGGACGGAACCGACCTCGATGTCTTCCCGGTCGGCGCGGTCGTCCCGCTGATGAACGGCTATCGGTACGCCGACATGATCGACGTCGTCGCCGCCGCGAAGCGGGGCCTCGGCCGCGACGCGCCGGTCCACCTGTTCGGCGCGGGTCACCCGATGATGTTCGCCTTGGCGGTTGCGGCGGGGTGTGACCTGTTCGATTCGGCGGCGTACGCCATCTACGCCCGCGACGACCGGTACCTCACGGTCCGGGGAACGGAACACCTCGAGGACATCGAGTACTTCCCGTGTTCGTGTCCGGTCTGTGTCGATCACGATCCGGCCGAACTCCGCGCGTGCGGCGACGCCGACCGGGAGCGGCTGCTCGCGACGCACAACCTCCACGTCTCCTTCGCGGAGCTCGGACGGGTCAAGCAAGCCATCCGGTCGGGGGATCTGCTGGAACTCGTGGAGGCGCGGGCCCGCGGACATCCGAGACTGCTCGACGGCTACCGCGCCCTTCTGGGTCACGCCGACCAACTCGAACGCGAGGACCCCGTCTCGAAGGAATCGTTCTTCTCGGTGTCGGCGGAGTCCGCGCGACGGCCGGAGGTGCGCCGACACCACGACCGGCTGGACCGACTCGCCGTCGGGGGGCGAGTCCTCCTGACGGAGGGCGGGACGCCGTCGAGGGACGACTACGACGCGGTCTGGCGGGTCGTCCCGCCGTTCGGGCCGTTCCCCCGAGCGCTCTCGGAGACGTATCCGCTGACCGCGACGGTGCCGGAACGCCCCGGTACGGCGGCCTGCGAGGCGGCCGCCGAGGGCGTCCGCCGACTGGTGGCGGCCAACCCCGGCGCCGACGTCACGCTCGCACACGACGGGTGGCCTGACTCGACGCTCGCGGCGCTTCCAGGGGGAGTCACGGTCGAGTCGCTGTCGGCCCCGGACGGTCACGGCGACGACGAGTAGCGGGGCCGGCCCGCTCCGGACGTGTCGCCTCCGCATCACGTACGCGAACTGACTTGGAACGCGAACGGACAGATAATTTACGCTCCCGGTCGAGTTGTGCGTATGACCGAATACTTCGAGATTCACGGGCGTGACGGGGCGGCCCGCGCCGGGACGCTCCGGCTCGCGGACCCGCTTGCGACCCCGGCGCTCGTCGACGACAGCGTCGACGATGGGGGGAGCCTCTGGGCTACCGACCGCGAGGTTCCGCGGGGGTACCGCGAACTCCTGACGGTCCTGCCCCATCGGTCGTTCCCGGCCGGTACCGACAGGGAGGTTCAGGACGCCTTCGCGGTCAAGTATCCCGACGTCGACTACCCCAGCGCGGCGGTAGTCACGGCCGACACCGCCGCGGACTACGGCGCCGACGCCTACATCCTCTCGAACGCCACCGGTTTCGTCGGCCACGCGGCCGCGTTCCGTGACGAGGTCATCGCCGCCCGCGAGGCGCTGCCGCCGGACACGGCGCTGTACCTCTCGGGGGTCGCCACGCCGCGGAACGCCGCGACGCTGGTGTACGCCGGCGTGGACCTGTTGGACGCGACACGGGCGCGGGTCAGGGGGCTCGAGGGCTTCTACCTCACCCGCGAGGACGAACAGTTCCTGGCCGACCTGACCGAACTCCCGTGTTCGTGTCCGGCGTGCCGTGGGAAGCGAACCGCCACCGACGTCGACCCCGACGCCGGCGCCGACGCGGCAGCGGACATCCGCTCCGATCCGGCGGTGTTCGACCGCGAGGACTGCGCCGACCACAACGAGTACGCCCTCGAATCCGAACTCGCGACGATCCGGCGGCGGATCCGGGACGGTCGGCTCCGCGACTACGTCGAGGGGCAGGCCCGCCACGACCAGTGGCTCACCGCGGCGTTCCGGGGATTCGACGACGAGTTCGCCTACATGGAGGCGCGGACGCCGGTGATCCGCGACGCCGAACTCACGGCGGCCAGCGAGGACACCCTCCGGCGGGTGGAGATCCAACGGTTCGCCGACCGGGTCACTACCCGGTACCGGACCCGGTTTTCGAACCCGCTGGTGCTCGTCCCATGCTCGGCCACGAAGCCCTACAGCGAGTCACAGAGCCACGAGCAGTTCCACGACGCGATCCAGTACCGCGGTCACACCGTCTCGATGACCTCCCCGATCGGGGTGGTGCCGATGGAGTTGGAGCTGACGTATCCCGCGCAACACTACGACGCCGTCGTCACGGGCCGGTGGTCCGACGACGAGATCTCGTTCGTGGCGGACGTCCTCCGGCGGTACCTCGCCCGCAACGACTACCCCCGGGTGATCGCGCACGTCCCCGACGGCGGCTACCGCGAGATATGCGAGCGCGTCGCGGCCGACGTGGACACTGAATTCGAGTACACCGTCGCCGACCACCCCACCGACACCGACTCCATTGCGAACCTGATGTCGACGCTCGACGGGGAGCTCAAGTACGGAAAACGGGAGCGTCAACACAACATCGTGAAAGCAATCGCGGACTACCAGTTTGGCCCCGACGCCGGCGACGCGCTGTTTTCGGACGTGAACCTCCGGACGACGAGCCGGTACCCGAAGCTCCAGGTGCGGGACCGGGATGGAGACGACGAGGACGGCACCGGCGGCGAGCAACTCGCGACGATGGTGCCGCAGTACGGCGTGCTCGCGCTGACACTCGCCGGCGCGCGGACCTGGGACGAGTCGGAGGTGCCGACCAAGCGCGTCGAGATCGACGGGTTCGTTCCCCACGGCAGCGTGCTCGCGCCGGGCGTCGTCGACGCGGACGACGCGATCAGAGCCGGCGACGAAGTCGTCGTCGAGGGTCCTCGAGCGTACGCCGTCGGCCGCGCCCGGATGTTCGGCCGGGAGATGGCGACGTCGACCCGCGGGGAGGCGGTGCAGGTGCGGCACGTCGAGGAGCGGTAGGGTTCCGACTGGTACCGTTTTTATCGCCCAACCCGCTACTCCGAGTGTGCCCCCGACCGTCGCGGCCTGTCAACTCGCGGTCGCCGACCTCGACGTCGCCGCCAACCTCGGAGCCGTCGAGTCCCGACTCGCCGGCCTCCCCGAGTCGGTCGACATCGCACTCTTTCCGGAGTACGCACTCACCGGGTTCGTGCCCGACGATCGCGTCGGCGACGCCGCACTCCGGACCGACGGCGAGCGCCTCGATCGCCTCCACGACCTCGCGGCAGCGCGAGAGACGGCGATTCTGGTCGGGTTCGTCGAACGCGACGGCGACGACCGCTACAACACGACGGCGTACCTCGCGCCCGACGGCACGACCACCACCTACCGGAAGCGTCACCTCCGGGGTCGCGAGGCCGAGATCCTGACCGCCGGCGACGATCTCGTGACCGTCGAGACGCCCGTCGGAACGGCCGGGATCCTCACCTGCTACGACCTCAACTTCGTCGCGGACAGCGCCGAGCTGGCCGATCGCGGGGTCGACGCGTTGTTCGTCGGCGGCGCGTGGCCCGCGGCGTACAGCGAGAACTGGCGGCTGTTGCTCCGGGCCCGCGCGCTCGACGGCGTCCGGTGGGTGGTCGGCGCGGGGCGGACGGGCCGGCGGAACGTGTCCGGCGACGGCGACACGGACGCCAGGACCGACGCCGTCGCGTACGCCGGCCGCTCCGCCGTGATCCGCCCGGACGGCGGGGTCCACGCCGCATTGGACCGCCGGGAGAATGACCTCGTCGCCGACCTCGATCCCGACACGCTCGCGGCTCACCGGGAGTTCATCGGGTCGCTCCCGGAGTGACGGCGACTTTTTTACCTCGGCAGCCGTCGGTGGGAACATGACGGACGACGACACGTCACAGACGGATCGCGAGATATCCCTCGGCGTCCCGCGCGGCGTCCTCGACTCCCTGCCCGAGGACGGTGACAGCGCCGCCGCGGACATGAAAACGGCCGTCGCGGGGCTGGAGGGCAGCCTCAACGACGCCATCGCCGCCGCGGACTCGGACTCGGCGGCCGCAGGCCACGCGGTCGACGCCGTCGAACATCTTGAAGAGCGGATGGAGACCTACGACGGGTTCGTGCCCGAACTCAGGGCGTGGGGGCAGTCGCCGATCTACGCGATCGCGTGGCGCAACCTCTACGCCGAACTGATCGCGCAACTCTACGATCACGAGTGGCTCGCCGCACAGATCGACCGCGAGCGCAACTACCGACTCGTCGAGGACGGGATCCGGTTCGGCGGAAAGTGACGCGTGACGTCGGGGTCGGATGGACGATTGCCGCTCGGGACTCCACCGCCGGGTGCGGGTCCCGCGACCCGAGGACGCGGTGAAATTCGGACCCGTCTCCGACCCCTCGTCGGCGATCCTGTCAGGGGTCACACGGTACGGGGAGTACGCGCACTTTTTTGCCTGGCGCCCCCAACAGACCGGTATGCCGATCGAACTGCGCTTTTTCGCCACCTTCCGCGAGGCGGTGGGGACGAAGACGATCACCCGGGAATACGATGCCACCACCGTCGGCGACGCCCTCGTCGCGCTCGAGTCCGAGTTCGACGGGTTGACCGGACAGATTCTCGACGACGGGGCAGTCCAACCCCAGGTGAACGTCCTGCTGGACGGCCGCGACGTCACCCACGAGCAGGGTATCGACACCCCGATCGAGCCCGACGACACGCTGAGCATCTTCCCGCCTGTCGCGGGTGGCACGGGGCCGGACGCGTGACCGACGCCCGAGCCACGCGGACGAAGTCCTACCGGGGGATCTCGCTCCGGCTCGCGCGGGAGTACCTGGTCAAACTCGGCGGTGAGGCCGTCGCCGAGGACCGTATCGAGGGCGACGGCTGGACGGCGTCGCTGTCCGCGGAGAGCGTCTCGATCGGCCCAACCATACAGTTAACCGAGGTGACAGTCGCCTTCGCGGGGGACACCGAGACGCTCGAGGGGCTCATCCCGAGATTCTCCCGGAAGGCGATGCGCGCGGGTGGGTGACCCCTCGAACGGCCGCGACGACGACGCTCGCGATGCCGATACACAGCGGGGCAACTCACACCGCGATCGGTGGAGTCGACTCCCCTCCGGACGGGGGCCGACGCCGGCGGACGGTGTCGACGACGGGCCGTCGCTCCCGCTCGACGGCGACGTGCTGCTTCACACCGGTGCGACCGCGAGCGTCGGCCCCGAGCGGATCGAGCCGCTGCTCCGGACGGCGCAGGCGTACCTCCGGGAGCGTCGGGAGGCGTACCGCCGGCGCTACGAGTCGGCGGTCGTGGACGACGGCCGGCAGGTCCTGTTGGTGCCCGACGGTCACTGGGACGCGGTCGGCGCGGAGGTCGGCCTGCCGGAACGGGAGGTCGACGCCGCCCGCCGGGCGCACGCCCAGCAACTCAGACGGATCGGGTCGAAGGCGGACCGGCGCGAGGAGTTCGAGACCGCCCTGGAGATCCGCGAGGCGGTCGTGATCGACGACTGAGTCAGGACTCGTGGCCCGGGCCCTCGGCGGGACCGTAGCGCTCCTCGACAGCACTGAAATACTCGGCCAGGAACGTCCGGTCGGTGTCGCCCGACTGGTCGGCGCCGCCGTCAGCGCGGCCGCAGTCCGGCCCCACGGAGCCTTCAGCGCCGCGTTCTGCGTCGACGGCCCGCTCGACGTCGATGAGCAGCCCCTCGAGTTCGTCGCGCGGCTGGTGACACAGCCCGCGGTAACACTCCTTGCAGAGGTGCTCGAACGACTTGTCGTGCCGGTCCCAGCGGTTGCCCTCCTTGTCGTACTCGCGCGTCTCCGAGCGGGGGAGGGACGTGCCACAGGCGATACAGACCACGGTCGTCCCGTCCCGGTTGTTCCGGGAACGCCACATACCTTCGGCCTTGGTCCACCGGTACTTAGGGTTTACCTCACGTCCGATGCCGTCGCGTGCGGGTCGCTCCCGTCCCGCGCCATTTATCGGCCGGCCCGCCGTGGTGCCGCGTATGCAGGTCAAATCCCGACACCACCTCCGGGCCGACGAGATCGACGACCTGGAGGCGACGATCGCGGCGGGCACTGGCGTCGACCTCGACGGCGACACCTACGAGATGGTCGAACTCGGCAGCGACCCCTTCGACGTCGTCCTCGTCGACGACAACCCCGACGTCGTGCGGTTCGAGGGCGGCGAGGCGTTCCTGACCGTCCGGGGTGCGAACCGCCACGACCCCACGACGGGTATCGTCACCGTCGACGCGGGGGCGATCTCGTTCGTCAGCGACGGCGCGGACGTGATGCGGCCCGGGATCGTCGAGGCCGACCCCGACATCGCCGAGGGCGACCTTGTCACGGTCGCCGAGGAGACCCACGAAAAAACCCTCGCCATCGGGCGGGCGCTGGTCGACGGCTCGGAGATGCCGGGGGACTCGGGGAAGGTCGTCGACTCCGTCCACCACGTCGGCGACGACCTCTTCGAGTTCTCGGTGTGATACGGATCACCGTAACGAACTCCCGGTCGTTGCTGGCGACGGGGTCTATACAATACTCCGCACGAGGCGTCGACGCCGGCGTTTCGGGTCGAACCGGCGAATCGACTGTCTTCCGCGCTAACGCGGCGTCAGACGAGCGTCAGACGAGCGTCTGACGTAAGAACTAATCCGGTACTACCTCTTGTGGAGTCTATGGGAATCATGAGCAAGATCGTCGGCGGCGGCGGACAGCACTCAACTGACGAGTACCTCGACCTCGACGTCGAGGGAGTCGAACCCTCCCACGGCGACGCCGGGACGAGCGTCCGGATCGCGACTATCAGCCAGCGCCAGGACGTTATCGACATCAAAGACGCCGTCTACGACGGCGACCTCGTCATCGCGGACATCACCCGCCACACCACGACCGACAACACCATGAAACGCATCGTCGACGAACTCCGACAGGTCGCCGAGGAGGTCAACGGCGATATCGCCCAGAAGGGCGACGACCAGATAATCGTCGCACCCACCGGCGTCGCGGTCGCCCGCGAGAAGCTGAACTGAGTCGGCGGCGACC
>CAZDEJ010000049.1:0-2292 GCA_964504395.1 uncultured Halobellus sp. | reverse complement strand
GCGGCGACCTCACCTTCACGACTTCTTTGCGGCAACCTGGGGAGCCCCAGCACCCCCCACCGGAACCGACGGCCTTTCATCTCCGCTCTCCGTACGCGGGTACAGATGAGCAAGGACTTCATCGAGGTTCGGGGTGCGGAGGAGCACAACCTCAAGAACCTCGACGTCCGGATCCCGCGCGAGACGTTCACTGTCGTCACCGGCCTCTCGGGGTCGGGGAAGTCGTCGCTCGCCTTCGAGACCGTGTACGCGGAGGGCCAGCGGCGGTATATCGAGTCGCTGTCGGCGTACGCCCGCAACTTCCTGGGTCAGATGGACAAGCCGCAGGTGGAGGCCGTAGAGGGACTCTCCCCTGCGATCTCCATCGATCAGAAGAACGCCGCTAACAACCCCCGGTCGACGGTGGGGACGGTCACGGAGCTCCACGACTACCTCCGACTGCTCTACGCCCGGGTCGGAACGCAGTACGACCCTCGGACGGGTGAGGAGGTCGGCGAGCAATCGGCGCAGGACATGGTGTCGCAACTCCTGGACCTCCCCGTGGGCACCCGCGCGAAGATCGCCGCGCCGATCGCCCGCGACCAGAAGGGCGCCTTCGAGGACCGCTTCGAGGAACTCGTCGCCGACGGATACGCCCGTGTCGAGGTCGACGGCGAGGCCTACGACCTGACGCTGGAGACGCCCGACCTCGACAAGAACTACGACCACACGATCGACGTGATCGTCGACCGGGTGAAGATCGACCCCGACGCCCGCTCGCGGATCGCCGACTCCGTCGAAACCGCCTTAGACGAGGCCGACGGCGTGCTGAAAGTCATCGTCCCCGATCCGCCGGCGGACGTGCCGTTCGGGTCGAACACCCGATCGACCGGGTCGCTGGCGGGCGAGGGCGACGACCGACTGACCGTGGAGTTCTCCGAGGAACTGGGTAACCCAAACTCCGAGTTCCAGTTTTCGGCGATCGAGACGCGGTCGTTCTCGTTCAACAGCCCCTACGGCGCGTGCCCCGAGTGTGAGGGGCTCGGCCAGACGAAGGAGGTCGACGAGGACCTCGTGGTCCGGGACCCCTCGAAGCCGATCAAACACGTCTTCGAGGCGTGGTCGTACAACCGGTCGTACTACCGCACGCGACTCGACGCCGTCGCGAACCACTTCGGCGTGAGCGTCGATACGCCGTTCGAGGAACTCGACGGGGACGTCCAACGCCAGTTCCTCTACGGCACCCACCGGGAGGTGGTCTTCGAGCGCCAGACCCGGAACGGAACGCGCCGGAAGACGAAGCGCTTCGAGGGCGTGATCCCCAACCTCGAGCGCCGCCACGTCGAGACCGACTCCGACTCCACGAGAGAACACATCGAGGACTACATGGCCGTCACCACCTGCCCGGCGTGCGAGGGGACGCGGCTGAAAGAGCAGTCCCGACACGTCCGGGTTGCGGGCACGTCGATCACCGAGGTCAACGGGATGAGCATCGGCGACGCCCTGGCGCATTTCGAGGGGCTCGAGGCCGACCTCACCGAGCGGGAGCGCACCATCGCAACGGAGATCCTCAAGGAGATCCGCGCGCGACTCGGGTTCATGGAGGAGGTGGGCTTGGAGTATCTCACCCTCGACCGGGAGGCGTCGACGCTGTCGGGCGGGGAGAGTCAGCGCATCCGGCTCGCAACCCAGGTCGGCTCCGGGCTGGTCGGGGTGCTCTACGTCCTCGACGAGCCCTCGATCGGGCTTCACCAGCGGGACAACGACCGGTTGCTCGACACCCTCGAGGGCCTCCGGGACCTGGGCAACACCCTCCTCGTCGTCGAACACGACGAGGAGACGATGCGCCGCGCCGACAACATCATCGACATGGGCCCTGGCCCGGGCGCCCGCGGGGGCGAGATCGTCGTCCAGGGCGACTTCGAGGACGTCTGCGACGCCGACGAGTCCGTCACCGGCGACTACCTCGCGGGCCGGAAATCCGTCCCGGTGCCCGACACCCGTCGCGACTCCGATACCCACATCACGGTTCGCGGTGCACGCCAGCACAACCTGAAGAACCTCGACGTCCCGATCCCGGTCGGGGAGTTCACCGCGATCACCGGCGTGTCGGGGTCGGGGAAGTCGACGCTGATGCACGAGATCCTCTACAAGGGACTGGCGCGGGAGATGAACAACAACACCTCCGTGGACCCCGGCGACCACGACGCCATCGAGGGGACCGAGCACGTCGAGACCGTGCGGCTGATCGACCAGTCGCCCATCGGCCGGACCCCGCGGTCGAACCCCGCGACCTACACCGGCGTCTTCGAC
>CAZDEJ010000048.1:0-14980 GCA_964504395.1 uncultured Halobellus sp. | reverse complement strand
ACCGGTTGTTGCCGGAGACGAGGTCGGCCACGACCGGTGACTGACTACGATAATCCGTATCAACACGGCCGGATCGATCCCCTCGGGGACCAACCCGGAGACATATATCCCCGAAGCCTCCACCACCGGTCGTGGGACTGTACGACCGGTATCTCGCCCTCCGCCACCGGGTTCACGACGCCGACCCCCCGGCGCACGTCGCGGTCGTGATCACGGAGCGCGACTTGCTCGAACAGGGCGCGTACGACACGCTCTCGGCGTTTCTCCGGTGGGCGTTCGAGTACGGCGCCACCCGGGTTACGGTCTCGGTGAGCGTGCTCGACGAGGCGGTGGTGCCCACGCTCGCCCGGGAACTCCGATCGATCGACGCCCCGCGGCCGGTCGCGGTCCGGGGACCCGAGGGCACCGAGCGCGCCGACGCGCCGGTCCGGATCAACATCGGTCTCGGCGGCAAGCGGGAGTTCGCGGCCGCGGTCCGGAGCGTCGCCGAATCGGTCGACAGGGGTGAGATCGACCCCGCGGACGTCGACGCCGACCGGATCGAGGAACGGCTGGTGTTCGACGACGAGCCGGATCTGCTGATCAAGACCGGGGCCGAGCGACTGTCGGACTTTCTGATCTGGCAGTCGGTGTACGCCGAACTCTACTTCACCGACGTGAACTGGCGGGACTTCCGCCGGCGGGACTACCTCCGGGCGGTGCTGGACTACCAGAACCGGCAGCGCCGGTTCGGGCGGTAGACCGACGCGACGCTCAGTTCGCGCTCTCGGCCGGCTCCGACCCGCGCTGTCGCTCGAGCTCCTCGGAAACCTCGCGGGCGCCGGCGGACGGCAACTGGCCGCGGAGTCGCCCGGCAACCGCGGTCGCGTCGTCGAGTTCGGTGCCGGCGACCGCGCGCAGAAGCGCCACCGCGCGCTCGGTCCGGGACTGCTGCCAGGACTCCTCGCGGGACTTGTACGTCCGGAGCCCGCGGAGGAAGTCGGCCTTCGAGAACTCGGGCCAGTAGGGTGCACAGAAGTACGCCGCGGCCTCGTTGCCGTTGGCGTGCCACGGCAGGAAGTTCGAGGTCCGCTCGTCGCCGCCGGTCCGGATGATCAGATCCACGTCGCGGGTGGTGTGCTCGGCCAGCCGCCGCTCGACCGCGTCGGCGTCGACGTCCGCGGGCGCAAGCTCGCCAGCGGCGACGTCGGCGGCGACCGCCCGAGCGGCACCCAGCAGCTCCGCCCGGCCGCCGTAGGCCAGGGCGATGTTCAACCGGAGGGTGTCGTACGCGGCGGTCCGGGCTTCGGCGTACTCGACTGCGTTGCGGACCCGCTCGGGGAGTCGGCCGACGTCCCCGATGGCGCCGATCCGGACCCCGTTGTCGTGGACGCGGTCGGAGTCGGCGAACTCGCGGAGCTTCGACTCGATGAGGTCGAAGAGCGGTTCGAGCTCGTCGTCGGGGCGATCGAAGTTCTCGGTCGAAAAGGCGTACAGGGTGAGCTCCTCGATTCCGAGCTCCTCACACCACTCAAGCACCTGCTCCGTGGTTTCGGCACCCTCACGGTGACCGTCCGGGGCGTCGGCACCGTGCTCCTTTGCGTACCGTCGGTTCCCGTCCTGGATGATCGCGACGTGCGCCGGCGTGGTTCCGAGTTGCTGGCGGAGCATCCGCTCGTAGGCGCGAGTGAGGCGTCGACGCAGCCGGTTCGGCATATCCGATCCACTCCGTCACGGAATATGTGTCTTTTCGTTATCGGGTGCGAGGCCGTGGCGTCGGCCCGCGGGGTATCGCCGAGCCACTCTCCGATGCGACACGGTTTTGCCGGATCCCGGCGAACCGCCGCGTATGATCGGGAGACAGTTCCTCCGCGAGAACCCGGAGACGGTTCGCGCGGCGCTGGAACAGAAGGGGGTCACGGACGTCGACGTCGACCGGATCCTCGACGTCGACACGGAGTGGCGCGAACTCAAACAGCGCGGCGACGACCTCCGCCACGAGCGCAACGAGATCTCCTCGAAGATCGGCGAGCTGAAAGCCGAGGGCGACGACGAAGCCGCCCAGGAGGCCATCGAGCGCTCCCAAGCGCTGAAGACCGAACTCGAAGACGTCGAGGAGCGCGCCGACGACCTCGAAGCCGAACTCGAGGCGTCGCTGCTCGAGCTCCCCCAGATCCCCGACGACGACGTCCCGGTCGGCGCGGACGAATCCGAGAACGTCGAGCGTCGCCGCGAGGGGTTCGACGACCTCCGATCCCTTCCCGACCCGGTCGTGCCACACTACGACCTGGGGGAGGCGCTCGACATCCTCGACTTCCGACGCGGCGCGAAGGTGGCCGGCGGGGGATTCTACTTCACGAAGGGCGACGGCGCCCGGCTGGAGCACGCTCTGGTGCAGTTCATGCTCGATATCCACCGCGAACAGGGGTATCTGGACGTTTTTCCACCGATCCCGGTGAACTCCCGGTCGATGGTCGGGACCGGCCAGTTCCCGAAGTTCACAGAGGACGCCTACCGGCTCGGGGGGCACAACGACCAGCCGTGGGACGACGACGACCTCTGGCTCTGTCCCACCGCGGAGGTCCCGGTGACGAACATGTACCGCGACGAGATCCTGCTCGACGACGATCTCCCGCTGAAGATCCAGGCGTACACTCCCAACTTCCGGCGTGAGGCGGGCGAACACGGCACCGAAACCCGCGGCATCGTGCGTGTCCACCAGTTCAACAAGGTCGAGATGGTGAACTTCGTCCCGCCCGAGGCGAGCCCGGAGCGCTTCGAGGGCCTCGTCGACGAGGCGGAGGAAGTGCTCCGTCGGCTCGACCTCCCCTACCGGATCCTGGAGATGTGCACCGGCGATCTGGGGTTCACCCAGCGGAAGAAATACGACATTGAGGTGTGGGCGCCGGGCGACGACATGGACGAGGGTCCCGACGCGGGCGGTCGGTGGCTGGAGGTTTCGTCGGTCTCGAACTTCGGCGCGTTCCAGGCGCGACGCGCAGGGCTGCGATACCGCCCCGAGCGTCACGAGTCCGCCGAACACCTCCACACCCTCAACGGCTCGGGGCTCGCCATCCCGCGAGTGATGGTCGCGATCTTGGAGTACTACCAGAACGACGACGGGACCGTGACCGTCCCCGAGGCGCTCCGACCGTACATGGGCGGCACCGAGGTCATCGACGGCCACACCCCCGTCGGGGAGTCCGCGGTCGGTGACGGCACGCGCGAATAGCCCGGCGATCCCGAGCACTCGACGAACGGCTTTTTGCTGCGGCGCGTGTCCTATCCGTCGTGACCGCCGATGCCGACGAGCCACGGACCGCCGTCGACGCCGATCGGTCGGGAGCGGACGCTGCGGAGCCGGCGCTCCACGTTCGGTACGAGGGCGACGACGACCCCGAAAAGTGCACGGCGCGGAAGCTCGCGCGATTCGACCTCGCCGCCCTCCACCGGTCGAACCGCACGACCCCGTACGGTGTCGTCTTGAACCCCCACGCCGAGCGGGCGTTGTCGCCGGCGGACGCTGATCGGGGATCGCTCGTGGCGCTCGATTGCTCCTGGGACTCGGCGGGTGAGGCGCGGTTTTCGCTCCCCGGTGAGCACCGCGCGCTCCCGTATCTCGTGGCGGCGAACCCGGTCAACTTCGGCCGCCCGATGCGGCTGACCACGGTCGAGGCGCTGGCCGGCGCGCTCGCGATCTTCGGCCACCGGGACCGTGCGGCCGCCCTGCTCTCGAAGTTCACGTGGGGACACACGTTTCTGGAACTCAACGAGGAGCCGCTCCGACGGTACGCCGAGTGTGCTGACTCCGCGGCGGTGGTCGAACTCCAGCAGGAGTATCTCGACCGGGGTGAGGCGTGAGGCCAGCTCAGTCCCGGCCCGCACCTGTCGACTTCTCCGCAACCGCGGGCCCCGCGTCACCAGCCACGCGTGCCCTCCAGTGAGCACGCCGTTCGAAGACTCCCCGACCTATAGCTACTGACGCCGTGACCGGTGAACGGACGCGTTTTTATCATTCGGCCGAGTAGACGACACGATATGATCTTTGAGTCCCTCCCGACGACGCCCCGCTCCACGGAGCTTCTCGACAAGGCGTTCTCCCGGGCGGCCCGCACCGGACGCTCGAAGTCCGGGCTCGACGCCCAGCAGTCGATGCTCCAGACCGCGTCGTCGATCCTCTCCGACAACCTGGAAAACGTGGTCACGCAGTGGCCCGACTTCGGGACCGTCGACCCCTTCTACTACGAACTCGCGGACGCGATCGTCGACGTCGACGAGCTCAGACAGAGCCTCTCGGAAGTGACGTGGGCCAGCCGACAGGTCTGGAGCCTCCGCGAGGAGTACCAGCCCAAGCTCCGGAAGACCGACGCCGACACGGCGCGGAAACACCGGAAACAGGCGTTCGCGCGGATGGCCGACGTTGTCGAGGAGGTCGGCGACGACCTCGAACGGATCGGGGAGGCCCGGGACGCGCTGAAAACCCTCCCCGACATCCGGCCCAACGAACCCGCGATCGTCGTTGCGGGTTACCCCAATGTCGGGAAGTCGTCGTTCGTCAACCGCGTCACCCGCGCCGACAACGAGATCGCCCACTATCCGTTCACGACGCGTGGCGTGCACGTGGGGCACTTCGACCGCGACCGGATCCGGTATCAGATCATCGACACCCCGGGGCTGCTCGACCGACCGGAAGCGGACCGGAACGATATCGAGCGGCAGGCCGCCAGCGCACTCGAACACCTCGGGGACGCGGTGGTGTTCATCGTCGACGCCAGCGAGGCGTGCGGCTATCCGTTGTCGGCGCAGTTGGCGCTCCGGAACGCCGTCGCCCGGCGGTTCCGGGAGCGGGACGTCCCGGTACTCACGGTGAACAACAAGAGCGACCGGTCGCGGGACGTCGACGCCGATCATCAGATGAGCGTCGAGACCGACGAGGGTGTCGACGCGGTCCTCGACGCTGCGGTCGACGCCGTGGCGTGGCGCCCCGACATCCCGCCGTCGCGGCAGGAGTAAGCAGACGAGTACGCGGACTCGCCGTCGACCCCAACGTACCGGATCTCGACGCGGATATCGCCGCGGCTGACGGGACCGAGCGGCTCGGGAGCGACCGTCGTCACACGCTCGCGTATTCCCCGACCGCGGGCGGTGACGACGAGGGCGGACACCCCACCGATCGCGGCGTCTGTAACGGGAACTCCTCGTACGTCACCTCTATGTCGAGCACGGTCGCCTCCGGAAGGAACTCGGCCTCGATCGCGGCAGTGGCGTCCTCCTCGAACCCGGCGATCCGATAGGAGCTGTAGGCGAACGTCCCGAGCAGTCCGGTGAGCAGCAGCATGACCGCGAGCACCGAGACCCGCTCGGGCGTCGTCACACGGGCCTCGTCCTCACGGAACCACAGTCACGGGCAGTAGCCGTACCGCCACAGCATCACCAACGCAACGGGGTTGATCGCGAGTACGTTCACGAGGATCAACACCCCCATCAGAGAACCGTCGCCGGCTCCCACGCGCGACCGATTCCGACGACTGCGGCCGGTGGGCCCAGCGTAGCAGCGATCATCACGCCGACCAGCGCGGAGGACACGCCCGACGCCAACGGCACGGCCCCGACGGCGCCAGCCCCCGGCGCGATCACGAGCAAGGGGGCGCCGGGAGCGAGTCGCTCCCGAACCTCGCCGATCACCAACACCTCCTCGGCGGACAGCGGTACGACTTCGTCGTTCGGATCAGGAGCGCGAACGCCGTCGCTGCGCCGATGGCGACGACGCCGCCGAGCGTTTGTAGCTTGACCCCTCGGAGCGCGAGTTCGGGGTCGTTGACCACGGTCCCGACACTTGCGGCCATCGCGGGCCCGATGAGCGGCGCGATCACCGTCGACCCGACCACCACGGCGGGCGAATCCGGGAGCAGCCCCGCAGTGGCGACGATCGCACTGACCGCCGTCACGAGCACGTAGGGACAAACCGTCGGCGCCAGTTCGCCCGCCCGGGGAACGACCTCCTCGCGGGTGATCCGATCGCCGTTCCCGGACTCGTATCTGTCTTCGAGCGCTTCGAACCGCTCCGAGACGACCGTTTCGGTCTGGACCACGACGGTGTAGGCGTTCCGCTCGATACCGACCTCCCGAAGCCGGCTGGGGATCGGCTCTACCGCCGAGGTCGGAAGCGGGAAGATGACGACTGCGGCGTAGTCCCGGCCGCTGGCCTCGTTTGGGAGGGCGTAATCGACGTTCTCCTCGTCGAGAACCCCCACCTCCCGTTTTCCGGTCCCTGAACAAGTCGTACGTCCGCCGGTCACGCCGGTTGAACAAGAATCCGGCGGGGACCCGGTGGAGCGTGAAAGCTAGGAGCGAACAGCCGGCACGCCGTTTCCCGCGTCGGTGTGCCGGACACCCGCTGCCCGACGCGGGGCGATACTCACGTCATGGGGGGCGTGGCTCCGGGTTCGGATATAAACGTACGTACCGCCCAAACGCTGATACCGGTTCACCGCGCATCGTTCACCGATGCGACCGGTCTCGCTGTCGAACCTGGCAACGCCCTTCGAGCGCGGCGTCCGGACGGTCGTCGTACACCACCGGTCGCTGTCGGCACCCGTCACGGACCTGCTAGCGGTGGTCGTGTGTGCGGTGTATGCCGCCCAGGCGTTCCAGACCGTCCGGTGGGGGGCGCCGTCGGTGTTCGTCGCGACGAACTACGCGTACCTCTCCGTCCCGTGGCTGGCGTGGCCGCTCTCACCGCTGCTCCACGGCGGACTCGTCCACGTCGTCCCCAACCTCCTCACCCTGCTGGCGTTCGGGCGGATCGTCGAGGCGCACCTCACCACCCACCGGTTCGCGGCGATGGCCGCGGTCGCCGCCGTCGCTTCGATCGCTGCGCTTGCGGGGTGGGGGCTGGTGTTCGGCTCTCGCCCCTACGTCGCGGCATACGGCATCAGCGGCGTCGTGTTCGCGGCCGGCGGGTTCGCGGTCGTTCACTTTCCGGCCCACGAACAGGTGACGGACTTAGAGCTACTTGCGGTCCTGTTCGGGGTGTGTGCGGTCGCTCTGACCGGCGTCGAATCGGTCGGGGCCGCCGTGTCGCTCTCGCCGGCCAGCGTCAACGTCGGACACGTGATGGGGCTCGCCGTCGGACTCGGCACCGCGGCCCTCGCCGGCGACTGTGCGGACGTCACGGTCGTGGAGCCGTCTCCCGACGCCGGCCCCGATCCGGCATCCCCGTCGGAGTCGACGGGCGCGGACGGATCCCCCTCGGCAAGCGACGGCGGCGGCCACCATCCACGAAGTGACAGCGATGGACCCACCCAACGAAGCGACAGTGACCGTGGGTGGCCCGGTGGCGGCAGCGAGTGAGCGACGGCGCCGATCCGGGCGACCGGGGGGTAGAATTATGACGGATCCACGCGACCGTTCGAGTGATGGAGGACAGCGAGTACGAGCAACTCACCTCGTCGCTGACGCCCCACGAGTCCGCGGGCGGGGTGACGACCTACCGGAACACCGTGAGCATCGCGTGTCCAGCGTGTGATGACCCCTTCGACGACCTGGTCATCTGTGAGGACGACTACAACAGCCTGGAGCTCAGTATGCTGTTGGATCTCTGCGTAACCACCCACGAGGGGGAGGTCCTACTCTTTACGCACAAACAGTAGCCGGGTGCCGCGGTGGCAGCTACTCCCGGCGGTCAATCCGCTCGGGCGGCAGCCCCTTCTCGTTGACGACGGTACCGTCGTCGTCGAGGGTGACGACGCCGCGGTTGTTGACCGCGTGGGGGTCGAGGCCGACCTCCTCGAGGAACTGTTTGTACAGCCGTTCGGCGGTTTCGCCGTCCTTCTGCCGGTCGGACGCACGGTCGCAGAGTTCGACCAACTCCTCGGGCACGTCGTTCTCGTGGACGATCCAGTGGTTCAGCAGGTCCGAGAGCCGCCGGATCGGCGAGGTGAAGTGGCCGTAGATGTCGAAGTTGAGCGCGTAGTGCCCGCCGAAGGGATCGTTCATGTATTTCGCGCGCGGCATCACCTTCAGCACCGCCCGCTGGATCTTGTTCAACGCCCGCTTTTCGGAGTTCTCCAGGGCATCGTTGACCGCCTTCCGGGGGTCGTCCCACGACGCACCAGAGAGGTTCACGCCGTTGAGGTCGTTGATCTCCCGGAGCGCGTCGTCCCACTGGTCGGGGGTCGGCTGCGGGTGGACCCGGTACATCGCCTCGACGCCGCGGTTCCACATCAGTTCGTGGGTGACGGCCTTGTTGGCCTTCAACATGCACTCCTCGATGATGGTGTGGGCGCGGTCCCGGCTGGGGTTCAGCACGAGCGACCCGTCCGCTTTCCGCTGTTCGTGGAGCTGCTCGGCGAGTTCGTAGACTAAGCTGTTCTCCGCGTGCAGCGGCGCGTCGGGGTCTTCGAGACGGTTCTCACACTGGGTGTACGTCAGCCGCTCGTCGGAGTGGATGACGGACTTGTATATGTCGACGGACTCGAAGGAGAGGGTCTCTTTCGAAACCTCCATCTCCACGGTGTGGGCCAGCCGGTCCTCCTCGGGGACGAGCGAACAGACCGTCTCCGCCAGGATCGGTGGAAGCATGTGTACGGTGTAGCCCGGGAGATACACCGTGTTCCCGCGTTCGATCGCTTCCGTCCACATCTCCGAGTCGGGGTGGACGTAGTGGCTCACATCGGCGATGTGGACCCACAGCGTGTAGGTCTCGTCGTCCTCGCGGATGCTCAGAGCGTCGTCGAAGTCCTGGGCGTCGACCGGGTCGGTGGTCCAAGTCGTCAGGTCCCTGAGGTCGGTTCGGTCGTCGAGTTCAGCCTCGATCTCCGCTTGGACGTCCTCGGTCCGCGCCTCCGCCTCCGCCCGAACGTCCGGCGGAAAGGCGTCGCGGATCTCGAACTCCTCGAAGAGTTCCTCGCGCTTCTCCTGGAGTTGCCGGGCGAGGTCGACCGAGATCTCGACGGGGCCCTGTCCTTCGGGGGTCCCGGCCTGCGATTGTGCGTCGTTCGACATACCATGTGGTTCTCCGGAGAGGTAGTTAGTGGTGTCGCACCGCTACGACCCGACCGGGAGCCGCATCGCCGCGAACGACAGCCCGAGGGCGCCGAAAGCCCCACCTGCCGGTAGACGCCCGGTCAGCCGTCGCCCGATGGCCACGGCCGTCCCCGGTCGCCGACGAAGCAATAGCGGTTTACTCCCCCCGTTCGGACTCCCGGTGTGTCACGTCCGTCCCTCCCCGCGGAAGCCCGCCGTGGCCTTCGCGACGCCGCCCCGATCCTGCTCGGCGTTGCCCCGTTCGGGCTCGTCGCGGGCGCAACCGCGGTCGACGCCGGACTGTCGCCGCTACAGGCCGCCGGACTCTCGGTGATCGTCTTCGCCGGCGCGTCACAGCTGGCGGCGATCGAACTCCTCGGCGACAACGCCGAACTGTTGGTCGTCTTGGTCACGGGGGTGGTTATCAACCTTCGGATACTGATGTACTCCGCGTCGATCGCGCCACACTTCCGATCGTTCCGGTCCCGGTGGAAAGCCGCGTGTGCGTACGTCCTCACCGACCAGGCGTACGCGCTGTCGGTGGCGCGGTACACCGGGGTCGACCTCGACCCGGCCGCCCGGCGACAGTACCACCTCACGGTCGGGGGGTCGTTGTGGGTGATCTGGCAGGTCTGTACGCTCGTCGGGATCGTCGTCGGCGCGCGGGTCCCACCCGCGTGGGGACTGGAGTTTGCGGTGCCGCTGGTCTTTCTCAGCCTCCTGGTCCCCGCGACGACGTCGTGGCCAAAACTCGTCGCGGCGGCGGTCGGCGGCGGGGTCGCGGTCGCGGGCACGGTCTTTGCGGTCCCGCTCAACCTCGGGCTGATCGCGGGTGGGGTTGCGGGTGTCATCGCGGGCGTCCTCGCCGACGAGCGGCGTTCGGCGGAGAGCGGTGCAGGTGACGGCGATGACGCCGGGGACGATGCGACCGACGCCGGGGACGATACCGCCGGCACCGCCGATCACTCCGACCACGCCGGATCGGGAGGTCGTCACTGATGCCCACCGACTACGGCCCGGTGGCGATTTGGGGTGTGGTGGTCGCGCTCGGCGTCGCCACGTTCGGCATCCGGGCGTCGTTCGTCTACCTGTTCGGGCGGATCGGCGACGTCCCCGACCGGGTGACGAACGCGCTCCGGTTCGTCCCGCCGGCGGTGTTCGCGGCGCTCACCCTCCCCGCGATCGTCGCCCCGGAGGGGGCGGTCGCGATCGCCGGTAACGAGCGGGTGGTGGCCGGCGCCGTTGCGAGCGCGGTCGCGTGGTACGTCGACGACATCCTCGCCACGATCGTCGCCGGGATGGCCGTATTGTGGCTGCTACGGTTCGGGCTGTAACGCCGGGGACCCCGAGTGATCGGTCCGAGTCGGCCCCGGCAACGCGTCCCGACGGCCGCGCGGTCGCTGAGATCCGCGCCGTGATCTGTGGATTTATACATCTTCACGGATCTACCCCTCACGTGGAGGAGACATAATGGCCGCCACCGGCGGGCCGAACCTGATCGCGATCGTGGCCGCGATCATCGGGATCGGCGTGATCGCCCAGATCCTCTCGGACCGGTTCCGGATCCCCAGCGTGGTGTTTCTGATCGCGGCCGGCGTGTTGCTCGGGCCGGAGGTGCTCGGCGTCGTCGGTCCCGACTCCTTCGGGAACGCCCTCGGCGCGATCGTGGGGCTCTCGGTCGCGATCATCGTCTTCGAGGGCGCGTTCCACCTCCGGATCGACAACCTCCGGGAGGCACCGGGGGCGACCCTGAAGCTGATCACGGTCGGCGCCGGGATCGCCCTGGTCGGGACCGGCGTCGCGGTCAGGTTCCTGCTCGGTGCGGCGTGGGACGTCGCGTTCCTGATCGGTGCGCTCCTGGTCGCGACCGGGCCCACGGTCGTCACGCCGATCCTCGAGGTGGTGCCCGCCCGCGACCGCGTCGAGACCGCGCTTGAAACCGAGGGGATCGTCAACGACGTCACGGCAGCGATCCTCGCGGTGGTGATCTTCCAGGCGGTCAACCTCGGTACGAGCGATCCGCTCGCGCTTCTGTCGCTGTTCGCCGGACGGCTCGGGGTCGGCGTCCTCGTCGGCGGGCTGGTCGCGGCGGCACTGTACTACGGGCTCCAGTATATCGACCTCTCGCCGGGGAGCGCCCCCCGGAACGCCCGGCTGCTCGTGCTCGCGGGTGCGTTGGTTGCGTACGGCACCGCCGACACCATCGCAACGGAGGCGGGGGTCGCCGCCGTCGCAACCGCGGGGATCCTGCTCGGAAACCTCGAAGTTCCGTACGAGGACGAGATCTCAGCGTTCAAAGGCGACGTGACCCTCATCGTCCTGTCGTTCGTCTTCATCGCGTTGGCGGCGCTCCTGCAGTTCGACGTCCTCGCCGAGATCGGGTTCGGCGGACTCGCGGTCGCTGCGATCGTTGCACTCGTGCTCCGGCCGATCCTGACGTTCGTCTCCACGAGGGGTGACCGCTTCACCGTCGGCGAGAAGTGGTTCATGAGCCTGGTGGGCCCCCGCGGGATCATCCCCGCGTCGGTGGCGACGCTGTTTGCGATCCAACTCCGGAGCTCGGGCCAGGCCGCCGCCGCCGACCTCATCGTGGGGACCGTCTTCTTGATCATCCTCGTGACCGTCGTCTTCGAAGGCGGCTTCGCCAGACGGATCGCCGAATACCTCGACATCATCCCAATGCGTGTACTCATCATCGGCGGCGGGCGGGTGGGCCGATCGCTCGCCGGACGCCTCGAAGACCGCGGCGAGAACGTCGCGATCGTCGAACAGGAGCAGCAAACAGTCGAAACCGCGCGGAACGCGGGCTTCACCGCCCACCACGGCGACGGAACCGACACCGACGTGCTCAGGTCTGCGGGGGTGGAGAACGCCCGGATCGTCGTCGGCGCGACCGGCGACGACGACGTCAACCTGCTGGTCTCACAGCTCGCCCGCTCGAAGTTCGACCCCGAAACCATCCTTGCGCGGGTGAACAACCCGGACAACGCCGATGCGTTCGAGGAACTCGGGGTTCGGGCGATCTCCTCGACTCTCGCGGTCGCGCAGGCGATGGACAACTACATCGAGCGCCCCTCGATGATGGACTGGATGGCCGAGATCGGCCACACCGGGGAGATCCAGGAGATCGACATCACTTCCGAGGCGCTGATCGGTCGAACCGTCGAGGAGGTCGGCCCCGAGTTCCCCGGGGACACCCTGATCGCGTTGATCCAGCGGGACGGCGAGACGACGGTCCCACAGCCCGAGATGACGCTCCAACGCGGCGACCGGCTGACGATCATCGGCGGCCGCGAGGCGGTCCACGAGGCGCTGCGGTTCGCCCACCCCGACGGGTAGGTTGCGTCGATCCGTACGACGCGTCGCGTCCACGCCGCCCTCGACACGTCCCGTCCGCCGGGTTTCGATGCGCTTATGCGGATCGGACGGCAATCTCTTTGGGATGAGTGACCGGGCCCTCGAAGTAGTCGAGTTTCTCCTCACGACGCACCTCTACACCGAGGATCGTGATCTCGACGCGAACGACCTCCCGCCGCGATACCGGCGGGTGTTCTGGACGGAGCCGTCAGAGGAAGCGGAGTCGGGCGACGCCGACGACCCCGAGGTTGTCGACATCGAACGCCCGCTCGTCGTCACCAACACCGTCGCGCGGAAGGCGACGGGGGTTGAGCACCCCTGGGACGCGGTGTCGGACCTGCTTTTCACCCAGCGCGAGGAGTTCTCCGGCCGGTTGTCCATCACACAGTCGGACATGGCGCTCGAGTGGTACCTCGACCGCGCCGACCGCGACCGACTGTCGACGAACCCTACGCTCGCCGCCGCCGCCGAAGGCCGCGACGACGTCGACGTGACACACGCCGAAGCCAGGGACCAAACCCGGCCGATTCAGGCCGACCGGGTCTGGATCGACAGCCTGCTCGAGGAGTACTTCGACGCCGACGAGGATGCGGAAATGCTCGATCTCGTCCAGGTCCGCGCCCCCGAGGAGATCGAAACGACCCTCACGGACCTGGTATTGACCGGCGACCAGGAGGGGGAGATCCAGAAGCTGATGCAGGCGATCGAACACCGACAGTACCTCGCCGAGATCGGGTTGCGGGAGATCGGGAAGATCCTGTTTGTCGGCCCGCCGGGCACCGGAAAGACGACCGTGTCGCGGGCGCTTGCACACGAACTCGGCCTCCCGTTCGTCGAGGTGAAGCTGTCGATGATCACCAGCCAGTACCTCGGCGAAACAGCGAAAAACGTCGAGAAGACCTTCGAGGTCGCAAAGCGGCTCTCGCCGTGTATCCTCTTTATCGACGAGTTCGACTCCGTGGCGAAGACCCGGCGGTCGGACGAACACGCCGCGCTGAAGCGCGCGGTCAACACCCTGCTCAAGAGTATCGACGACATCTCCCTGATCCGCGACGAGGTGATCCTCATCGGCGCCACCAACCACCCCGACCAGCTCGACTCGGCGGCGTGGCGCCGGTTCGACGAGATCGTGAACTTCCCCAAGCCGGACCGGCAGATGCGTGCGGACATCCTCCGGATCATCACCCGCCGGATGGACATCGACGAGTTCGACCCCGAAGCGGTCGCGGACCTGACGGAGGGGCTCACCGGCTCGGACCTCCGGATGGTGCTCCGGGAGGCCGTACTGGAGGCGCTGACGGAGGAGCGGACAACGCTCATCCAGGACGACATCGTCGCCGCCGTCGAGGACTTCGAGGAGCGGGACAACCTCAAGAATCTGAGCGACTTCGACAACTGGAAAGGCTCCCCCGGGGACAACCCCGACTCCACCTCCGAGGGGCACGAGCACTCGCACTCCCACGAGATCGAACAGAGCAACTGATACTGGTGGCTATACCGACGTGAAGACGTTCCACACCCAGGGGTGTCGAACTCCCTCACGTGGCGATAGCCGACAGTACGAACGGCTGCCCTCCCGCACACAGGGGCCCCCGAAGCCGGTTCTTCTCCCCGGCACCGCCGTCGCGACGATCGTCAGTCCGATACCCCCGGCTCGGACGGTTTATGTCCCGCCGGCGTCCATACACTGACGATGCGGGTCACGCTGCTAGGCACCGGCGATACGACCGGGACGCCGACCGTAGGTTGCGACTGCGACACCTGCGCCGAGGCGCGCCGCCGTGGCGTCGAACGCACGCGGTTTTCGGTTCACGTCCGGAACGACCGCACCGGCGAGTCGGTCCTGATCGACTTCAGCCCCGACTTCAGACACCAGTTCCTGACGCGGGAGGTCGACCTCCCCGACGCCGGGATCGTCACCCACATTCACTTCGATCACGTCGACGGCCTCGGCAACGCCTACCGACTGTTCGACGACCTTCCCGTCCACGCGGCCGACGAGACCGACCCCGAGACCGGCGAGAGCGTCGCCGACACCGTCGCCCGGAAGTACGACTACCTCAACCAGGTCGAGGCCCGGCCACAGACGCCGTTCGAGCCCTTCGGGATCTGCGGGTTGGAGGCGACGCTTGTACCCGTCACCCACCCGCCGCTTCTCTGTTACGGGCTCGCGGTCGAGGACCCCGAAACCGGCGCGAAACTGTCGCTGTCGGGCGACACCGCCTACGACGTTCCGGAGCGTTCCCGGGCGGTGCTCGCCGACGCCGACCTGTTTCTCGCGGACGCGATCGTGCCCGCGTCGCTGTGTGAGCACCACCCGCTCGGCGGCGCTCACCACGACCCCGACGGCGTGCCGCGGACGTTCGGCACGAAACACATGACTCGGGAGGGGGCACTCGACCTGGCTGCGGACCTCTCGGCGACCGAAACCCGGCTGGTCCACTCCGCGCACTTTTACCCCGCCGCCGAGGCGTTTGCGGAGCCGCTCGCGACCGACGGCGAGACCTACGACCTGTGACCGGTGGCTGTCGGCCCCCACGCTGTCGGGTGGTGAGTTATAAGTGTTCGTCGCGGGGGCACTCCGGTCGCACGCCAACCTGCCGTATAACCCGTTCGG
>CAZDEJ010000047.1:0-15616 GCA_964504395.1 uncultured Halobellus sp. | reverse complement strand
CCGTCCACCACGAACCGGGCGTCGTGGTCGTCGGCGATCCGCCCCACGCCCGCCACGGGGTTCAACAACCCAGTACTGGTCTCGTTGTGGACCATCGTCACCAGGTCGACGTCGTCGGTGATCGCGGCGTCGACGTCGGAAAGCGGGATCGAGTCGCCCCACGGCACCTCGACGCGGGTCACGTCGGCGTAGCGCTCGGCGATCCGCGCGAACCGCCGACCGAACTTCCCGTTCACCAGGGCGACGACGTGGTCGCCGGCTCCGACGAGGTTCGCAACCGCGGCCTCCATCCCCATCGACGCGGTGCCGTTGAGAAGCAGCGAGGTTCCGCCGGCGTCCGTGGCGGTCGTCGTCCCGTCGAGCGTGGACGCCTCGAAGACGTCGTCGAGGCCCTCCTGTGCGCGCTCGTAGACCGCCTCGAACGCCGCCGATCGGTGCGAGACCATCGGCGCATCCATCGCGGCCGACACCTCGTCGGTGATCGGGACCGGACCCGGGTTGAGGAGAAGAAAGTCCTCGTCCATGTCTGATGATTGCTGCGGCAGGACATAAGCGGTGCGGGTTCGGAACACGACACGGCTTAGATGTTCGGGTTCCGCCCCGACGCTGTGCTCCCGGGCGCCGCGGTGGAGGCCGCCCCGACTCACGCGGTCGATGCTCTCCCGGCCGACGGGGTCACGCCGCCGTTCGGGGGACTACCGCTCACACCGGCGCAGTCCCGCGACGAAGCACCTAACCCCGCGCCGTTCGAACTCCGGCCACATGAGCGACGAGCCGTCGCCCCGCCGCCGCACCGACCCGACCCACGCCGATCCCGACAACCCGTACCTCCGCGATCCGCCGCTCGAGTTCGACCCCGTCGAGTCGCTGTCGCAGGCGGCCGCCGAGTCGCAGGCTGAGACCCTCCGCGCGGCGATCCGCGAGCACGACCGGCGGTACTACGTTCTCGCGGACCCGCTGCTCTCCGATCGCGCGTACGACGACCTGTTCGCGCGGCTCCGGGCGCTCGAAGCCGCGTTCGACCTTGCGACCGACGCCAGCCCCACGCAGCGCGTCGGCGGCGACCCCGTCGACGAACTCGACACCGTCGACCACGTCGCGCCGATGCTCTCGATCCGGCAGTCCACCGACGCCGACGACCTCCGGGAGTTCGACCGCCGGGTGCGGGAGGCGGTCGGCGACGCCGACTACGTCTGCGAGCCCAAGTTCGACGGGCTCTCGGTCGAGTTGGTCTACGAGGACGGCGACTACGTCCGGGCAGCAACGAGAGGGGACGGCGCCTCCGGCGACGACGTGACCGCGCAGGTCCGGACCATCCGGTCGATCCCGCTCTCGCTCGCCGGCGACCCGCCCGAGCGGCTCGCGGTCCGCGGGGAGATACACATGCCCCGGGACGCCTTCCGCGAGCACAACCGCGAACGGATCGAACGGGGCGACGAGCCCTTCGCCAACCCCCGGAACGCCGCCGCGGGGACGCTCCGCCGGCTCGACCCCGCGGTCGTCGCCGACCGCCCGCTGGACTGTTTCGTGTACGACATCTTAGACGCGAGCGAGATGCCGCCGTCCCAGCGGGTGGCGTTGGATCGACTCCGCGGGTGGGGGTTTCACGTCGCCGACCGGATCGAGGTCGTCGACACCGTCGAGCGCGCGATCGACTACCGCGATACCCTGCTCGACGCCCGCGAGAACCTGAACTACGAGATCGACGGCACGGTGATCAAGATCGACGGCCGCGACGCCAGGGCGGCGTTGGGTGCGACCTCCCGTGCGGTCCGGTGGGCGTTCGCGTACAAGTTCCCACCGCGAACGTCCGTCACCCGCGTCACCGACATCGTCGTCCAGGTGGGCCGGACCGGGCGGCTCACCCCGGTCGCGCTCCTCGATCCCGTGGACGTCGGTGGGGTCACGGTCTCGCGGGCGTCGCTGCACAACCCCGAGCAGATCCGGCGACTCGGCGTCGACGTCGGCGACGAGGTCCGGGTCCGACGCGCGGGCGACGTGATCCCGGAAGTCGCCGCGGTGACGCAGCACCGCACCGACGGCCACTTCGAGTTCCCCGAGTCGTGCCCGGCCTGCGGCCACCCCGTCGAGCGTGACGGCCCGGTCGCGTTCTGCTCCGGCGGACTGGCGTGTGAGGCCCGGCTCGTCCGCGCACTGGTCCACTACGGCAGCCGCGACGCCCTCGACATCGACGGACTGGGCGAAAAGCGGGTCCGGCAGCTGGTCGACGCCGGCGTCATCGAGTCGTTGCCGGACCTCTACCGGCTGTCGGTCGAGGACCTCGCCGATCTCGAGGGGTGGGGCGAGACGAGCGCCGGGAACCTGATCCGTGCGATCGACGCCACCCGGTCGCCGCCGCTCCCCGACTTTCTGACCGCGCTCGGGATCCCCGAGGTCGGCGGGAGCACCGCTCGGAACCTCGCCCGGGCGTTCGGCGACCTCGACGGCGTGCTGTCGGCGACCGAGGCCGATCTCCAGGCTGTCGACGACGTCGGGCCGACAGTCGCCGAACGCATCCGGGCGTTCTTCGACAACGACCGGAACCGCGAGGTGATCGCGGCGCTCCGCGAGGTCGGCGTCGACCCCGACCCGGTCGAGAGCGACGCCGGCGACGCCCTCGACGGACTGACGGTCGTCCTCACCGGGTCGCTGTCGGTGACGCGCGCCGCCGCCACCGACCTGATCGAGCGCCACGGCGGCAGCGTCACGGGGAGCGTCTCCGGCAACACCGACTACCTGGTGGTCGGCGAGAACCCCGGCCGAAGTAAGCGCGACGCCGCCGCCGACAACGACGTCCCGACACTCGACGAGGACGCGTTCGCCGACCTGCTCGCCGACCGCGGGATCGAGTACCCGCCCGCGGAGTCGGGGTAACGCCCACGGACCGCCGGAGACGCTCCTACCGCCTCGCCCGACTTCACACTGCTCCAATATATCGGAATGTTTTCAATCCGACCCGTGGTATGGCCGACGATGAACGCCGACCGAGTGCGGCGGCGGTCGCCGTTCGTGCTGTCGGGCGTCGGCGCGCTACTGTTCGTGACGGCGATCGTCCACCACGTCCGAGAGACCCTGGTATTGAACGGGCTGGTCGGCCCAGCGCTGGCGCTCTTGCTCGACGGGGTTCCAGCGCTGGGGTTGGTGTACGCCGGCTACCAGCTCTCCCGGAGCGACTTCTCGCCACGGGAGCGATGGACAACTACGATGTGGTCGCTCTCCGGTATCGTTCTCCTGGTCAGCGTGATGACCGCGACGTTCCTCGTCCGGACGTTCGAGGGCCGCCAGCTTGCCGAACCCGCGTTCCCGCTTCTCGTCGCGGCGGGGGCGGGTGGGATCGCGGGGTTCGTTGCGGGCTACTACAACGCCCGCGCCCGGACCGACGCCCGGCGGTCGCGGACGGCAACGAACGCCCTCGGGTTCATCAACGGTCTCATCCGACACGACCTCCGGAACGATCTGAACGTGATCCGGGGTCACGCCGACCTCCTGGCGGAGTCGGCGACGGACGGTGGCGCAGGCGACCCGACCGTCGTCGCCGACAAGACCGAGGAGGCGCTGTCGCGCATCGAGACCAGCAGGGTGATCGCGGACACCCTCGTCGGCGACCCCGAACTCGAACCGGTCGACGTCGTGCCCGTGATCGCGGAAATGGCCGGACGGATCGACGATGCGTTCCCGGCGACCCTCACGACCGACCTCCCCGAGTCGGCGGTCGTGACCGCCAACGACGGCATCCGGTCGGTCGTCGACAACCTCCTCGAGAACGCCGTCGAACACAACGACGCCGCCGACCCACACGTCGAGGTCGCGGTGACGGTCGGAGCCGAGACGGTCCGCCTCGTCGTCACGGACAACGGCCCGGGGATCCCGGATCAGCTGAAGCAGTCGCTGTTCGACCCCGGCGAGGACGGCTTCGGCGGCGGACTCTCGCTGGTGTATACGCTGGTGACGGGCTACGGGGGCGAGGTCAGCGTTGCGGACGCCGACCCGAGCGGCACCCGGTTCGTCGTCGAACTCCCGCGCGACGAGGACCGACCGACCCGCCCGTAGGACCGCTCGCCCTACGGGCGGAACGACTCGAACGCCTCGGAGCTAAGCCCCGAGACGGCTCACAGGTCGGCGCTTCTGAACGCCCAGTACCCGACCGTGACGGGGAGTACGATCCACAGCAGGAGCACGACGAACAGGAACCCGCCGGAGAAGTACACCGGGACCGACTCCTGAAGAATCGGCCCGAGCGCGGCCTGTTCGCGGAACGTCGCGCTCACCAGCCGGGCTTGTGCCGGCTCGTAGTACAGCTCCGCTGCGAGGGTCTCGTAGGTCTTCAACGGGTTCAGGTACTTCAGGACCATGCCGAGTTTCACCCGGGTGAGCTCCGAGACGCCGCCCGCCCCGACCTGCTCTGCGGCGTAGTTGATGAGCTTCGGGATCCCCTCGGAGACGGACCCCCACAGCACTGCAAAGACGAGGTACAGCCCCATCGTCGCGAGCGTGGCCTCGCGGTTCGAACTCGCGAGCGCGGAGATCCCGAGCCCGACCGAGACGAACGCCATCCCCAGGAGTGTGGTGAGTGCCACCTGCGGCACGAACGACCCGAGTTCCAGCCGGGCGCCGGTCGCGATCAGGACGGCGAACACCACCAGGAACCCGACGAGTAGGGCGACAACGACAACCGCGGAGCGGCCGAGGAACTTCCCGACCATCGCGTCGAGCCGGGAGTTCGGCAGCGACAGCAGGAGCTTGATCGACCCGGTCTCGCGCTCGTCGGTGATCGAGCCGTACGACGTCGACAGCGCGATGAACCCCAACACAAGCGCGAGCAGCCCCGGGAACGAGAAGCTGAACACCCCGAGGTTGGCGAAGAAGCCAAACAGGCTCGACACCTGCCGGTTTTCGGGGCCGATGAGGACGCCAAAAAACAGCGTGGCGGTCCCGCCGAGAAACAGCGCGAAAAACAGCGTCGACCCGTGGAGCCACCGCGAGCGGATCGCGTCGCGGAACTCCTTGCGCGCGACCGCTTGCCAACTCATCGGGGCACCTCCGCGTTCTCCGCGTTCTCCGCGGTGTCGTCCGCCTCCGACCGTTCGCCGTCGTCTCCGGCGTCCGCGTCACCGTCGGAAGCGACCGCCTCCTCGTCCTCGGTGTACGCGAGGAACAGGTCCTCTAGCGACGCCTCCTCGGTGCTGAAGTCGTCGACCGGAACGCCGTTGTCCTCTAAGACGGTGACGACCGTCGTCTTGACGTCGCTGTCACACCCTACCCGGAGGGTGTCGCCGCCGTCACGATCGACGTTGTCGACGCCGTCGAGTTCCCGGAGGGTCGCGAGCAGGTCGTCGTTGACGGTGGCGCCGACGCGGATCCGGAGTGTCGCGTCGGCGTCCGACGCGGCTCGGAGGTCGTCGATCGAGTCGACAGCGACCAGTTCGCCCGCCTGCATGATCCCGACACGGTCGCAGACCGCTTCGACCTGTTCGAGGATGTGACTCGAAAAGAACACCGTCGTACCGCGCTCGGCTTCCGAGAGCACGATCTCGCGCATCTCCTTCGCGCCGGCTGGGTCCAGTCCCGAGGAGGGTTCGTCCAGGATGAGGAGGTCGGGGTCGCCGACGAGCGCCATCGCGAGCACCAGCCGCTGGCGCATCCCCTTCGAGTATCCGCCGGCGTTACGCTCGGCCGCGTCGGCGAGGCCGACCCGCTCCAGTGCGGCGTCGGGGTCGGCACCGACCGCCTTCGAGTCGGCCGCGAACTCGACGTGTGCACGCCCGGTCAACCGGTCGTACACGTCGAACCCCTCCGGGAGCACGCCAGTGCGTTCCCGCACGGCCACGCTCTCCTCACGAGTGTCGTGCCCGAGCACCGTCACCGTCCCCGAGGTGGGACGGACGAAATCGAGGAGGATGTTGATCGTCGTCGACTTCCCGGCGCCGTTGGGGCCGAGGAACCCGAACACTTCCCCCTCGTCGACGGTCAACGAGAGGTCCGAGACGGCGGTGACGTCCTCGAACCGCTTCGTCACCCCGTCAAGTTCGATGGCAGCCATACCCGAGAGTTGTCAGGTTTACTGATAAAGCGTTTGGTGCGAGAATCAGGTCTGAGACTCCGTGACGGCCGTTCGGGCCGGCTCCGGCGTTCGCCCGCGATTACACCTCGTCGTCGGGCCCGTGGTCGCCGCGCATTCGCTCGACCTCCGAAGCGTACCGCTCCCGCGTGTCGGCGTCGTCGACGGGTTCCAACTCAGTGGGGTCGACCTCGATGGCAGCCGTCGTGCCGGCACTGCGCTGGCGCATCACCGTCGTCGACACCTGTCGGCGGTGGGCCCGCGACCCGTCCGGGGTCGCGTACGTCATATCCACCAGCCCACGGTCGGTGTACGTGCGCTCGACGAGCCAACACTGGATGGCGTCAGCGTCGGTCATACTCGCCACTGCATTGCGACGCGGTTTGTAGCTACCGCGTCACGCTCAAGCCCTTCGGGGAGTTACATTCATACGATGGATCGCAGCGACCTCCGCGAGCGCGCCGCGGAGCTGCCGACCACCCCCGGGGTCTACCACTTCCTCGACGGCGACGACGTACTCTACGTCGGCAAGGCCGTCGACCTCCGCGACCGGGTTCGGTCCTATGCCGATCCGCGGGGCGAGCGAATCCGACGGATGGTCGACCGTGCCGACGGAATCGACGTCGCTGTCACCGACACCGAGACACAGGCGCTGCTTCTGGAGGCGAACCTGATCAAGCGCCACCAGCCGCGGTACAACGTCCGGCTGAAGGACGACAAGTCATACCCGCTGGTCCAGCTCGCCGACCACCCGGTTCCGCGGATCGAGGTCACCCGCGACCCCGACCCCGGCGCGACCGTCTTCGGCCCGTTCACCGACAAGGGCCGGGTCGAGACCGTTGTGAAGGCGCTCCGGGAGACGTACGGCCTCCGTGGCTGTTCGGATCACAAATACGCCGGTCGCGACCGCCCGTGTCTCGACTTCGAGGTCGGGTTGTGTTCCGCGCCTTGTACCGGTGAGATCGACGGGAACACGTACCGGGAGGATGTCGAATCGGTAATCCGATTTTTCGAGGGCGAAACCGGAGTGCTCACCGATCCCCTCCGCGACGCGATGGCTACCGCCGCGGAGTCCGAGCAGTTCGAGCGCGCGGCCAACCTCAGAGACCGGCTTGACGTGGTCGAGTCGTTCCACGGCGCTGGCGAGGAGGCCGTCTCCACGCACACTGACGAGCGCGCGGTCGACGTCCTCGGTGTCGCAGTCGAGGGCGACACCGCGACCGTCGCGCGGCTCCACAGCGAGCGCGGCCAGTTGGTCGACCGCTCCACACACCGGCTCGACGCGCCCGACGGTGGCGAGCGTTCGGCGGCGGTTCTCACGGCGTTCCTGACGCAGTACTACGCCGAACGCGACTTTCCGGACGCGGTGCTCACCTCCGAGCGACCGGACGACGATGACGTGATCGCGTGGCTGAACGCCGAGGGGGTCGACGTCCGTGTTCCGGGTGCCGGTCGGGAGGCGAAACTGGTCGACCTCGCGCTGAAGAACGCCCGGAGCGGGCCGGATCGCGACGACGAGGTCGGCGCGCTGACCGCTGCGCTCGGGCTCGCCGCAGCCGATCGAATCGAAGGGTTCGACGTAAGCCACGCCGGCGGCACCGCCGTTGTGGGGAGCGACGTCTGCTTCGTCGACGGCGCCGCCGAGAAGTCGGACTACCGGCGGAAACGGCTTCCTGACGGCAACGACGACTACGCGTCGATGCGTGACCTCCTTCGGTGGCGGGCCGAGCGCGCCGTGGACGGCCGGGACGACAGACCCGACCCCGACCTGCTGCTGATCGACGGCGGCGACGGGCAGTTGGGGGCGGCCCGCGACGCGCTCTCGGAGACCGGGTGGGACGTTCCCGCGATCGCCCTGGCCAAAGAGCGGGAACTCGTGGTCACCCCCGACGGCGTCCACGACTGGGACGGCGACGACCCCGGGTTGCACCTCCTCCAGCGGGTTCGCGACGAGGCCCACCGCTTTGCCGTCCAGTATCACCAGACCATCCGCGACGAGGTACAGACCGTCCTCGAGGACGTCCCCGGCATCGGTCCCGAAACACGACAAGCGCTGCTCCGGCGGTTCGGAAGCGTCGAGAACGTCCGATCGGCGTCGCCAGCGGACCTGATCGACGTGCCCGGCGTGGGCAAGAAGACCGCGAAGACGATCAGCGAGCGGCTGTGAGCGCTCCGCGAGGGGGGGCTGACAGTCGGCACACCAACACCCCGCGTCGACGTGCCGAACAACCGCTGCCCGACACGGGGTGGCTCCTACGTCACGCAGGGAGGTGGCCCCGCTTCAGTAGATAAACCTACGCGATCTCGTCGTACTGCTCGGAGAGCTTCTCGGCGGCCTCGTCGAGCAGATCGTGCTCGTAGTCGTCGAGGCCCCACTCGACGACCTCCTCGACGCCGTCAGCACCGAGTTTGACAGGGACACCGACCGCGGTGTCGTCGTAGCCGAACTCACCGTCGAGCGGGATCGACGCCGGTAGCACCGCACCCGTGTCGCGGAGGATCGCCTCGACAGTGTGGGCGACGCCCGTCGCGGGCCCCCACTGTGTCGCGCCCTTCCGCTCGATGACGTCCATCGCCGAGGCCTGGAGGTCACCCAGGATCTCCTCGCGCTCGTCGGGCGAGAAGCCGGGGTCGGTGCCGTCGACCCGGACCTTCGAGAAGACCGGAACCTGCGCGTCGCCGTGCTCACCCAGGATGGTCGCCTCGACGTTCCGAACGGGGGTCCCGAACCGCTGGCTTAGAACGTACCGGAACCGCGCGGAGTCGAGGCGGCCGCCGAACCCGATCACCTTGTGCCGGTCGCGGTCGCCGGTCTCGTAGAGGTGGCGGTTCAGCAGGTCGACCGGGTTCGAGGTCGTCACGGAGACGAACTCATCGTTGTACTCCGCGAGCGACGATCCGATGTCCTGCATGATCGGCGCGTTGTCGCCCGCGAGGTCGATCCGAGTCTGTCCGGGTTGGCGGGGGATCCCGGCGGTGATCACCACCACGTCCGACCCCGCGGTGTCCTCGTAGCCGCCTTGGACGACCTCGGTGTTCGAGTCGTAGGCGACGCCGTGGTTCGTGTCCGCGGCCTGTCCGATCGTCTCGTCTTCCTTGTCGGGGATGTCGACGAAGACGAGTTCGTCGACGATGTTCCGAAGCGCGAGGTTGTACCCGGCCGCGGCACCGACCGTCCCGGCGGCACCGACTACACTTACTTTGCTCATGTCCGACAAAACGGTCGGACGCGCCGGATTAAACGCTTCGGAAGTGTGGTCATTGTCACCCGACGACAGCAACGTCGTCGCTCCGGCCGTGCTCCAACTCTTCGGCCACCGCCGCGGCGACGTCGTCGCCGAACTCCCGTTCGAGCAGGTGGAGCGCGAGGTCGATCCCGCTCGTGATCCCGCCGGCAGTCACAACCGAACCCGCGTCGACAACCCGGTTGTCGCGGACCTCGACGCCCGCCTGCCGGCGGTCGTCGGTTGCGCCGTGGTGCGTCACCGCGGGGCGGCCCTCCAGCACGCCGGCGCGTTCCAGCAGCATCGCGCCGGTGCAGACCGACGCCACCTCGCTCTCTGCCTCCCGGTGGGCGCTGATCGCCGCCGGCAGGTCGCCGGCCTCGACTTCGCGCCGGACGCCGCCGTCACCGTCGTTCCACCCGCCCCCCGGAACGACGAGCAGATCCGGCGTGTCGGCGGCGTCCGGCGACGGGAGGACGCCGTCCGGGACGACCCGGAGGCCCTTCGCCGCGGTGACGACCTCATGATCGGTCAGCGTGACGAGCGAGACGTCGCAGTTGGCGCCGACCTGGGCGGCCATCCGGAACACTTCGTAGGGGCCGACGGCGTCGAGTTCGTCGAAACCGTCGAAGATCAGGATGTAGACGCGCATGTTCGGAGGTTGGACGCAACCGGGGTAAAACTACGAGCCGACCTGTCCTACTGCGCGAGTGAAATCGGAGATTTCACAGGCGCAACGGGATTCGAACCACGGTCGCTCGCTTCGTCGCCGGGCTCCGCCCGGCTGCCAGCGGGACCTTCGGTCCCGCCCTGCTCGCTCCCTGCTTCGAATCCCTTGCGGTGCGTTCGGACACGCCTCGCTCCGCTCGACGGTCCGCACGGGCGCGACGGGATTCGAACCCGCGACCATCGGATTAGAAGTCCGACGCTCTGTCCGACTGAGCTACGCGCCCTCGTAAGTCGAGTCGCAGCGGTCGGCAAAAAGGAATGCGGGTCCCGGACACCGACTCCGCCGAACGGAACTCGTAAGGTCGGGTGTCGTGAATCCGCACCCAATGAGAGTTATCGGCACCGTCGGGCTGCCCGGGAGCGGCAAGGGCGAGGCCGCCGCGGTCGCCCGGGAGGCGGGCGTTCCGGTCGTCACGATGGGTGACGTGATCCGCGAGGCCTGTCGAGACCGCGGGCTCGACCCCGCGGAACACCACGGCGAGGTTGCGCGTGCGCTCCGCGAGGAGAACGGCCCCGCAGCCATCGCGGAGCGTTCGCTGCCGACGGTCGAGGCGAAACTGGCCGATCGAAACGTCGTCCTCGTCGACGGCCTTCGGTCGGACGTCGAACTCGACCGCTTCCGCGACGCGTTCGGCGACGCGTTCCGGCTCATGAGCGTCGAAGCACCCTTCGAGACCCGCGCCGACCGGCTGCTCGACCGCGCCCGCGACGATACTGACCTCGATCGGGCGGCCCTCAGGGAGCGCGAGGAGCGCGAACTCGGGTTCGGGATGGGCGAGGTGATGGACCGCGCCGACGTGGTGATCGAAAACACCGAGACCCTCGACGCCTACCGCGAGCGGGTCCGAGCCGTCCTCGAAGGCGACCTCGACGCCGTCGCCGACAGCGAGTGCGTCCACCTGCGTGGTATCGATGTCGACGCCGCCGCCGACGCCGGCATCGACGCAGCGGGCGGCGGATCACCGAGTCCCAAGGGCGGTGACACGCCGTGATCTACCGGATCGACGCCCGGATCGTCGCACCGGTCAACGACACCGAGGTGACCGACCGCGTCGAGGACGCCGTTCGGAACCTCTTCCCCGAGGTGGCGTTCGAGCACACCGAAGGCGAACTCGTCGGCGAAACCCACTCCCTGGAGCGGTTCTCCGAGCGCCTCCGCGAACAGGAGATCCTCGACACCGGGCGGCGGGAGTTCTTCAAGCAGGCCGACGACGCTGGGTTTTCGTTCTCGCTGAAGAAGCAGGCCGCGTTCAAAGGTGTGATCAACTTCGCCGTTGGCAACCCCGACGAGCTCGGCGACATCGTGGTTTCGGTGACCGTCCACGACCCCGACGTCGAGTCGTACATCGACCACGTCGCGCCGCCGACCGAGGGCGGGACGCCGGTCGACGTCGGCGACGGGGGAGACGACAGTCGCTAACCCCGTCGGCCGGGCGGTCAGCCGTCGCGGTCGGTCCCGAGTTCTCCAGCAACGTGACCGCGGCCTCGTGGGACGACCACAGACCACGCGCTGTGACGAGATCGCCGTCGACCGTAACGGAGGTGTCGGCGCCAAGTTCGGCGTCCCAGTTCGCGCCGGCGGCCCGCACCTCGTCTTCGACCCAGGACGGGAGCTTCCGGCCGTCGGGCATCAGGCTCTGTTCGTCGACGATCGCCTCCTCCCATGCGTTCTGGACCCCGGTCACGTCCCGATCCTCGACCAGGAACCCGCCCTCGGAACCGCACGTGAACGCGAGAATCCGACCGCGTGACAGACGACGGGGGCTTTCGTGTCGCCGTTCTCGGCCGCCGTCCGAAGCGCCGCACGGGCGTGTCGGTCCTGGGTGCCGTCCCACTCGATGCCGTGGCCGCCCGGGAACGCAACGGCGTCGTACGCGGTCGGTTCGGCGTCGACCGGGGCCGTCGGATTCCGGACCCGCTCGTCGATCACCGACGGGTTCCCGCTCTGCGTTGCGACGGTGACCTCTCCCCCGGCGTCCGACAGCGTGGTGAGCGGTTCGGCGCACTCCTCGCCCAGTAGCCCTCCTCGCTCACGACGAACAGTGCGGTCGTCATCACCGTATCCGTACGTATTGATCGACGAGACCCGCCTGATTCGTTCGGCGCGACGCCGTCCTGCGTGTCCGATCACCCCGGCACGAGCAGGACCACCAGCGCAGCCGCGATGAACACGATCTTGAGGACGGTGTTGACCACGATCACCGTCGACCCGAACCGCGGCCCCCAGATGCCGTACTGGAACGGGATCGACCGCTTGAACGTCGACACGGCGAAGGAGATGATCCCGCCGAGCAGCATCGTCGCCACCGCGGTCCGGGGGGTGAACGCCTCCCCGATCATCGGTGCGATCGTCGCGGCGCCAGCGGTGGTGTCGAACGCGAACACCGCGATCACCGGGAGCGACGCTCCCGGGAGCCCGAGGACTGCGGTCAGCGGCTCCGCGACCCTCGTGATCGACTGGAGGTCCTGCGTCTCGACGAGCAGGGTCACGAGCACGTAGATAACCGCGAGCCGCGGGACGATACGCTTGAGTTTCGGCCAGGTCTTCCCGGCGGCGGCGCGGAGGATCGCTGTCGGCGACTCGGGGTCGTCCGCGCCGTCGGCCGACCCATCCCTGCTCCCGCCGTCCGGCGCGCTCTCGGGGCGGTCCGCATCGTCGCCGACCGTTGCTCCGTCCGTCGTGTCCGCCCTCTCACCGGACGCACTCGGTCGCGGCAGCAGCACCGCCCCGGCGGCGACGCCGACGAGCGTGATCGCGAGCGCGATCACCGCACGCGACCCGACGTAAAGTACCCCCGTCTCGACCCCGAGGACCGGGATCAACACCGGGGCGTAAAAGGTGAAGATGTGCTGGACGAATCCGAAGAACGTGTTCATCGTAACCGCGATCAGCGTCTCGACGTCGTCGAGCCGGCCCGACTCCCGGAAGTCGGCGAGCATCCCGTAGCCGGCCGTCGTCGACGCCGCGGTGGTGACGATCGCGGTTCCGACCTCGTCGGGGAGGTTCGCCGGCCGGGTGAGGTACTTCGAGAACGCCGCAACCGCCTCGACCGCGCCGAACCCGACCGCGACGTTCGCGAGGAAAACCCCGACGCTGATCAGCACCGCGATCCGTACGACTCGCGGTGCCACCTCGACGAGCACGGGCCCGACGGCGTCGGCGAGCGCGGCCAATTGCACGTGCAAGTATCGACACGTCACCGACTAATCGGCATCGGTTCGGCGGGAGCGGGCCGGCCCATCGACACCGGTTCGGTGGGCCCGGATCACCCTACCGCCATCACAACACTACCTGTGCAGTCGCGACGAGCACCACGACCCCGAGTACGTCGCAGACGTTGGTGACGACCGGGATCACGACGTCGTCGGGGTCGAGTCCGAGCCGGTAGGCGACGTACGTGACGGTCACCGTCACCACGACCGCGAGCACCGCGAGCCCGATCCCCGACGCGACCGCGATCGTCACCACGGTCCCGGGCGACAGCCGGGCTCCGCCGGTGAGGGTGGTGAGCGCCCACGACCCGATCCCGACGACCGGAAACAGCGTCACCGCGAGCGCAACCGTCGCGACGGCGTTGCCCGCGAGGGTGTCGTTCGCCGGGTCGAACGACAGCGTCCCCAGGTGGAAGGCGGTCGAGAGCCGCGCGGCCAGGATGCTCCCGAGGTTGCCCGCGGTCCCGATCGTGACCGGGACCAGCGCCAACAGCGTGGGAAACCGCAGGAGTCGGGCCTCGACCCGACCGAGCACCAGCCCGCTCCCGACCTCCACGAGGGTCAAAACGAGCAGCACCGGCAGCATCGCCCGGGTGATCGCGTGGACGGTCCACTCGGTCGTCACTCACACCACCCCGCCGACGAACAGCACCAGCCTGACGGCTCCGAGCAGGAAGAGCACGCCGAAGACGTCGCCGGTGGTGGTCACGAGCGGCCCCACGAGGGTGTCGGGGTCGCGGCCGCGCCGGTAGCCCGCGAACACCGCGGTGACGACCACTGCCGAGAGCGCGACGCCGGAGAGGATCCCGGCGAGGACCGCGATCGCGACGAGCATGGGCAGCGGGGCCACCGGGGCCCCGATCGCGGTGAGGACCACGACTGCGGCCACCGCCGCGAACGCCGACGCGACGAGTCCGTTCGCAACGGCCGCCACGACCGCCGCTCGGAGCCGCTCGTCGCCGGCGCGGACCCGCGGTTCCACGAGCCCTTGGTGGAGCGCGGTCGATATCCGTGCGCCCAGCGACCCGTAGACGTTGCCGCGGGTGGCTAACAGCGCGGGCACGAGGACGAGCAGCCCCGGAACCGCACGGAGTTCGCCGCGCATCCCGCCGAGAACGACCCCGGCGACCAGGCCGCCGACGAGACTGGCCGAAAGTGCCGGCAGCGCCTCGCGGTAGGCTTCGCGCGCGGCGTCCCGGACGGTCATACGGGTACGGTACAGTCGAGGGGTCAAAAGTCGGACTGTTGTGGACGGGCGGTGACGTCACCGAGTCGAGCCGCTCGCAGCCGCCCGCCGACTTCGACGCTCCGGACTACCCGAACGGCCCCAGGCCGCCGCCACCGCCGCCGAGGCCGCCCATCCCGCCACCGCCGTTCTGCATCTTCTTCATCATCCGCTGCATGTCGCCTTCCCCCATCCCCTGGAACTGCTGGATGGTCCGTTCCATCATCTTGTGCTGTTGGAGGAGTTCCTGTACCGTGTCCTCGTCCTCCCCGGACCCGCGGGCGATCCGCCGGACCCGCGACGCGCCGATCGACCGGGGATTCTCCAGTTCGTCGTCGGTCATCGAGTTCATGATCACGTCGAAGGCGCGCATCCGATCCTGGGTGACGTCCATCGCGTCGTCCGGGAGTTCGTCCATCATCCCGCCACCCAACCCCGGGATCATGTCCATCACCTGGTCGAGGGGTCCCATCCTGTTCATCGCCTCCATCTGCTTCTGCATGTCCTTGAGGGTGAACGACCCCTGCATGATGTCCTCGGGTTCCCAGTCGTCCTCCTCGTCCCCCGTTTCGGCCATCGCGCGCTCGACCCGCTCGGAGAGCTGCTTCAGGTCGCCCATCCCCAGGAGCCGGGAGATGAACCCGTTGGGCTCGAACCGCTCGATGTCCTGGACGGTCTCGCCGGTTCCCAAGAAGGCGATCGACGACCCCGTCTCGTTGACCGCGGTCAGCGCGCCGCCGCCCTTCGCGGTCCCGTCGAGTTTGGTGACGACCACGCCCCCGATCCCGACCGCATCGTCGAACTCCCGGGCCTGCTCTTTCGCACCCTGGCCGATCGCGGCGTCGAGCACCAGAAGCGACCGGTCCGGGTCGACCGCGTCCTCGATCTCCTCGATCTCCGCGATGAGGTCGTCCTCCAAGGCGTGGCGACCCGCGGTGTCGACGATGTGCACGTCGGCCTCGGCGGTCTCCTCGAGACCGTCGCGGGCGATCCGGACGGGATCGTCCTCGTCGGGGTCGCCATAAAAGGAGACCTCCGCGCGCTCGCACATCTGCTTGGCCTGGTCGTACGCCCCCGGTCGGAACGTGTCGGTCTGGATCACGGCGGGCCGAAGCCCCTTCTTCGAGAACCACCACGCCATCTTGGCGGCGCTCGTGGTCTTTCCGG
>CAZDEJ010000046.1:3220-15654 GCA_964504395.1 uncultured Halobellus sp. | reverse complement strand
ATTTTCGGCGTTCGTTCGTTTAACGCTTCCGAACGGGCAGCGGCCGCAACGTCCGGCTGCACGGGATCCCGGCTTACGGCTCGAAATACCGGTCCCGGTGGCGACGACACCCTGGGTTGAATTCGGCCCCACACGCCGGACACGTGTCGTCGTCGGGCCTCGCCCGACTGCCCGAGGGACGTCCCTCGCTGTCGCCAGCGAGGTACGTCCGGGCGGACAGCGTCGTCCCGCAGACGCCGCAGAGGACCGCCGGGTCGTCGAACCGGGCGCGAGGCCAGGGGTCCGGATCGTGGTCGGTCGCCTCGACGTGACAGGCGTGACACGGCGAAAACACCCCACAGCAGCCGAACCGGAGGGCCACGACGTCGAACTCCGACGCCCAGTGGGCACACCGGGTCTCAGGGTCGACCGCGACGCCGCGGAGCGGGACAGCAAAGCGGTCGTCGGTGGCAGGGGCGTGGGTGGTACGGCGCTCCGGGTCGGTCCCGCTGCCGGCTGGATTCCCGTCGCTCACCGTCGGTACTCGGTGTAGCCCTCGGTATCGAGGTAGTTATGCGCGACGGTGATCGCGTGGTCGGCGTGAAGCACCTCGGGGCCGAGTCGGAGGCGCTCGTCCGCCGCCGCCGCCAGCAGCGACGACTCCTCGTCGGTGAAGTCTCGGTGGTCCGAGAGCACGAACAGCGGATCGGCCGGCGGGTCAACGTCGACGGCGGGGTCGCCGTGCTCGTGGAGCGTCACCACGGTCGCGTTCGCGGCGAGGTCGTCGAGCATCGTCTCGAACCCCATCCGGCGGATCGTAACCCCTGGGGTGCTCTCGGCTGGCACGTGACCGATCGCGTCCGCCCGGTTTTCCAGGGCGGTTCGGATCAGCGCGGCGGTGCTCCGCTCGTCGGGGTTGAGCCGCCTGATCGTCCGGCCGTCGAACCGGACGGTGAACTCGTCGCCGAGCACCAGGTGAACCCGGACCGACTCCCGGATCGAGTGTGAGCGGAAGAGAGCGCTCGTGACGCACCGACAGAGGACGTCGAGACGACCTGCGCCCCCCGCGACGTCGTCGAGCGAGAACCCCGGTTCGGTGGGGGCGTCGTGGCCGACGATCAGAAACTGTCGCATACGCTACGTTCCGACTCAACGAGCAAGAATGGTCCGTTCGGGCGACGAGAGCACGCCGACGCCGTAGTCACGGACGCGTTAGGCGGTGGGCTCGGTCGGGGGTCGGGGCGGCGCCGGGCCGCTCCCACCCGGACCCGGACCCTCCGAGGGTGGCGCGGGGGCGTTTTCGGTCTTGTCACCGCTCACCAGGAAGTCGGCGATGTTCCCGATGAACACCTCGTTGTCCGCGACGTAGGCGCTTTCCGGCGTCAGGAAGTCGGTGTCGCCGATCATCGCAACGTCGCCGGACCGCACGGCGACGCCGTAGGTGTCGGCGCGGCGTGTGGTCGACAGCCGGGTCTGCTCGCCGGCGGTCAACGCGGTCTGTCCGTCGGCGGTTGCGACCGCGGCCGCGTCACGCACCACGACCCGGTCGATGCCTGCAGCGAGTGGGCCGCTGCCAGGGGTGGCGTAGACGCTTTTGAACGTCTGCTGGTACTCGTTCATATTGAACAGGTAGCCCGGGCGGATCGTGACGCCGAAGTCGGCGTTCAGGGCCGGGTCGTCGTTCGACTGCTGCTGGAATCCCAATCCGAAGACCCCGAACTGCTGGACCGACGCGGGATCGGACATCATCACCACGCGCCCGCCGGCGTCAGCGAACGCCTGCACGCCGGCGAGTTGCCCCGGCGTGTACGGCCGGTTCGGGTTTGCGACCACGAGTGCGTCGGCACTCCGAAGCGACTCGTTCCACGCGGGCCCACGGGCCTGCTCCTGGGTGACGAACTCGACCTCGTGGCCGTTCGCAACCAGCGTGTTCACGAGCATCGAGAGCTTCCCGTCGGAGATCCGGTTGGCGTGAGCGCGGTCGATCAGGACCGTCTTCGAGTCGGCGTCGCTGTCCATCGTGATCTCCCCTGACGCGCCCGCCTCGGCGACGGTCACGGCCTCGGCGTCGGTCTGCCGGTCTGCCAGATTGGTCACGTCATCGGGTTGTCCACCCGAGACGAACGGTACGGCCGCTGCGCCGCCGACGATCACTGCGACGAGCACGACAAACGTGACCGCGGGCACGACGAGTTCACGCGCTGCCATTGCGAGTCACCTCCGGGTCGTAGGTGGCCTGCTCGGGGCTGTGGTTGGGAATCTCGTCGACTAACAGCGGCTGAGTGACCGGAACGGGGCCGTCGATGGCCGGTCCCTGTTTGTATACCATGGTCTCGTTGTCGTCCTCTGCAGCGAGCAGGAAGAAGCCGCCGCGGAACGGCGGTTCCTGCCGGGCAACGTCGTAGGTTTCCATACCGGCCATCTCGGCCGCGCGGTCGATCGCGGTCGGAAGCGCGCCGACCCCGTCGGCGTAGCCGTTGCTCGCGGCCTCCGGGCCGAGGTAGGTCTTCGCGTAAGCAACCTCCTCGCGGGAGACTGATAGCGACTCGCCGCGGTGTTCCATCACGCGACCGACGAACTGTCGTTTCAGCGACTCGATCGTCCGTCGGCGGTCCTCGGCGGTCGGTTGTGCCTTGTCGGGACCGGTCCGGATGACCGAATCGGGGACGGGAGCGCTCCCGCCGGGGCCGATCACGCCGACGCTACCCACTTCCGACGAGGAGAGTACGTAGATCTCGTCGGCCGGGAGCATCCCGTAGTACGCGCCGGAGGCGCCGATGCCCTGCACCGACGCGACGACCGGCATCCGTTCGGACGTTCGCAGCACTTCGAGATAGAGCCGTTCGCTGGGGGCGACGAGTCCACCGCCGCTGTCTACTTTCAGTACCACTGCGCGGATCGAGTCGTTCGTCCGGGCTTCGCGGAGGTCCTCCGAGACGGCGTCCACCGTCGAAGTGGTGATGATGCCGGACACCGTGATGACCGACACCGTCCCCTCCGACTGGGCGGACTGCGCGGCGCCGTAGGCAACGGGGGCGAGTACCGCACTCACCAGGACGGCCGCGACGACGGCGACGACGAACATCGTCCTCGCCGACGCTGCGGGTGTGTCTTTTCGCATAGTGCACCTCGACGGTGTCGGCGGGTTAGTAAAGCAATTCCTGAGACGAAAACGCCTGTTTGAGTCACTCCGACAGGCCGTAGCCCCGGCGGAACAGCGAGACGTCGATTGCGACGACCAGGACCGTCAGCCCGCTGAGCACCGCCAGCGACGCGTTGGGGTCGACCTCGCTGACCCCGAGAAAGCCGAACCGGACCCCGTTGACCATGTAGATCATCGGATTCAGGAGCGACACCTGCTGGACCGTTGCCGGAAGCTCGTTCAGCGAGTAGAAGACGCCACCGAAGAACACCAGCGGCCGGAGAATGAACTGGTTCAACATCGTGAGGTCGTCGAAGTCGTCGGCCCACAGCCCCCCCGCGACGCCGAGCGCCGCAAACAGCAGGGTGATGACCATCCCGAACGCGATCAAGTAGAGCGGCCGTGTCACTCCGACCGGAGTGAAGAACGCCCCGATCAGCGAGATCAGGATACCGACGATAACGCCTCTGAGCGCGGCGGCAAGGACGTACGCACCCACCATCGATCGGTACGAGAGCGGCGACGTCAGCACCTCCTCGATGTAGCGGTTCCACCGGCCGTGGAAGATGGTAAACGAGGTGTTCTCGAAGGCGTTGGAGATGGCCCCCAACACGACCAATCCGGGGAGAATAAAGAGGATGTACGGAACGCCAGCGATCTCGTTGATCCGCTCGCCGAGGATGACGCCGAACACCGAGAAGTAGAGTACGTTCGTAATGAACGGCGGCACGAAGGTGTTCCGCGGCCGGCGGAAGAACCGAAGCACCTCCCGGCGGAAGAGCGCGTAGAAGCCGATGGCGTCCGATCCCGCGGCGCCACTGCCCGTCTCAGCGGGCGGCGCGTCGGTCGGACCGGTGGCCGTCTCGGAGCTCACTGCGACGCCACCTCCGGGGTGGCGCGACCCTCGCCGGCACGCGTCATCTCCACGAACACTTCCTCGAGGGAGGTCCGCTGGATCTCCAGGTCGACGATTTCGTGGCCGGCCTCGTCGAGGCGCTGGACGATGTCCGGGGCGACAAGTCCGCCCTGTCGCGCGGTGACGACGAGCCGCGCCCCGTCGAGTTCGGCCGATTCCACGCGATCGTCGAGCGTGGTGAAGTCCGGGACAGCGGTCGGCTCATTCCGGAGTTCGACGACCACGTCGTCGGTGCCGCGGCGCATCAGCTCCTCGGGGCTTGCGACGTCGAGCACGCGGCCCGAATCCAGGATGGCGACCTGGTCGCAGAGCCGCTCGGCCTCCTCGATGTAGTGCGTCGTGAGGAGGATGGTCGTCCCCTGTTGGTTCAGGTCGACGATGGTCTCCCACAACTCGTGACGGAGCTGGACGTCGACGCCGGCGGTCGGTTCGTCGAGGATGAGCAGATCGGGTTGGGTGATGAGCGCCCGCGCAAGCACGAACCGGCGCTTCATCCCGCCGGAGAGCCAGTCGAATCGGGTGTCGCGTTTCTCGTAGATCCCGACGCGCTTCAGCACCGCGTCGGCACGGTCGCGGGCACGGTCGGCCGGAATTCCGTGGTACCCCGCCTTGTGTTCGAGCACCTCCCGGATCGGGAAGAACTGGTCCACGTTGAACTCCTGGGGTGCCAGCCCGATCCGGTCGCGAGCCTCCCGGTAGTCGGTCTCGACGTCGTGGCCGAACACGCGGGCTTCGCCGCCGGTTTTGCGCACTAGTCCGACTAGGATCTTGATCAGCGTGGTCTTTCCCGCGCCGTTGGGGCCGAGCAGTCCGAAGAACGACCCGCTCGGGACGGTGAGTTCGACGCCGTCAAGCGCCTGGACGTCCCCGTACGACTTCCGCAGATCGCGGAGTTCCAGCGCAGCATCCATTACTGAAAGGCCGGAGCCGACCGGACCTAAGACCGTCGAAGCCGGAACCGGACGGGAATCCGCCCGCACGAGTCGACACGGCGCCCGCATCGGCCCCGGGACCGGTTGCGACTGCGGCCCCGGCGAAAGACCGATGCCCGCTGGTCACGACGCTCGATCGTGTCGTCCGCTGACCGAGCCGGGTCCGCGTCGGGGCCGGATCTCGACGGCGAAGAGGAGCAGAACAACCCCCAGGATGCCGGCGCGGATCCCGCTGCCGGCGGGAGTGCGAACGCACGGGTAGCCGGACTCCGCCGGCTGAGCCGTGGGTTAGACAGCGCGGTCACGATCCCGCGAACGGGCATCCGGGTCGGCGTCGACCCGGTTCTCGGGGTGCTCCCGGGCATCGGCGACGTCGTCCCGACCGCCGCGTCGGCGTACATCGTCGCCGAAGCCGCGGCGCTCGGCGTCCCGCGGGCGACCCTCCTCCGGATGTGTGTGAACCTCCTCGTTGACGCCGTCGTCGGGTCGATCCCCCTCGTCGGCGACGCCTTCGACATCGTCTGGCGCGCGAACGACCGGAACGTGCGGCTACTGGAGGCGCGGCTGGTCGACCCCGGCGGAAGGCGGCGCGACGGACGCGCGGTGGTGGTGTTGGGCGCCGCGGTCTTCCTGTCGGTCCTCGCGATCGGGTGTGCCGGGATCGTCGCGGTGTGGTGGCTGCTGGGTGGTGTCGGGATCGGCGGCTGAACCCGGTCCACGTGGCGAACAGTCGGCACGGTGTGCTGCCGCCCGCGTCGACGTGCCGAACAACCGCTGCCCGACGCGGGGTGGCTATCAACTCACACGACGGGTGGCCGCGGGTTCGGCCATAAATCTCCGTGCGGTCCCGCTCGGCGAAGGGCAAGGTAGAAGCGACCGCCGCCACTTGTTTCGGTATGAACGTTCTCGCCGACGCCCGCGAACTCGACGCGGAGGGATCCGTCTGCGACGCCTGCCTCGGACGGGTCTTCGCCGACCGGAGCCACGGGCTGACCAACGCCGAACGGGGACGGAGCCTCCGGATCGCGGCCGCCATCGACGACGACGACCCGTACGACCCGGCCGACGCTGCCGAGTGTTGGGTTTGTGAGGGGCTGTGTGACGAGTTCGACGCCTGGGCCGAGCGGTGCGCTGCGGCCGTCGAAACCGTCGAGTTCGACACTTACCAGGTCGGGACCCGCGCCCCACCGCTGCTCGATGAGAACGAGCGGCTGCTTCGGGAGACCGCCGGAGTGGATCCCGACGCGGGCGAGGTCTTCAAATCGGAGTTCAACCGCGAGGTCGGCAAGCGGGTCGGGCCGCTGACTGACACGACGGTCGATTTCGGCCGGCCGGACGTCCAGTTCACGCTCGATATCGACGCGGATACGGTCGAAGTCGACGTCCACTCCGCGTTCGTCTACGGCCGATACCGGAAGCTCGAACGCGACATCCCACAGACGGAGTGGCCGTGTAACGCCTGCGATCGATCGGGGTACATCGGCAGCCAGCCCTGCGGGAACTGCGGCGGGACCGGCTACCTCTACGACCACAGCGTCGAGGAGCTGACCGCGCCGGTCGTCCGCGACGTGATGGACGGTACCGACGCGACGTTCCACGGGGCGGGCCGGGAGGACGTCGACGCTCGGATGGTCGGCACCGGCCGGCCGTTCGTGGTCGAAGTTATCGAGCCCCGCCGCCGCAGTATCGACACCGACCGCTTGGAGGGCGATATCAACGCCTTCGCCGAGGGTCGTGTCGAGGTCGACCGCCTCGGACTCGCGACCTACGACGCGGTCGAGCGGGTCAAGGGCCTCGATGCCTCGAAGCGCTACCGCGCCGAGGTCGAGTTCGACGGGCCGATCGACGCCGACGACCTTGCGACCGCGCTGGCGGATCTCGACGGCGCGACGGTCGAACAGTACACTCCGCGCCGCGTCGACCACCGTCGCGCGAGGATAACGCGAACCCGCGAGGTGTACGACACGGCCGGCGAACTCGACGATCCGACGCACGCGACCGTGGAGATCCACGGCGCCGGCGGGCTCTACGTCAAGGAGCTCATCTCCGGCGACGAGGGCCGGACCGAGCCCAATCTCGCCGATCGCGTCGAGGTCGACGCCGAGGTGATCGCCCTCGACGTGGTCGGCGTCTACGGCGAATCGGAGCCGTTCGAGGACCCCGCGTACTTCCGAGAGGCCGCACCCGACCCGCCCGAGGGCCCCCCGGAGCCGGCCGGCGAGGACGAGAACGGTGACGCCGACGCGCCCGAAGCATGACCGGACGCGCGGACCGCGGCGGCACTCGTAACGGGACAGCCGGCTCCGTCCCCAACGGGCTGCGGGTCGGCAGCGACGAGGCGGGGAAGGGGCCGGTGCTCGGGCCGATGGTGGCTGCCGCTGTTCGGGGGCGCCCGGACGCGATCCCCGACGACGTCGACGACTCCAAGCGGCTCTCCGGGGCGAAACGGGAGTCGATCGCGGCCGCGCTTCGTGCGGGTGGAACCGTCGAACGCGGGGTCGCAGTCGTCCCGACCGACCGGATCGACGATCCCGGGACCGATATGAACTCGCTCACCGTCGCCGCTCACGCCGAAGCGGTCGCGGCGGTCGCGACGGAGCGCGACCGAGTTGTCGCCGACGCGGGCGACGTCGACGCCGCGCGGTTCGCCCGCCGCGTCGGCGACGGCGTCTCCGAGCGGGGTGGGGCGTCGGTCGATGTCCACGCCGAGCACGGTGCGGACGTCACGTATCCGCTGGTCGCGGCTGCGTCGGTCGTCGCCAAGGTCGAACGCGACGCCCGGATCGACGCCCTCGATGACGACTACCCCGACCGCGGTCCGGTCGGCAGCGGCTACCCTAGCGACCCGGTGACCCGTGAGTTCCTCCGGCGCTACGTCGGCGACACCGGGGAACTCCCCGACTGCGCCAGGGCGTCGTGGGCGACTGCCGAGGACGTACTTGCGGCCGCCGAGCAGTCGTCGCTATCGGAGTTCTGAACCCGGTCAGGTTCGGTACCCCCGGAACGGGAGGGCTACCGCATCGCGTCGAGTCGGACGAACGACCCCTCGCGGGCGGTGATCCACGTCGTGGTGAGGGTGTCGGTGGGCGCGTCCGCGGGATGGATCGTACACTCGTCGGGAGCGTCGTCGTAGGGCTCGACCCGGGCGATCCGGGCCGGTCCGGAGGGGTCGGGGTCCGGCAACGGGCAGAACCCGAGGCTGTCGACGGCGCCTACACGGCCGGAGTCGGGGCGGTATGAGTCAGTTGCCATCGGTTTGAGGTCCCGTTTTGTCGGGGGCCGACGGGGGCGGCGACGGTTCTCGTCCCGTACAGATTGCAGTAGTGTTGGCATCCTATTTAAATAGACGCCTAACCAGATAGGCGAAATACGGCCGGACGGGCGGGCCGCAGTCGGCGGGTTCCGGCCGTCGCCGAACCGACGGACGGCGGCCGGACGTTCGCCACAGCGGTCCGCCTCAGCGGTCGATCGTGGTCAACGACCGGAGGATGTCGCCGTACGCCGGGCGGGTAATGAGCACCCCGACCAGCACGCCGAGGATGGTGAAGATGGCGAAGCCCTGGAGATCGCCGAGCGACAGGACTGCGAGCGGCGACATCGCGATGATGGTGGTGGCGGCGGCGGCACCGATCACCCAGAACGCCTTCCGGAACCGCGACTGGAACACGCGCCTGGAGTTGATCTCGCCTTCCGCCATCACCTCGTCGGCGATGATGATCAGGTCGTCGACCCCGGTTCCGATCACGGCGATGAACCCCGCGATCACCGACAGGTCGAGCGGGTAGCCGATCCCCGCGGCGAAGCCGAGCAGGATCACGACCTCCGAGAGCGCGGTCACCACCATCGGCGCGGCGACTCGGACGTCCTTGTACCGGACGAACACGGTCGCGCTGACCGCGAGCACGGCGATGATGCCGGTGAGCAGCGAGTTGGTCCGGAAGTCCGCCCCCTGGCTCGGAGAGATGAACGAGGTCGTGCCGCCGCTCTCCTCGGAGAAGTCGAGTTGCGCCGGAAGCGCGCCGGCGCGGAGGTTGATCGAGACCTCCTGGGCCTCCGAAACGTTGGTGGTCTGGAGCTGGAAAACGGGGTTGCCCGCCCACTCGCCGGTCCGGAGGCTGTCGGCCAGGCCCGGGCTCATCCCGAACGCGTTTGTGACCTCGCCGTTGACAACGAGCAGGAGGCAGGGTTCGGTACTGGTGGCGTCGGCCTGGTAGGTACACCGGGTCCCGCCCTGCCGTGCGAGGCCGGTGTCGCGCATCGACTGCTGGAACTCCGGCGCGATCGGCTCCGACACCGTTACCGGGACGTACGGGCCGCTCGACCCGTCCTGGGCGGTCCCGATGCTCTGGAAGTTTTCCTGTTGAAGGACGGTCTCGCGGGTGTAGTTCCCGCCGCCCGCGGCGTAGTACGCCTCGATCACGACCGTCCCGCGTTCGCTGACGAGGCTGCGAACCGACGAGGCGTCCTGGTTGGGTGCCTCGACCAGAACGAAGTTGTCACCCTGGGCGGTGGTGACCTCCTGGACGGTCCCCCCGGAGAGCCCCGCCTCGTTGATCTTGTTCTCCAGGATCCGGACGACCTCCTGTCGGGTCGTCTCGGTGACCCCCTCGCGGACGGTGCTGTCGTCGGCGAACCCGTAGCCCGCGGCGTCGAGTGCGGCCGCGAGCTCGTCGGTGGAGACGCCCTCGGCGGTCACTTCGACGGTGTTACTCGGAGGCGAGCCGGGTTGTGCTTGGGCGGTCTCCTGGCCCTGGCTCCGCTGTGCTCCGAAGCGGGCGATCACGTCCGTGGGGCCGGCGCCGTCGATCCGCGCGGCGACCTGCTGTTCGACGACCCGCGGATCGTCGTCGCCGAACTCGACGCCCTCCGCGGTGACGCCGACAAGCGGGGCGCGGATCCGGGTGCCGCCGGAGAGCTCCAGCCCGTACTGGAGGTTCGTCGCGCTACTCTGGGCGGCGACGTCGCCGCCGGAGCCGGAATCGTCGGGGCCCAGCGTGGGCGAAAACAGCGCGAACACGGAGATCAGGAGGAAGACGACGAGGAGGATCACCCGCCAGTTGTCCCTGATCGCCGCCATCAGTTTGCGACCCCCCGGAACTTGTACCACCGCAGGAGGCTGAGGTTCAACAGGTAGGTGTTCATCAGGTCCGTCACGAGCCCGAAGACGAGCACCGTCCCGACCGCCGCAAGCAGTTGGATCCCGAACGCCGTCGCGGTGATCGTCATCACGATCATCGCGGTGATGGAGGTGAGAGTCATCGTCACGCCCGTCCGCATCGCGCGGTACGTCGACTCGTAGAAGTCACCCGACCGCCGGAGGATATGGTTGTTCAACAGGATGTCGGAGTCGACCGAGTACCCGATCAACATCAGCAGGGCGGCAACAGTACCCAAGGAGAGTTCGATCCCGAGGACGTTCATCAGCGCCAGGGGAATCACGATGTCGGAAAACGCCGAGATCACGACCGCGATCGACGGGACGAACACGCGGAACATCGCGAAGACCAGCAGACTCATTCCGAGAAACGCAACCCCGAGTCCGCCGAGCGCCAGGGTCTGGGTGTCGGCGCCGAAGCTGGCCGACACCGACGAGATCGAGCGGACGTCGAGCCCCGCGTCCTCGGCCTGTCGTTCGAGTTCGGCCGCCCCGCCGGACTGGAACGTGATCACGTAGACGTCCTGTGCCGGGACCGACCGGATGGTTTCGGGGTCGGCGTCGAACGCCGCCCGGATCTCCTCCTCGGCCGCCGCCTGCGGGCCGTCGATCGCGACTTGGACCTCCGTGCCGCCGGTGAACGCGATCCCCTGGTTCACCGGGGCGCCGGTCATCACGAACCAGCCCGCGATGATGAGGAGCGCGACCGCCAGCACGGCCATCGGGATCGCCGCGAGCTGGCGGTTGGTGTACCGGGTGTAGTCGACCTCCGGTACGGTGAACTCGACCATAACCACCGGTGGAGAGTCGCGCCGAATAAGCCTTCTTATGATCGCTTACGCGGGGCGCCCCGCGGATATCCGGCCAGCGACGACGCTACGGTAGATACCGAACGGAGACCACCCCCGGCGCCGACCGGATCTCGACCCGGTCGACCCCGAGCCGGGCGGCCCGTGACCGGAGGTCCTCCGTGTCGTCGAGAACGTCGTCGACAGCGTCTCGGGTGGCGTCCTCGGGGACGGTCAGGACGTGAACCTCGCCGATTCCGGCCCGGGGCTCACGAGTCAGGTCGCCGACGTCCTGATCGGCCGCGAGGTTCCTCGAGTGTGCGGTCGGCGGTTCGCGGCTTTCCGCAACCGGCACCGATCGTCGGGAGTCGGTCTCGATCAGTTGGTACGAGACGTCGAGCGGCGGGTCGGGCGCGACCGTCCCCTCGACGACATCGCCGCGGTCGACGCCCGGGTTCGACGAGAGCGTATGGACCTGCCCGGTTTCGACGTTCCTGAGAACCGCCGACGACTCGCCGGCGGCGGTGACGAGGAACGTCCCCTCGGTTCGGTCGTCGTTGGGGGTGGCGGGGGCGGCGGGCGATCCACCCTGCGGTCCGGGGTCGTCGCCGTCGGAGTCGGTCATGACTAGCGCGTAGGCTACCGCGGCACTTTCGCGTTTCGTCCCGGGCGCCGCGGGCGTGGCGGTGCCGGGCGCCCCCGTTCCCGGTCACCCGAACACGCGGTGGACGAGCCCGACCAGCGCCGCGCCGGCGAGCGGGACGCTCCACGCAAATACGGAGGGAATCGTATAGAGGGTGGCGACGACCGGTGCGAACGCGCCGTCGGGGGACGGCCGGGTGATCGCCTCCCCGTCGAGGGTGAACGTCTCCGGCATCGACGCCACGACGCCGAGGTAGATCGAGAGGAGAAAGAGGAACCCCGCGACCGCAAGCGCGGCCTCGTGGCGTTTCGAACCCTGGCTCCCGCGTCGGCGTCGGCGTGCGACGAGCAGCGTCGGCGCGATCGCGGGGAGGACAACCAACAGCCCGACTACGACGTAGAACGACCGCGAGAGGGTGAGCGACCCGCCCTGGACCGCGGCGGTCTGTCCGATCAGGACCACTAGAGCCGCGCCGACGAACAGGGTTATGAGCCCGATCGCGACCGCGCTCACGGCGACGTAGAGTTTGAACAGCCACGACTCGCTCTCGCGGAACGCGTATGGGAACGCGCCGAAGACGCCGTCGTACCCGGATGCCATCGGCGGAGGTTGTGTGGCCGGCGGTTTGAATCGCGCGATCCGGACGGAACGGCCCGAATACGAACGGAACGGGAAGAGCGAGAAGCGCACAGAGCTCATACTGTTGGCCATGGTCACCTGACGGATTTCGAACCCTGGGGTACCGAAAATCGTCACGTACTTATAGCCATCAGTAGCTAGCGGCCCCGATGGACGCAGGGCGTCCATCGATGTCCCGCTCGTTCCAGCGCCGGCTCTCGGCGGGGCCTTCGGTCCCACGCGACTCGCGGGATCCCCGCC
>CAZDEJ010000046.1:0-3120 GCA_964504395.1 uncultured Halobellus sp. | reverse complement strand
CAGCGCCGGCTCTCGGCGGGGCCTTCGGTCCCACGCGACTCGCGGGATCCCCGCCCGACGGGTGACTCCCCGCTGGCCATCGCGTGTCTAAACAGTACCCGAGCGAAGCACGGTAAAAAGAGGAACGCACCGGGAGACCGAGAGGCCAGAGGCTGCGTGGACCCGACGCGACGGCGTTACTCCGCGGACTCCGCCTCCGGGGCGGCGCCGCGGAGCCGCGGGACGACCTCGTCGGTCGCTGCGGTCTCGTGGGCGATGAAGCCGTAGTTGGTGAGCGCGGCTTCGAGGGCCTCCTCGCCGGCCGCCGCGGTGGCGTCGGTGACTGTCAGGACCTCGAAGCCGTTCTCGACGGCGTCGCGGAGGTGCGACTCGACACAGAGGTTCGCGCTCATCCCCGCGAGCACCAGCGTGTCGATGCCGCGCTGCCGGAGCTGGATCCCGACGTCGTTGCTCCAGAACCCCGACAGCTGCTTGTGCGGCGAGAGCACGAACGTGTTGTCGTCGGGCTCGAGTTCGGGGACGAAGTCGGCACCGTCGCCGGCGACGTCGAACATCCGGGTGTCGAACATGATCTGATCGATCGTGTTGAGGTGCTCCCAGCTCTCGTACTCGGCGTCCTCGTACTCGTGCGGCGAGTAGAACACCGGCACGTCGCCCTCGGCGGCAGCGTCGCGGAGCCGGCGGAGCTTGTCGACCACCGCGTTCTCCTCGACTGTCTCGCCGACCTTGTCCCAGACGACGCTGTCGGGCTTCAGGAAGTCGATCTGCGGGTCGGTGATCAGGACGGCGGTTCGGTCGGAATCGAGTATGAGTTCGGTCATAGTTACGTACAGTAACTCGGTATGCACTCGTAATTAATAAGCCCGAGGCGACCGCGAGGTAACCCGGTCACGTCGCGACCACCCGACCCGACGGCGCGGCGGTCGGCGGCTGCCCGCCCCGACCGACCGCTTTTTGCCCGGGGCCGTCGGTGGCGTATCCATGCACGTCGACCTCGGCGGCGTCCTCGATGCCACACCCGGTGTCACCCGGGACTCCCTGGAACGGCTCGACGAACAGGTAGCGGCCGCCCACGAGCGGATCCGGGCGGGCCGCGACGACCACGACCACGGGTACGCGGCGTTGAATCTCCCGTCCCGGATCGACCTCGACGCGGTCCGGTCGGCGGTCGCGCCGTTCAGCAGGTCGGAGGCGGTTCTGACCGTCGGGATCGGCGGGAGCGCCCTCGGCGCGGCGACGCTGTCGGACGCGCTCGCCGGCCCCGACGACCCCGACGCGTACTTCCTCGACAACGTCGACCCTGAGCACGTCCCGCGGCTGCTGGAGTCGCTGCCTCTCGACCGGACCGCGGTCAACGTCGTCTCGAAGTCCGGTACGACCGCGGAGACGCTGTCGAACTTCCTCGTCGTCCGCGAGGCGATGGCCGACGCCGGCGTCGACTGGACCGAGCGCACGTTCGTCACCACCGGCGAGTCGGGGAACCTCCGCGCGCTCGCCGACGTCCACGACCTCCCGTCGCTCGCGGTCCCCGGCGGCGTTCCGGGGCGGTTTTCGGTGCTGTCGTCGGTCGGGTTGGCGGTCGCTGCGATCCAGGGCCACGACCTCGACGCCATCCGCGACGGCGCGGCCGACGCCGCGGGCGGGCTGTCAGGGTCGTTGTTCGAGACGCCCGCGTACGCCTACGGCGCGGCCACGTTCGCGCTTGCGACCCGTGGTGCGACAACGAACGCGATGATGCCGTACGCCGAGCGGCTGGAGACGTTCGCGGAGTGGTTCGCCCAGCTGTGGGCCGAAAGCCTGGGGAAGGACGGGCTCGGCCAGACGCCGACGCGGGCGCTGGGCGTGACCGACCAACACTCACAACTCCAGCTGTACCGCGCCGGCCCGCGGGAGAAGGTGGTGACGCTGCTGCGGCCGACGGCTCGGCCGGACCACGCGATCCCCGAGACCGATCTCGACGGCCTCTCGTATCTCGGCGGAGCGACCCTCGGTGACCTGCTCGACGCGGAGTTCGAGGCGACCGAGGCGAGCCTGGCGGCGTCCGGCGTCCCGGCGGTTCGGGTCGAGATCGACGCGGTCGACGAGCGGAGCCTGGGGTCGCTCCTCTACGGGATGGAGGCGGCGTGTGTCCTCTACGGGGAACTCGCCGGGGTGTCGACGTTCACGCAGCCGGCGGTCGAGTGGGGAAAGCGCGCCGCCCGCGGGCTGCTCGGCGGCGGCGACTTCCCGGAGGCCGAGGCGGCCGAAGGGCGGACGAACCTCCGGATCGACCCCTGAATTCGGGTGTCGCGGGTGGGGACACGTTACTCGCGGTCGCCGGCCGGCGTCACTGCTTCCGATTGCCGGGCGGAGCGACGACGTGTGACTGCCGGTTGACCACGTCGCAGGCGGGACTGGAAGGGGCCGAACGGTCGCCGGCGACGACGCGACTGCAGGAGCGAGCAGTGCGAACGACGAGGGGGCGTCCGAGGGCGTTGCTCCCGCCGTCTCGTCGGCCGCGGAGCCACCCCTACAGCGACGGTATCGTCGCCGGAACAACTTTACCGCTACCGCATCTAAACGAGGTTAACACGGGCGCCGGAACATCCCGTGACGGTGAGCCGTGCCTTTCAGGTTCGCAGGTGACAAGGATTAAATGCGTCGCCACGTAACGGGACTGTAGTATCCCGTGATAATTTCTTCCCCACCAAACAGCGCTCACACGATTCAGATATGGTAGACGTAAGCCAACACGAACTCGTTCCGGAGCACACACTCATCGATGAGTCGGAGATCGAGTCGGTACTGTCGGAGTACGATATCAAGCGCGCCGAACTCCCCAAGATCAAGCGGAAGGACCCCGCGATGCCCGACGGGGCCGAGGTCGGCGACGTTGTCAGGATCGTCCGTGACTCCCGAACCACCGACAAGGCCGTCTCCTACCGGCTGGTGATCGAATGAACCGAGAGGACCGACGCGCCGTCTCCCGGGAGTACTTCTCGGAGGAGCGGCTCGCGGAACACCACTTCCGCTCGTTCAACAACTTCCTCGAACGCGGGATGCAGGACGTCGTCACGGAGAAGGCACGGATCGAGACCGACATCGGCGACAAGGAGGGCGAAGAGCCCGTCTTCGTCGAAC
>CAZDEJ010000045.1:0-15756 GCA_964504395.1 uncultured Halobellus sp. | reverse complement strand
GGTATTTCCGTCGTACAGTTTATAGGATATATCCCGTTCGTGCCCATGGAATACCCGAAGCGGGAGTTCTCGGGTGTGGCACGCCTCGAGATCGTGCCAGCGTAGCCATCAGCCGGTGCTCGGTGTCGTCGTCAGGACGGTTCCGCTGGCGAACCCTCATATTCGCGATCTGGACATGTGTTATTTCGTATTGATAATTATTATTATACATAATACTACGGGTCGGACGGGTTAGATCAAGGTCGGCCCACGGGTCGAAGCCCGGTAGTAGCACGGATCCAGTATGTAGGTTCGCGGGAGAGGCTCTCCGCCTCTCGGGCGGCAGCAAGCCGCAATCCAAAACCCACTGGAGGTCCCCATGGTCGGGGTTCCGTGTCGAAGGCGGCGACGGCGCGGGGGGTTTCCGAGCCGTTCGTGGTTCGGGTTTCGTCATGCTCGCGACGGGAGGCACGATACGGGCAGTTCACCGAGTATTCATGACACCACCATCGACAGTGAGTGACGCCGCAGTGACGTAGCTAGCGAGATCGCTAGCCAGGAAAAGCGCGGCTTTCGCGATTTCGTCCGGACGACCCTTCCGGCCCAGCGGGATCGTTTCGAGTCGGTCCTGCCGCTCGGACTCCTCCAGATGTGCGTAATCTTCCACGATCTGTGCCGTCTCGATCATGCCGGGGTGGATCGCGTTCACGCGTATCTCCGGTCCGAGCGCGTCAGCGAGTGCGTACGTCATCACCCTCACAGCACCTTTCGAGGCACAGTACACGACGTTGCTTTTCGTGCCGATGTCGCCGTTTATGCTCGAGAGGTTGATTATGTTTCCTCCCCCCGACTCCTGCATTCGCTCGGCCGCAAACTGCGATCCGAAGTACGGCCCCTTGGAGTTGATGTCCATCATCGTCCGGTACTCGTCCTCGTCCACACTGTAGAGGTCCTCGTTGTGGGCGAATATGCCGGCGTTGTTGACCATCACGTCAATCCCGCCGTATTCATCCGCTTCCAGTATGGCTTCCCTGAGGTCCTCGTTCGACGTGACGTCACAGTTCACGAACGACGACTTCGAGGCCGTGTCGGCGGCGATCAGTTCGTGCGTCGGGGTTCCTCCTAGCCGGGGCTCCTCCTGAACGTCTGCGACCACAACGTCCGCACCGTGTTCGGCGAAGGTACGCGCGATCGCTCGACCATTGCCGCTCGATGCACCGGTAACTACCGCTGTCTTTCCGCTGAGTAGGTCCGCCATCGTATGTAGATCACCAAGGTAGTATAAAAAATTACGTGTTGTGACAGCACCGCGGACGAGTTGTCGGCGCTCAATCACGAGCAGGTGAAAAAAAGTGCGGAGCGGTACCGCCGCAGTTACATCCAGGTCAGGTCCTCGGGATCCTTCGTGGGTTCGACGTTTTTCATCGAGTCGAATATCTCGAGAACGTTCTCGGTGAGCGGCTGGGAGTAGAACCCACCGGCGTCCTTGGTGTTCGCGCTGTAGGAAGTCTGTGTGAAGGTTAGCATCGAACCGAAGTACGGGGCCATGTACCGACCGAGGATTCCGTGCTCGCCGTGGCTCATCATGATGAACTCCGCATCCAAGTGCCGGTCCATCAGGACACACGCTTGGAACGTTTCGAGGAGGTCCTCCCAGTTCCGGTCCACGCTCACGAGTTTCACCATGTCCGCACCGAGATCAGCGAAGTCCTGAGCGATCTCCAAGGCGTCCTGCGGCTTGAGATGGACCCGCGCGTGGGTTGACGTCTGCACCTCTGCGCCCATGTCCTGAAACGCCTCGATTTCGGTACGCTGGCGCTCCCAGGCGTCGGAGCCACGCTCGGGGGCGACCTCCTGCGGCGCACCATCGCTTGCCAAGGAGTATTGGGCCGCTTCCTCCGAGAAGAGCTCCGGTCCGGACGTCGGGCTGTACGTGTCCCCGACGTAGTCGATCGCGTCCGCACCCGCCCGGACTGCCATACGCAGGATATCCTGGCGCTCCTCGTCGGCCATCCCGAGGGTTTCGCCGGCGAAGTTCCAGCGGTAGTAGATCGCCATCACCGGCTTCGACGTGCAGTTGAAGATCTGACGTAGGTCGTCCTCGTTGAGGTACTCCTCCTCGAGCCCGTGAGTGCCATCCCCCATCAGGGTCACGACGAACGAATCCGCACCGCGGTGTTCGGACTCCTTGATCACGCTGATGGCTTCGGCGGGAGTTGGTTCGTAGACGCCGACGCAGGTGAACGGCTGCTCGAGTTGTGTGAAGTTCTTCTGCTCTCGCATGCTACCAACGTGAATATACCAGTATAAAAATCTACTGTAATTTGGGTAGGGTACCGGCAATCCGTCCGTCGAACACTGCGTTGAGCGCGGACGCCGAAGCGACAGTTCGACACTCCCCGCGGCCTGCGTGTTCGGACGGAAAGGTCTTTACGATACGTGGATAACTTATACTTTGGCTCAACTGCGATCACGAAGGGAGACCACGGTCAGGGGGGTCGGGAACCCTCCGAATTCAATAACGTATCCTCCCCATCGACTCGGCGTCACATAACAATAGTACGCTTGTGACGATGGCGGCTTCACACGGCGTGCGGAGCAGCACAATCGAAGCATTGGGGGTCGTGACCACAACCCGAGCACGATCGTATCGCTGTGGCGAGAGCGCAGGTTCTCGTCGGTTCTACTAATAAAATCCACGGATCGTAGACAGAGGATATACGGGAGACAGTCGGTAGCGTGACCGGTGTTACTCGAGTCGGGCTTCGAGTTTCTCGATGTAGTCGTCGAGGATCACGGTGAATCGCTCCTCGAACCGCCGTTCCTTCGTTCTGTACGTCGGCCCGGCGATGCTCAGCGCACCGAGTACGATACCGCTCGGCTTTCTGACTGCCTGGCCGATAGCGTACACTCCGTCCTGGTCCTCGCCGCGGTTGAGCGCGTATCCCTGATCCCGAACCGTCGCCAGTTCCGCGTCCAGGTCCTCCCGTGACGTAATCGTCCGGTCGGTCAGTTCGGGAAGTCCCCACCGCTCGACGATGTTGTTCACCCGACTCTCGGGGAACGTAGCGAGGATGGCCTTGCCTGCTGCGGTCGAGTGAAGATAGATTCGCTCTCCCACAGTGAAGTACTTGTCAACCTCGGTTGTTGCGTCGACCTCGGGCCGCAGGTATCTCCCTAACCCGTTCTCCGCGACGGTGAAACTCGTCTCGAAGTTCGTGTTCCCGTCCAGCGTGTTAGTGATCTCAACCGCGTGTCGGTACGCCGGATCCCTGGTCTTTGCGTGTTCCCCGACCTTGGCGAACTTCAGACTCGGGTGGTAGACATCCCCGTCGGCAGTCAGGAACCCGGACTTACGAAGGGTGTGAAGGTGGTTGCTGGCCGCACTTTCGGAGATGTCGAGATGGGTTGCGACCTGTGAGACGCGTGCCCCCTCCAACTCCACCACGGCGTCGACTATCTCGAGCGTGAGTGACGACGATTTCAGAATCCGTCCCGATTCGTACGTTCCCATGGATGTCGTGACTCCCCGGCAGTATATAAAATCCACGCAAGGTAAACGGGCTGACTACGCGTAGCTTTCGGAGTGATCCACTGATCTGATACTGTGGCTATCGTCACGTGACGGATGCCGACACCCTGGGATGTCGAAAATCTTCGCGTAGTTATCGCCAATAGCAGCACTACGAGGTATCGCCGATTGGACGCAGTATCCGGCTCACTCGACTGCGTACCTACCGGTTCGGCGATAGTGCGTGTCGTACAGAGGTTTTATTAGCTGAGACCGTGACGCGTAACGTATGCGTATTGGAAGGTTTACCGCGGATGGACAGGACCGTATCGGCTCGTTCAAGACGGACAGCGTGATCGATGTGACCCCGGCGTTTGACTCCTTCGCGGACGCGCTCTCCCGACCGGACGACGCGGAGCGTTACGACGGAGAGCGGTTTGAGCCGGGTGAGATAACCCACCTTCCGCCGATCACGGACCGGAGTGCCGTTTTCTGTGCCGCGCTCAACTACCGAAAACACGCCGAAGAGTCCGGGAGACCCGTACCCGAGAGACCCTACCTGTTTACCAAGTTCGCCCGGTCGCTCGTCGGCAACGGGGAGCCGATCTCGTATCACAGTTCAGTCACGAACGAGATCGACTACGAGGGAGAGCTTGCGTGTATCATCGGGTCGTCGTGTAGACACGTCTCCGCCGAGGAGGCGCTCCAACACGTCGCCGGGTATACCGTTCTGAACGACGTTTCGGCGAGGGACCTCCAACTATCCTTCTCATACGACGACGAGAGCATGGTCGACTGGGTCGGGGGAAAGGCAATGCAGTCGACGACCCCGATCGGACCAGTGGTTGTCTGTGACGAGATCGACGACCCACAGGATCTCGATCTCGCGTCGCGCGTGAACGGGGAGACGATGCAGAACGAGACCACGGGGATGATGATCTACTCCGTTGCGGAGTTGGTTGCGTACGTCTCCTCGCTGGTCGAACTCCAACCCGGCGACGTGATATCGACCGGCACCCCCGAAGGGGTAGGTGTCTTTCAGGACATCAGCCTGAACCCCGGGGACGAGGTAGAAGTCGAGGTCGAAGGGATCGGAACGCTCCGGAACACCGTCCAAGAGGTCGACTGATTCCCGATCGCGGCTATACGTAAGGGGTCACACGGGGCGCCACCCGTCGATCAGGGAGTAACGACAGTTGCGAAAGTGTTGCATTGCGTTTCATTTCGAGCAAATATATATAACAGGAGTCAGTACGCTCGTAGTGATGACGGAGACTGTAATACTCACGGGGACCGTGTTACCGGATTCCGACACTGAAAAACGGCTGGTAGAGCAGGCAGGACCGGAGTTGGAGATCATCGACGTCTCCTCGAAGGAGGAACTCGTCGAATCGGCAACGGATCCGATCGGGATCATGACGATCGAAACCGACGTCGACGAGTCGGTCATGGAGGCGTTTCCGAGTTTGGAGTTCGTTTCCGTTCACGGAATCGGCGTCGATATGGTGGACGTGGACGCGGCAACGGAACGTGGGATTCCGGTGTTCAATACGCCGGAATACTGCGTTGAAGAGGTGGTAACGCACACCATGAGTCTACTACTGGCGTGTGAGCGCAGGATCTGTCAGTATAATACCGATGTCAAATCCGGCGGGTGGGACTACAAACTCGAAGGCCCGATCAGTCGGTTGAGTACGAAGACGGTCGGTGTCGTTGGGTTAGGCGGGATCGGGGCGGAGGTCGTGAAACGGATCAGGAGCTTCGACGTCGACATCGTCGGGTACGACCCATACGTCTCGGCGGAGAAGATGGAGCAACACGGCGTTGTGAAGGCCGACTTCGAGGGCCTGTGTGAGCGTTCGGACATCATCACCGTCCATACGCCGCTGACGGAGTCAACGAGGAATCTGTTCGATGCGTCGGCTTTCGAGAGCATGGGCTCGGGCGTTACCCTGATCAACGCCGCGCGGGGCGGAATCGTCGACCACGCCGCGCTTCATGACGCGGTGGTCGACGGGACGGTCGCGTACGCCGGCTTGGACGTACTGGAGAGCGAGCCACCGGATGATGACCGTCTCTTGGGGTTGGATAACGTGGTCGTTACCCCACACGCGGCCTGGTACTCCGAGGATGCGCTGATGGAACTCCAGCGGCAGGCGGGCCGGAACGTCGCGGACTTCATCAGGGGCGATACGCCGGAGCACGTGGTAAACGGCTCCGTTGTGGAGTGATCGCTCGACCCGCAATCGATGGATCACAAACCCACCCGCACGACCACCCCGGGCTCGTCGCTGGGAGCGTCGGCCGTATGCACGGGGGAGTTTCCGCACCGCGCGGCGGCGGAAGGCTGCACGCGACTGTGCCGCTGTTCGATGTGGGCCCGATGTCACCGGCCCCGGGTTCGTCGGGTCAGTGTAGGAGCGCGCCACATCGGTATGGAATCGCGATAGCCGTCGAACGATTGATACCCGGCCGTGCGCTACAACGCGGTATCGGAAGGAAGGTGAGCCGACACACATGAGCGACATTACCGCTACCCTCCGGCTCGGATCGCCGGATCTCGCACTGACCGAGACGGTGACGTACGACGAGACGGCGACAGTCCAACCGGTGCCGGGGTCGGGAACCGTCCCGAACCTCGGTGCGCACCTGTTCACTGTGCAGGCCGACGACCTCGCAACGTTCGAGACCGCGCTGAAGCGGGATCATACGATCAGATCGTTCGAACGCGTTTCCGACCTCGGGACCGAAGCAGTGTATCGCTTCGAGTATGAACCCGAGGCGACGGTCTTCTCGAAGGCGATTTCGGATGTAGACGGCGTATCACTCGACTGGATGAATCGGGACGCGGCGTGGATCGTCCGCGTGTGGTTGCCGGATAGGGAGGCCTTAGCAGCGCTGTGTGAGTACGCAGTCGATAGCGACATCGACCTCTCACTGGAGAACGTGCGTAACTACGCGAATCCGGTCGGGGGCGAGCCCGACTTGACCCGGAGTCAGCGGGAGACGCTGCTGTTAGCACTCGAGATGGGGTACTTCGAGGAACCGCGTGCGGTGACGCTGGAGGATGTTGCTGCTGAACACGGCATCTCCCAACCGGCTGCGGGTGGACGGATCCGTCGGGGGATCAGGCGGTTGCTTACCGCTACTGTTGCGGATGATACGGACGAAATCGGGCGAGAGCGATCGGAGTAGGGCGGCCGGCAGGCGGAATTGTACTGTCGGCTATCGTTGTGTGAGACGCTGTCACGCCTCGAGATGTCGGGGGCGTTCGGATAACTATCGTCGATAGGGGTACGATCCGGTCTGCACGAGGATTGCTGGAACAGATCACGACAGCGACCGGCGTTGATCGGTCCGCGTCGGCGGTATATGAACGGATTATATGAATAAGCCAAATCACTATTACATATACTTGCGTATGTTCTTTCATGACACAGTGGAACAACGGCAGCGACGAAGTTGGTGCGGTCAGCGCCGACATCACGAGTGAAACGAACGCGCTTCCCGCGAAGTATTTCACCGACCCGGACGTCTTCGAGATGGAGAAGGAGGCCGTGTTCGGTCAGTACTGGATATACGCGGGCCACGAGAGTGCGATCCCGGAGCCCGGGATGTACTTTACACGGACGGTCGGCGACAAGCAGATCATCATCACGCGCGACCACGATGGTGACGTCCGGGCGTTCTACAACGTCTGTGCGCACCGCGGGTCGAAGATGGTGGAGGACACGCCGATGACCGACCCGGGGACCCTCAACCGGATCACCTGTCCGTACCACCTCTGGACGTACGAACTCGACGGCGATCTGGTGAGCACACCCAAGAGCTTCGAGGAGGCGACGCTGAACCCCGAGATCGACGACGACGAGATCCCCGACCTCGACCCCGAGGAGAACGGGCTCATGGACGTCACCGTCGACTCCGTCGGGCCGCTACTGTTCGTCAACTTCGCGGACGAACCGCGCGTTTCGCTGGACGAGCAGGCGGGGTCGATGAAGTCCGACCTCGAGCAGTTACCGATCGGGGAGTACCAGCTTGCGCGGCGGTACGTCTCCGAGATCGAGTGTAACTGGAAGACGTTCGGCAGCAATTACTCCGAATGCGACCACTGTGCGGCGAATCATCAGGACTGGATCAGCGGCGTCGAAGTCGGAGATTCGGAACTCGAAGTCAACGACTATCACTGGATCCTCCACTACAAGTACAAGGAGGAGATGGACGATGAGGTGCGCATCCACGACGAGGAGGAGGGGAAGTTCTACTACTTCTGGCCGAACTTCACGTTCAATCTGTACGGGACTGCCGACGGTTACGGCACCTACTACGTCGACCCGATCGATGAGGGTCGCATCCAGCTGATCGCCGACTACTACTTCAAGAACACCGACCTCACCGAGGATCAGGAGGAACTCATCCGAACCAGCCGGCAGCTTCAGGAGGAGGACTTCGAGATCGTCGAGCGCCAGCACGAGGGGCTGAAAACCGGGGCGCTCGGCCAGGGACAGCTCGGACCGAACGAACACAGCGTGCACAAACTTCACAGGCTCGCGCAGGAGGCATACAACGCCTAACCCGGGCTCATAATGTCTTCGAGTGAATCCCACGCAGGCGTCGTCACCTGCTCGGCCTGTGAGTTACACGTCACGGTCACCGAGCCGAACGAAGCGGTCGAGGTCTATCGGCGCCACGAGAGCGTAACCGGCCACGAGATCGAGTGGGAACGGACCGCACTCAGCGCGACAACCCAGTCGACGGACGTCGAAACACTGCTCACCGATCTCGCTGCGACGTACCCCGAGGGCGTTCCGATCGGCGTTCTCACCGCGGTGGTCTCGAGCCACGGCGTTTCGATCGGCGAAGTACTCGACGAACTCTACTCCCTCCGGATGGACGGACGGATCTACGAGCCACTGGACGATCATTTCCTCGTTCTCTGAGCGCCGCTGGCGGTGCTGTTCAGCGGCGGGTCAGTACGCTCGATAAAGCACATCACGCCGTGGCGCCTCGCTTCGACAGTGGACCCAACGCGACGTGCGGTTGCTATGTATCAGAGTACGTCTCGACACGGTGCGCAAAACAACAGATTAGACATTATATCGTACTCCGTACAATAAACGGCGTATACGACGAATACTGATACTGTTGGCTGTAGCTGCGTGACGGGGTTCGATACCCCGGGGGGTCGAAATCCGTCACGTGAGGATAGCCGACAGTATGAGATAGTGCGAACAGCAGCGCATGGCGGATGCTGCTGTCGCCACGAAACGAACGTATCCCTCGCCGGCCGGTTCCCGTCCCGGAACTCACAGTGAGGATTCGGGGCCACGCACGACCCCGAATTCCACCGATCACCGCTGCCTACGCGGTAGCCGCGAACCGCAGCGTGCATCTCTCGTAGGTTCCCGACTACATATAAACACGTGTATTAGTTCAAACTGCTTACGAGTATTGTAGTATGTGTGCGAGGTACGGTAGTATTCGGAGAGTATACTATCTGTGACACGATTACGGGTGAGCAGCCGAATACCGACACGGCCTGCGCCTCAACCCGGATGTGAGTACGGCCAGCGACACCGGGCGAGCGGACCAACCGTGTGTCCGGTGGAGCGGGGCGATGTGTACGGCCGATGTCGAACGCAACGCTTTGTATCCTCGCGGTGAATCCTGGCCCGAAGGCGTCGGCGCGGGCGCTCGCCGCCGAAGGGTCGAACGTCGTGATCAACGGCCGTGACGAGGAGCGGTTGGCGGCCGCAGTCGACGATGTCCGGGCCGACGCCGCCGACGGGGCGACCGTACTCGGCCACGCCGCCGACCTGACTGATCCCGACGTGGTCGCGGAACTCGTCGAGCGCCCGGTCGCGGCGTTCGGCGGACTCGATCACCTCGTAACGTCCGCCGGCGGGCCGCCCGCGAAGCCGTTCCTCGAAACCACCGACGAGGAGTGGTACGACGCGTTCGACCTCCTCGTGATGAGCGTCGTCCGGACGGTCCGGGCGGCGGCGTCACACCTCCGGGCGGACGGCGGCGGGACCATCGTCACTATCGCGTCGATTATCATAAAGGAACCCAAGCGAGACCTCGTGCTCTCGAATGCGGTCCGGTCGGGCGTGGTCGGGCTGGAGAAGACGCTCTCACAGGAGTTCGCGCCGGAGATCCGCGCCAACGCGGTACTCCCGGGCACGCACGAGACCCCTCGTGTCGAGGAGATCGTCGACCAAGGAGTGGAACGCGGCGACTACGACTCCTACGACGACGAGGTCGAGAAGTGAGCCGGTCGGATCCCGGTCGGCCGGTTGGGCGACCCGATGGAACTCGGCCGCACGGTCGCGTTCCTCCGCTCGCCACAGTCGGCGTACCTCACGGGCGTTGCGGTCCCGATCCACGGTGGGGAGGGGGCGTCGACGCTCTGAGCCGTGCCGGTCGGGAACCCCGCGGGGGTGGTCCGGTGCGTTCCCGGGTGATGGCCAGTTGGTATCGATAGGGTCAAAGGACCACTGCGCTTTGTGCTATCAATGACACCAGACGGGGTAATCGACAGGCGGTCGTTTCTGACGGCCGCCGGCACAGCCGGCGTCGGGTTGCTCGCCGGCTGCAGCGGTGACGACGGTGGGACAACCGGCGGGACTAGCGGCGGCGGCGAGGGGCCGATCAGGATCGGGGCGATCCAGCCGTTCTCGGGGAACTTTGCAGTATGGGGCCAAGTCCACGCCTCGGGGCTCGCGTTCGCTGTCGACGAGATCAACGGGGACGGCGGCGTGCTCGGCGGTCGGGAGTTGCGCGTCGTCGAGGCCGACTCCGGGAGCGACCCCGCGGAGGCGGCGTCGATCTTCGAACGGTTCGCCGAGCAGGACGACATCGTTGCCGCCACCGGGCCGGTGAGTTCCGATGTCGGGATCCGGACCTCCCGGACCGCCGAGGCGCTCGGGATCCCGGTCTACATGCACTTGGCCGGGTCGAACGACACGATCACCCCGGAAACGCGACACTCCTTCCGCGTCGGACTCCTCCCCGCGGAGCCGACGATGCGGGCGCAGGCAGCACTCGCTGACGCGCGGGGCTACGAGTCGGTCAGTGCGATCGTCGCCGACTACGCGTGGGGGCGCTCCGTCCAGTCGGCGATCGGGACGACCTTCGATGTCGACGTTGACATCCAGGTCGCTCCGGTCTCCGAGAGCGACTTCTCGACGTACGTCCGACAGATCCCCGGCGACGTCGAGATGGTGGTGACGAGCGGCCACCCGCCGGGCGTGTTGACCATCACCCAGCAACTCTACGAACTGGGCTACGACCCCGATGTCGTGACCGGGTCGTCGTTCCCGCCGGACGTCGTGCGGTCGGCACTGGGCGCCGACGCCGGCCGCGGGTTCACGCACGTCCACTTAGCTGACCCGTACAGCGACGAGTTCGCCGAGGTGGCGGCGCGGTACGCCCAGTCGGTTGGCGAGCAGTTCAACACCCACACCGCCCACGGATACGTCACGGGGAAGCTCATCGCCCAGGCTATCGAGAACGCGGGGGCGGCCGACCCGCAGGCGGTCACCGAAGCCACCCGCGCAATCGAGTTCGACACGCTGTTTGCGAACCCGATCCAGTACGCCGACTCCGGCGAGCTCAAGGGGCAGATCCAGCTGTACAGCACCGTGACCGCCGACCCGCCGTCGTACTATCCCGACGGCGACTACGGGTACAGCGAATTCTTCCGAACCGATCCGTTACCAGCGATCCCCGCCGACGCCTGATTCCGGTAGGGATCCCCGCAGAGGCTGTGTACCACCCGCAGGCGTCGAGGCTCCTCACGTGCGGATGGTCGGTACCACGAGGCCGACGGTCCGAAACCGGAAGCCACCTCAGTAAGCCGGGTAGAAATGGAGACGTGACCGAGTCGACGGTGGCGACGGGATCGGCGGACGGGACCGGGTACGCGCGCCGGATGCTGGTCGTCGTGTCACTGGGGTGGGCGACGCTCCAGACCGGCCGGTTCCTGCTGTCGCCGCTGCTCCCCACCATCATCACCGACCTCGGGATCACCGAGGCCACCGCGGGGATCGCGCTCGCGATCTTCCAAGGGAGTTACGCCGTGGTCCAGTACCCCAGCGGGGAGTACTCCGACCGGTGGACCCGGACCTCGCTGATCGTGCCCGGGTTGGTGATCCTGGCGGTCGGGTTCGGGCTCTTCGGGGCCACCGCCGGACTGGCGACGTTCGTGGTCGCCGCAACCGTCGTCGGGATCGGGAAGGGGCTGTTTTCGATCCCCTCGCGGGCACTGCTCTCGGATCTGTTCACTGACGACCGCGGCCGGGCGCTCGGGATCTACGCCGCCGGCACCGACGCCGGCGGGCTGGTCTCCTCGGGGCTGGCGGTCGTCGCGCTAACGTACTTCACGTGGCGGACACCGTTCTTTCCGATCGCGGTCGGACTCGCGATCCTCACGGCGGTCTACGCCGTCACGACACGAGAGGGGTACCACGTCGGGAAGGCGACCCTCGACATCCGGGGAACCGTCGGCCGGTTGGTCGGGAGCAGCCGACAGCGGGAGACGCTCGTCGCGTTCGCGCTGTTTTATTTCATGGTCGGCGGGTTCATCAACTTCGTGCCGACTTACCTCGCGCGGTCGAAGGGGTTCTCCGAGAGCCTCGCGGGGCTGACCTTCGCGATCGTGTTCGCCGTCGGGGTTGCGGTGAAGCCCGCCGCGGGGATCCTGGGCGACCGGGTGTCCCGCCGCGGGGTCGCAGTCGGGGGGCTGTCGGTCGCCGCCGCCGCGATGACCGCACTCGTCCTCGCCGGATCGACCCTCGCGATCTGGGTTGCGGTCGGGGTCTTCGCGCTCGGGTACAAGACCGGGTTCCCGCTCGCGGACGCCATCATCCTCGACGGCGCTCCGGCCGACGGGACGGGCGCCGACCTGGGGGCGGCGCGGGCGCTGTTTCTCGGCGCGAACGCCATCGGGCCGGCGTACGTCGGCATCGTCGCCACCTACGCTAGCTACGACCTCGCGTTCGGCGGGTTCGTGGCGTGTCTGGTGGTCGCGGCCGTGCTGTTGGCCCGACAGGACTGACCGGCGGCTGGGAGGCAGAACGGAACGGCGCTCAGACGACTGCGGGCTCGAACGGGTGCGCGGGGGTCTCCGCGGTCCAGACCACCCGGCCGGCGCCGACGTCGACGGCACTGACCGCTGCGTCGCCGTAGTGACTCAGGTAGATCACCGTATCGTCGGGCACACCTCCGGCGGCGAACGTGGGATGTGGGACCTCGATCCGGCGCCGACCCGACGGGTGCTCGCGTGCGGCGCCGCTATCGCCTGCTGGCGGCGCGGGTACGAGCGATGCCACGTGCGCCCGTTCGCGGTCGAGCACCCACGGCTCGCCGTCGGCGACCACGACCCCGCTGGGGTGGCCGCCGACGTCGTGGACCCGTCGGTCCGGGTCGTCGTCCGTGAACCCCTGCGCCCTGCCGACCGCGGTCACGGTCCCGTCGGCGCGGCCGGCGACCAGCACGTCGGAGGTGTCGACGACCGCGTCGTAGGGGTTCGAACCAACCGGGACGCTGCCCGTCACACCGTCGGCGGTCAGCCGGGACAACCGGGCGTTCCGCTGGTCGACGACGTAGACCCCCTCTGGAGTCGCTTCGACCCCCTGGATCCGGGCGTCGGGTGCGAGGTGGTGGGTTGCTTCGACGGTTGCGGCCGCGGGGTCGACGACGGTCACGGTCCCGTCGGCGCGACTCCCCACGAACGCGAGGCCGTCGCGGACCGCAACGTCGTGTGGTTCGGCGCCGACCCCGACCCGGGCACGGCGCTCCAGCCGCTCGGCGTCGATGATCGCGAGCGCGTCGCCGCCGGTACACGGCACCAGCACGTCGCCGTCGTCAGTGGTCGCGAGGTGCGAGGGGCCGAGGACGCCGGTTTCGACCCGGTGAACCCCGCCGTCGGCGACGACGCTCACCGCGCGGTCACCCATCGTGGCGACGAACGTCCGCCCGTCGACGACCGCGAGGTGGACGGGATGGTCGCCCACCCCGATCCGCCCCTGTTCGGCTCCGTCGGCGGCGTCAAGGAGGAGGAGGCAGTCGTCGTCGGAACACGGCACGGCGACCAGCATCAGCCCGTACACGAGAAGCCGCCGTCGTCGCCGCTGTCGACGGAGCCGGAGGTCTCGACTACCGTACTGGTCTTCGTCTCCACCGGAAACCGGCCGCGCCGGTCCGCATCGACGTTGGCCCACTCGCCGAACCCGCCCTCGTAGAGCCGGACGTCGTCGGCGCCGAGCGCCCGAAGAACCAGCCAGGTGTTGGTCGGGTTGACGTTCCCGTGGCCGTAGACGACCGTACTACCGGATTGGCGCAGCCCCGCGCGGCTGAAGTAGAGTTCCGCGAGCGTGCCCGGGTCAACCAACTCGCGGCCGTCGATGTTGCCGGTCCACGTGACGTTGATCGCGCCGGGGAGGTGGCCGTGGCGGGCGTTCGACGCCACGAGGGCGTCGGACTGTCCGGCCCCGAGGTACGCCTCCGGGGGGCGGACGTCAACCAGACCGGGGCCGTCGTCGTTGAACGCCCCCACCCGGTCTGCGACCCACTTGCGGGTAACCACGAGGTCGTCCCGTGGGTCGGAGTCGTAGTCGACCGCACCACGATCACGGCTGCCGACCCCCACCCGGCCGCTCCACGCCTCGTAGCCGCCGTTGAGCACGAACACGTCGCCCTCGTGACCCAGGTACTCCAGCGCGAACACCACCCGGGAGACCCGAGACCCGACGCTGCTGCCGTAGACCACCACGTCGTCGCCGGGGGCGATCCCGATCGACCCCAGCGCCGACGCCAACCCCTCGGTGTCGGGAGCGAGGCCGTCGTCGCTTGCCTGCCGCGTTTCGAGCGTCCCGATCGGGGCGTGACGGGCGCCGTAGACGTGCTCGCTCCGGTACTGTTCCATCGAGCGGGCGTCGACAAACGTCGAACTCCCGGGGTCGGCCTGCGTGGGGCCGCGGAAGTAGCCGACGTTGCCGCCGACGCTCGCGGCGGCGGCGACGTCGGAGGGCGTGGTGACGCCCGAACACCCCGCGGTGCTCGCGACGCCCGCGCCCGCGGCTGCCGCCAGCAGCGACCGCCGCGTGAGGTCGGGCCGCTCGTCGGACATCAGAGTTCGTGGCCGCAGGCGCACTCGCCGATACAATACGTGGTGCCGCCACCCGGGATCTCGACGCCGATGGCCGCCAGCGACGCGAGCAGGTTGCTTGAGGTGTCGGTCTCGGGCCGGACCGTGCCGGCAGTGGCGCCGTACGGCTTCGAGCCCACGGAGATGGTCTCGACGACCTCCCCCGCGGCGTGGTCGATCACTTTCACCTCGTCTGCGGTCTGGACCGGGGCGTAAAGCTTCGTCCGGGCGGGGTCCCAGGTGCCGACGAACGCCTTCCCGCCGAGATCGATCCGACCCGTGACCTCGTTTGCGGTGAGGTCGATCACGGTCACGTCCTCGGAGTTCGGGGTAAACACGTACGCGGTCTCGGAATCCGGGCCGATCTCGCTCGTCAGCGGCAGTTCGCCGAGTCCGTCGTCGGGGGTGAGCCGGGCGATCTCCTCGGGGTCAGTTGGGTCGCTGATGTCCCAGACGCTTTCGGTGCCGGTGTCGCCCTCGTTGTTCTCCACGAGCAGGGTATCGCCGTCCCAGGAGGCGGTCCCCATCCACGGGCTGACGTTGTCCGCACCGCCGACGGGGTCGACCGACACCTGGTTCACGATCTCGAAGGACTCGTAGTCGATGACGCTCAGTTTGTCGGCGAAGATGTCCGGGACGTACGCGTACTGAGCTTCAGGGTGGATGGTAACGTCGCACGGACCGGGGCCGTCGTTGTCGCCGCGGCCGCCCTCGTCGGTCCGGTCGAGTTCGGCCGTGACCTCGCTGAAGGAGTCCGACGACGGGTCGGCGTCGAGCCGGTACTGTTTGTGCGCGGGCTCTCGGGCGCTGACAACCAGGTGCTCGCCGTCCGGGGTGACCTCCAGGAAGTTTACCCCGGACCCGGTGTCCAGCGACGCCGCCTCCGACAGGGAGCCGGCGGTGACGGCCTGAACGCCCTGCTCGACGTTCAGCCACATCGCGTCGTTGCCGCCGGTGAGCATCCCCGGCAGGAACTGGTTCGAGGGGAACGACGCCGTCGCGCCCAGGAACGTCGTCGTCACGAGCTCGTCGGCCGCGGCATCGATCACGCTGACCGTCATATCGCCCGTGTTGAAGACGTACACCGTCTGCGGCCCCGACTCGTCGTCGGAGCCAC
>CAZDEJ010000044.1:0-16331 GCA_964504395.1 uncultured Halobellus sp. | reverse complement strand
GGGTGGTGCGCGATCTCGTCGAGCTCCGACGGACGGGCGCGATCGACGCTTTAGCGTTCGACCTCTCGGGACCACTCTCGGAACTCGAGGGTCGGGGGACGACCCCGGAGACGATCGACGCGCTCGCGGCCGGTGCGGACCTGTTCGTCACGAACGAGGTCGCGGCCCGGTCGTATCTGGACGAGGACCCCGCCGCTGCCGTGCGGGCGCTACGTAGCGCCGGCGCCGAACGCGTCGCAGTCACCGCGGGTGCGGCAGGTGCGTACCTGTCCGACGGCGCGGCCGAGCCAGTGCACGTCCCCGCGCGGGAGTGTGATCCGGTCGATACCACCGGCGCGGGCGACCAGTTCACCGCGGCGTTGATCCACGCGTGGCTCGTCGGCGACGCCGGAGCCACAGCGGCAGGGCGGATCGCCGCCACTGCCGCCGCGCGGAACTGCGCCGCGCCGGGACCCCGGGGAGCGCTCGCAACGCCGGCCGAGTTACCGGATCAGTGACCGGCGGCGTCGACGAGTTCCCGGACGTGACTCTCGTCGACCGGCGCTGTCGTCTCGCCGTCCTGTTTCAGGTCGCTTCCGACGATGGCGCCGTCGGCGAGGCGCAGCACGTCCGCGACCGTGTCGCGGGTGACGCCGCTACCGACGAACACGGGGACGCCACCGTCGATGCGGTCGCGGGCGTCGACGACTGCTTCGAGGTGTTCGCGGTCGGTCTCGCGGCCGGTGCCGGCGCCGCTGGCGATGATCCCGTTCGCTTTCCCCCGCTCGAGCAGGTCCGCGATCCTCTCGTCGATCGGGCGTTCCGCGACCGGCGCGGAGTGTTTCACGTCAACGTCGGCGAGGATGTCGACATCGGCATCGAGGCGGTCCCGGAGCCGGACGGTCTCGGCGGCCCGCCCGGTCACGACCCCTTGGTCGGTGGCGCGGGTGCCGGTGTGGACGTTCACCCGGACGAACGACGCACCCGTCGCGGCGGCGACCGAGACCGCGGCCTCGGCGTCGTTCCGGAGCACGTTGACGCCGATCGGCAGGTCGACCACGTCCCGTAGGTCCGCGACCAGCGCGGCCATCGACGCCACGGTGTGTGTCGGAACGCTGTCGGCGTAGAACGGGGCGTCGCCGAAGTTCTCCACCATCACGGCGTCGACACCGCCGGCCGCGAGCCGGTGGGCGTCCCGGTGCATCGCCTCCCGGACTGCCGCCCTGTCGCCGTCGAAGTCGGGGGCGCCGGGGAGCGCGTCGAGGTGAACCATCCCCACAACCGGCTGGTCGGCCTCGAGTCCGAGCGTCATCGGCGGTGCGCTCCCGCGGCGTGTGTTCGTTCGAGAGTGTCTCCCATACCGTGTCGATCCGGGGAGGATCCGTAACAATCCTTCCGTGGTGTGGTCGTGTCACACACATCAGTAGGGCCAACTGATGTCTCGGGCACCCCCGACAGGTGCCCGCCAGGTCACTCGGGCCGTGGCGACATCGGTCCTCCGGCTATCGTCGCCGCGACGAGGCCGTCGGTCTCCGTCTGGACGGCCTCTCACTCCTCGATCGTCGTCCTGTTGTACGCCCGCTTGCTCGCGTCCACGTGTGCGGGACGATCCGGTGCGCCGCTATCGAGAGATCCGCGAGCCGTCGGCCGTCCTCGATCTCCCCGTACTCCGGGAGTTCCAGCCTGCCGACTACGGCCTTCAACAGCCTTGCTGCCGACGGCAGGCTGTGAGGGTGGAACCAACCCGTTCTCCTCGCGGGTCCCTCCCGGTCCGTCCGGACCCGACGGAGCGCGCGCGGAAGACCCGTCCCACTTCCTTTCGTTCCCGGTGTTCACGGGTACGGCCGCGAGACTCGCGTCTGTCACCGCTTGATACTGTTGGGTATACTCATCTGAGGATTTTCAGAACCCCGGGGTGTCGAGATTCGTCACGTGACGATAGCCGACAGTATGAGCCTCCTCGACGAGTGCGCGGAACCACGGAGTGCTCGAGTCTACTGCATCCTTGCCGCGGGATTCCAACCTAATGAGCCCGCGCGTTTCAGCGCGGAGTTACGGTGGCTCGAGGAGAAAGCCCACGACTCCACTCGTGGGAGGCTATCAGTGGAGGGAAACGTCGCACACCTCGGTGCTGACCACGCCGACCCCATACGCCGGGATCGACGCTCCGCCGATGTGCCACACTGCGCTGTCGGGTACATCGACGTTTATCGGGTCGCTACCGAAGTTGAGCACCCATGTGCGATCGTCCCGTTCGGCCACCCGGACGGTTTCCGGGAAGCGGTCGGCGTAGGGAACGCCGGTTCGATCCAGGAGGTCGGTCACTAAGGCGTCGGCAAGGTTCGACCCCGGCCACACGCCACAGTACGTGACCGAACCAGCGCCGACATCGTGGTGCAGAACTGCCGGACGGCCGGCCGCGGCGCCTGCGGTGTACTCGCCGACGGGGCGTGCCGCCTCGGGCGTCAGCCACTCGGCCCACGTCCGGAACTGGTATTCGTCGCCGCGGTAGGTGAGCCGCGTCGGCATCGACTCGGGGAGGGATTCGTGCTGGTCGACGGTGCCGCCAACGAGGTCCACGAACGGGCCGGGGGCGAGATCCGGCTGGAGCCGGTTGTCAGGGAGCTTGTACCCTGTCCGTGGCCCCACGAGCAGGTGGCCACCGTCCGCGGCGTACGCCTCGAACCGGGCCGCGAGGGACTCGTCGGCAAGGTGGAGTGTCGGGGCAACGACCGCAGCATACCGGCTGAGGTCGGCGTCGGCTTCGACGATATCGGCTTGGCGGCCGCGAGCACGGAGTGCGCGGTAGAACGAGTCGACCAGCCGCCAGTACTCGAACTCCGGGGCGTGGGGCTGTTCCGAGACCGCCCAGAGGTCGTCGTAGGAGACACACACCGCGACATCGGGGTCGACTGGGTTGAGATGGCCGAGCGAGTCGAATTCCGCTGCAGCGCGGGCGGCGTCGTCGTACCCCCGGTCGGCGGAACCGTCGTGTTTTCGGAGGCCAGCGTGGTACTGCTCCTGTCCCTGCCGGCACCGTCGCCACCGGAAGTACGACACCACGTTCGCGCCGTGGGCGACTGCCTGGTGGGCCCACAGCCGCATCGCGCCCTCGCCGGGTTGTGGGCACCGCGGCGGCCAGTTCACGTCGCCTGGTTGTTGCTCCATCACCCAGAAGCCGGCCGGGCCCCGGTAGAGGTCGTGGTTGAAGCTCACCTGGTCCGGGTCGCCTGCCCGGAGCCGGTTGTGAGTCACCGTCGACGGCTCCCGGAACTGCGCGAATCCGGTGGGGTACGAGTCCCACGTCGCAAAATCAAGATCCTCCCCCACCTCGAACGCGTCCAGGGTCTCGAAGTGGCCCATGAAATTGTGTGTCACGAACCACTCGTCGTTTATTCCCCGGAGGAGTTCCGTCTGTAATCGATTGTAGCTGGCGACACTCTCGCTCGCAAACCGGGCATATGCGAGGCGTCGCGAGGGGTGGTGATCAGCCACAGTGTGTCCCGGCGGATCGAGTTCCGCAAAGGCGGCGTGCTGCTGGCTCCAGAACGCCGTCCCCCACGCCCCGTTCAGCGCGTCGACGGTGCCGTACCGCTCGCGGCACCACTCGCGGAACGCCGAGGCGCAGTCCGAACAGTAACATCGGATGGTGTCGTGGCAGCCGTACTCGTTGTCGGCCTGCCACCCGACGACCGCCTCGGCGTCGGCGTACCGCTCGGCCATCTTCCGGACGATCCGTTCCGTCTCCTCGCGGTAGACCGTGGAGTTGAAACAGTAGTGACGGCGGCTGCCGAACTCACGGATGGTTCCGTCGGGTTCGGCTTGGAGGATCTCGGGGTGGGCATCGATCAACCACTTCGGCGGGGTCGCGGTTGGGGTACAGAGCACTACGTCGATCCCCGCGTCGTCGAACAGCGACACGGCGGTGTCGAGCCACTCGAAGTCGAACGCCCCGCGCTCGGGTTCGATCCGTCCCCACGAGAACTCTCCCATCCGGACCACGTCGATGCCGGCCTCAACCATTTGCTCGACATCGGTCTCCCACCGTTCCTGCGGCCAGTGTTCGGGGAAGTAACAGACGCCGACGCGCGGAGTTACAGCGGTGGCTGTGGACCCCCCATCCGTCGCTACTTGTCGGTTGTCCGTTAGTTGCGGACTGTGCCGTCCGTCCATATCCTCGTGTGTGTCTGTCATTCGAATCGGAACTCGTTCGGTCCGGGAGTCGCGGCGACAGTCACGACGCCGTCGCTCCCGATCGGTTCGTCGGTGATCCGTGTAGACTCCTCCCGGCTGGCTGGCCGCCACCCGTCGGGGGTCGCTATCACCAGCTCCATCGGCGCGTCGGCGTCCAGCGTCGCCGTCAGCGTCCCGTCGGTCCACCCGACCGCGGTGAGCTGTGACGCCACGTTCGCGAGGTGTGTGGCCCCGACGAGCGTCGGCCGGGGCTCCGGCGGCGCGGGCGTGCAGTGGACCAGTACACACCCGTGTGGCGCCACCGTCCGCTCGATTGTGTCCCGTGAGAGCCGTTCGCGAGGCGAGGTCGCGAGCGCATCCCATGTGTACGGGTCGGCATGACCTGAGCCGTCCGGATCAGCTCGGTCGACATAGTTCGCGGGATCGACCCGAACCGTCCGCGGGTCGTCGGTCCAGTTGAACGCGGCGACCGCGGCGCCGCCGTCGGCCGGGCGGTCGCAAACGATGCGATCCGGGAACTCGCGTTCCGCCCGTGATTCAACTCGCCCGCCACCGATCGGTGGGAGCGTCCGCTCGAACAGCCGGCGGCCCTCTTTATCGATCTCCGCGACCGCGTCGCTGAGGAGGTTCGACCCGCCGGACAGCGCCACCAGCACCGCGAACGATTCACGCTCGACGTCGGAAAGCGCCGTCGTGGTCCGCACCAACTGACAGTCCGGGTCGGTGATCCACAGTCGGCGGTGGCAGAACTGCCGATTGAGGACGTTCCGGACCGCGTTCTCGGTGGCTGGCTGGCTCGCGGCGTCGCCCTCGCGCCGCCAGTAGGGAGCGGTGTCTGGACCGACCCGCATAGCGTCCACGAGCCCGACGCTCGCGAACCCCGGCGCGCCACACCCCAAGACAAAGACGTCGCCGACTGCGTCGCGGATCGTCGACAACCCACGGCGGTATGCCTCCGCGCGCGTCACATCGGCGTGGCGGTCCCCCGGGAGCGCGGCCGCGTAGAGGAAGTCGAGTTTGAGGTATGCAACCCCCCACTCGTCGACAATCGTCTCGAAGGTATTCCGTAGCCACTCGATTACTCCAGGATGGGTCGTGTCCAGCGCGTACATCGGCCCGTGGCGTGCCCCGGCGTCGACGGGCTCACCATCCTCGGTCAACAGCCACCCGGGGTGTGACGCCGCGAGCCCCGAGTCCGCCTGGACGTAGAACGGCGCGACCCAGAGCCCGGGCGTGTACCCCGCGTCGACAACATCATCGCAAAGCACCCGCATCGACTCGAAGCCGTCAGCGAGCGTCCGCCAGTCGCCGAAGGCGGTCTCGTAGCCGTCGTCGACCTGAAGTACGTCGAGATCGGTACCCCACGCGTCGAGGTCATCAATCGTTGTGCGGATATCGGCCGCGGTCACCCCGGTAAAGTAATGATACCACGAGCACCATCCGGTGGGGACCGACTCGGGGATCCGGGCGTCCATCCGGTCGCCGATCGCCGACGCGAGGTCGTCCAGCGCCGCCGTAACGGGACGACCTGCGTCGACCCGAAGGGTCGCAGCCTCGCGGCGCTCGCCCGGGGCAAGCGCGACGCCGTCGAGCGGACAGACCGCGGTGATGTCGGTCCCCCCGGTGCCAGTCCGGAGGTCGAACCGAGAGAGATAGCTGTCGTGGTCGAGGAATCCGAGCATCAACCGGCCTGGGTCGCCCGACAACGCCGTCACGGCGTGGCTCGTCCGCGCGTCAGCGGGCGCAGCCAGGTCGATCATCTGCGGCCGGTTAGCGGGCTCCTCCGAAGGGAACGACTCGTCGAGCCGCAGTGTCGCGGTCGGCGTCCACGACTGGTACCCGTGCTCGAAGACCCGGTCTGCCGGCCCGAACGGCGTACCGCCGTCGACCACGTCGATCCCCGCGACCTGGACCGGTGCCGCCGACCGGTTCTCCACCGCGACAGCGATGTCGACGGCCCCGAACGCCGTCGGCTCGATGGACGCGTCGACGGCCAGATCCGGATCCGACGCCGCGTCGCCGTCAACAGCGCGGACACCCACGCGTCCTGTACACAGCGGCTCGGAGTTACTACCTTCTGGGGGCGACCGGATCTCAAGCCGCCGGGTGTCGGAGTCGTATGCGACCACCGTCCGGCCGACGTCGATCCTGGTCACGCGCCGCCCTCCGAGTGAGTACCCGGCCCGTCGACCCGCCGTTGCCGGTAGTCCGGGAGGGTGTCGTCCTGCATCACTGCGGCTCGGCCGCCGTCGACGAGCAGGGTCGTCCCGGTGACGAACCCCGCCTCGTCGCTGGCGAGGAACGCGATCGCCGCCGCGACGTCTTCCGGGGTACCCATCCGCCCGACCGGGTGGATCGATTCGAGCTCCCGACGCCTGTCGTCTCCCATCTCCGATACCGTTCGCTCGACCGCGACCCACCCCGGGTTGACGGTGTTCACTCGAATGTGCGGCCCGAGGTCGAGCGCCATCGCCCGGGTCATGCCGTTGATACCCGTCTTGACCGCGTTGTATGGGAACAACCCGGGCATCGTGAGGAACGCGTGGTTCGAGGAGGTGTTGACAATCGCGCCCTCGTCCATCCGGTCGGCCGCGGCCTTTGCACACAGCCAGAACCCTCGAAAGTCGGTCTCGACAACGAGTTCCCACTCGTCGATCGTCGCTTCCGTAACCCCGGTCTCCGTTTCGATCCCGGCGTTGTTTACGAGGACGTCGACTCCACCGTAGGATTCGACTGTCGCCTCGAACAGCGCCGTGATGTCGTCACGGTTGCGCATATCTGCACGCACGAAAGTCGCCTCGCCACCGGCCTCCCGAATCGCGTCGACGGTGCGCTCACCTGCCTCGCGGGTACGTCCGGTAGCGACGACTCGCGCGCCCTCGCTCGCGAGCCGTTTCGCGACGCCCGCGCCGATGCCACGAGTCGACCCGGTGACGACCGCAACGCTGTCGTCGAATCTGTGTGCCACCACGGTCACCACTCCGCGACGCTGCCGTCCTCGTGGCGCCAGACCGGGTTGTGCCAGTCAACCTCGTCGGTCAGTTCCCGGACGCGCCGCTCGTCGATGTCGATCCCCAAGCCGGGGTCAGTCGGGATCTTGATGTACCCGTCGTGGTAGTCGAACACCGACGGATCGGAGAGGTAATCGAGGACGTCACTCCCCTTGTTGTAGTGGATGTCTAGGCTCTGCTCTTGGATGAGAACGTTGTGCGAACACGCATCGACTTGGACACACGACGCGAGCGCGATCGGGCCAAGCGGGCAGTGAGGAGCCATGGCCACGTCGTACGCCTCGGCCATCCCGACGATCTTCTTCACCTCGGTGATGCCACCGGCGTGTGAGAGATCGGGCTGGATGACGTCCACCGACCTGTTTTCGAACACCTGTTTGAAATCCCACCGGGAGTACATACGCTCGCCGGTCGCGATCGGAATAGTCGTGCTCGCAGCCAACTCCGGCAGCCAGTCGTTGTGATCCGGTAGCACCGGCTCCTCCACGAACATCGGCTCGTGAGGCTCCAACGCCTTCGTGAGCCGCTTGGCCATCGGCTTCGATACGCGGCCGTGGAAGTCGACGCCGATGTCGACCTCCGGACCGACCGCCTCCCGGACGGTCGCGATCCGTTCGCGAGCGGTGTCGACCGCGCCGGGGGTGTCGATCCGGCGGAGTTCCGCTGTCGCGTTCATCTTCAGCGCGGTGAACCCCTCCTCGACCTTCTCCTTTGCTGCCTGAGCGACCCCCTCCGGACGATCCCCACCGACCCACTGGTACACTCGGATCCGGTTTCTGGCCCGGCCGCCCAGGAGTTCGTAGACCGGCGCGCCGAACTGCTTACCTTTGAGGTCCCACAACGCCTGGTCGATCCCGGCAATCGCGGACATGAGGACCGGCCCGCCGCGGTAGAACCCGCCGCGGTACATCGTCTGCCAGTGATCCTCGATCGGCGTCGGATCCTCGCCGAGGAGGTAGGTATCGAGCAGCTCCTCGACGGCAGTCTCGACTGTCCGCGCTCGGCCCTCCACGACGGGCTCACCCCACCCAACGCGGCCGTCGCTGGTCTCGATCCGCAGGAAGAGCCATCGCGGCGGGACCTGATACAGGTCGTACTCGACGATCCGCGTCATTCGATCGTCTCCTCGATCGGGTCGGTGCTCGACCCGGTGCCCGCACCCGTGCCGACGTCGGACTGGACACCCTCCCGATTCGGGATCGAGTCGGGGCCCGACGGTACCTCGCCGTCGCGCTTGGTTTTCAGCGAATCGCCCGTCTCGGGGTCGAACAGGTACAGCGCCGCCTCATCGACGGCGAACGACACCGACCTGCCGGGTTGCGGCCGGTTGGTCGGGGAGATACGAGCAGTGACCTCCTGATGACCGAGCGTGGCGTACAGGAAGTTCTCGTTGCCCATCGGTTCGAGCACGTTCACCCCCAACTCGATCCCGTCGTCGACGAGCGTGATGTCCTCGGGGCGGATCCCTACCCGAACCGTGTCCAGCCGCTCGACCGGGGCGGTCTCCGAGAGGTGGTAGGTGAACGCCCCCGGGCCGTCGAGGCGCGCGCCGTCGACAGTCGCGTCGAAGACGTTGATGCTGGGCGAGCCGATGAAGTCGGCGACGAACTCGTTCACCGGGTCGCGGTAAACCTCTTCGGCAGTCCCGACCTGCTGGAGCGTCCCGTGGTTCATGACTGCGATCCGGTCGCCCATCGCCATCGCCTCGGTCTGGTCGTGGGTGACGTACACAGTCGTCACGTCGAGGTCGTGCTGGAGCGTCTGGAGCTCCGTCCGCATCTGCGAGCGGAGTTTCGCGTCGAGGTTCGAGAGGGGTTCGTCCATAAGAAACGCCTCGGGGTCACGGATGATCGCCCGCCCTAACGCGACCCGCTGTTGTTGACCGCCGGAGAGCTCCTTGGGCTTTTGACCGAGGAGCTCCTCGATTCCCAGCATCTCCGCGACCTCCTCGACCTGCTGGTCGATCTCCGCAGCGGGGAGCTTCGTCGAGAGCTTCAGCCCGAACCCGAGGTTCCGGCGCACATCCATGTGCGGGTACAGGGCGTAGTTCTGGAAGACCATCGCGACATCGCGCTCCCGAGCGCGGAGGCCGGTCACGTCCTTGTCGCCGAACGTGATCCGGCCGCTGGTGACGTCTTCGAGCCCGGCAATACACCGGAGCGTAGTGGTCTTCCCGCACCCAGAGGGGCCGACGAGGACTAGGAACTCGCCGTCTCTGATCTCCAAGTCGATGTCCTCGACCGCGACGATCGAGTCTTGACCGCTACCGAACTCCTTACGTATCGTATCGAGTGTTATGTTTGACATAGGTGGCCGTTACTCCTTGACCGATCCTGCGAGGATTCCGCTGACGAACTGTTTTTGCAGGAACAAAAACAGGACGAAAATCGGGATTATCGACAGCGTGGCGGCGACCATTATCTGGTCGTAGTAGACGCGCTGTGCACCGACGAGCTGGTTGATCGCAACGGGGATCGTGTACTTGCCCTGATCCAGGATAACCAGCGGGAACAAGAACAGGTTCCACTGGAACAGAAACAGGATGATCGACAGCGCCGCGAGCGAGGATTTCATCGTTGGCAGCGCGATTTTGTAGTACAGTTGAAACTCCGTAGCGCCGTCCATACGGGCCGACTCCAACAGCGCATCGGGGATCGACCGCATGTTCTGCCGCATGAGAAAGATTCCCAGCGGGTTCGCTAGCCACGGAAGGATGATCGCCCAGTAGCTGTTCGTCAGCCCAATCTGGCTCATGAGCAAGAACAGCGGGATGACGAGCAGCTGGATCGGAAGGATCAGCGTGGCCAGGATGGCGTAGAAGATGGGCTGTTTGAACCGGAACTCGTATTTCGCGAACGCGAAGCCCGCCATCGAACACAGGAGCAACGACAGGACGGTGTATATCCCGGCAACGAAGATACTGCTCTCGATTGCACCCATGTTCCAGAGGTTCCAGAAGTCGTAGGCGATGTACACCGGCCCGAGGTCGACGTACTGTGTCATCTCGCCGACGCGGCCAACGAACTGCACGTTCTCCCTCGCGTGCAACGCCCCGAAGTTGCCGAGGAAACTGTCGCCCGGGAGCAAGCGTGGGTCGGTCGAGGAGAGGAACTCCGACTCCTTTAGCGTCGAGGCAACGAAGATCCAGTACAGCGGCACCAGCGTCACAACGGCGCCGAGCAGGATGAACCCGTAGGTGAGGAACTGCCAGACGGCCTCCCGTCGGGTCTCCTCACGCATCGGACTCACCCCCGACATTGAGCTGGATGGCCGAGAGCACACTGACGACCGCGATCAGGACGTAGGTGAGCGCGCTGGCGTACCCCAGCCGGAAGTCGATAAACGCCGCCTGGTAGATGTACTGAACGATGGTGATCGTCGAGTCCAGCGGCGCGCCGCCGCCGTTGATGATCACCGGTTCGCTGAACAGCTTGAACGTGCCAATCGTGGAGGTGACAAACACGAAAAGTAAGACCGGGCGGAGCTGGGGGACGGTGACGTATCTGAACTTTTGAATTCGGGTTGCGCCGTCAATCTCCGCGGCCTCGTACAACTGCTGAGGGATGTTCTGGAGCCCCGCGAGCAGAATAATCATGTTGTACCCGGTCCAGCGCCAGGTCACTGCGCCAACGATCGTCATCCGCGACCAAAACGAACTCGTCAGCCACGGAATCGCCGGGAGTCCGACCGCGGTCAGGACGTAGTTCACTAGCCCGGCGTCCTGCATCATGAGCAGGAACACCGTCGAGTACGCCACCAAGTTGGCAGATACTGGCAGCGCGAGTACCGTGCGGAAGACACCGCGGAGTCGGACGAAAGACGCATCGAGCGCCACCGCGAACAGCAACGCCAACGCGATCATGAGCGGCACCTGAACCACTAGGATGAACGTAGTGTTGAAAAGCGCCTGGTGGAACAGCGAGTCGGAAAACATCGCGGTGTAGTTCGCGAGCCCCACGAATTCGAGGTCAGCGATACTGGTCAACTTATACTCAAAAAACCCGGTCTCGATCCACAGCAGCGTGTCGTTTCCGACGCCGTTGAACCTGAAAAACGAGAGGTAGAAGGTGTAGATGATCGGAAACGCGAGGAACACCCCGAACAGCACGAACGCGGGGAGCAGGAACACGTACCCCACGATTCCCTCACCGGGGGTCGGGACGAGTTCGCCGACGGACTGGCGGGCGAAGCGGAGCCGGTCGCGAACTGAGGGATCGGGCCCCGGCAGGGAGTCTCGGGTGGCCATCGGAAATCGCTACGTGAGGTCGCGATCGGTCCGATCGGCCACCTGTTGTGCCGCAGCGTCAACCGCCTCCTTGGGGGTCTTGTCGCCGGCCATCATGTCCCGGAAGTGGGTATTGATCGCCTTGGTCACCTCGGGGGTATCGACGGTGTAGCGGTACGGGTTGATCTCCGGTGCGATGTCTGCGAACAACCGGCCAGCGGGCTGGCCGTCTAAGAACTCGTGTGGCTCGTCGTACGCCTCGGAGTCGTAGGTGGTCTGGAGCGCCGGAAAGATGCCGAACTCCTGATACATCGTGAGCTGGCTCTCCGGCCGGCCCAGAGCGAACGACATGTAATCCCACGCCCGGCGCGCTCTCTCCTCGGAGACCTGCGCGGGGATTGTGATGTTCGACCCGCCCCAGTTCGTCGCACGCGACCCCCCGGACTCAACGGCCGGCGGCTTGAACACACCCCACTGGCCGGAGGTGTCGCCGAGTTCGGCTTTCAGCGTCCCTTCCATCCACGCGCCTGCGGTGAGGCTCGCAGTGGTCCCCTCGCCGAAGGCGGTAAACCACGATGACGACCACGACGCGACATCGTTAGCAACACCCGAGTCACGGATCCGATTGAGGATGCGCGCGACTTGGAGGCTCTTGTCGGAGTGAATGTTGACCTCGCCGTTCGAGGTAAACGGCTGACCGCCGATCTGTCGGTACATCATCCGCCAGAGTCCGTCGTAGTCGTTCGACGGAAGATTGAGCAGGTACCGATCGTCGGGGAGTTTTTGCCCTTCTTCAATGTACTGATCCCACGTCTCGACGGAGCCGACGTCGATGTCGTATTCGTCGAGTACGTCGCGGCGATAGAACGTCCCGACGGGCCCGATATCCCACGGAAGCGCAAACGTCCCCGCGTCCGATTCGAGGGGACCCCACTTGCCTTCGACGAACTCGCCTTTGATTCCGGAGTCGTCAAGCCACCCGGAGATGTCGCGGAGGCCACCGGTATCGACCCACGACGCGGCGTCGACGCTCTCCACCATTGATGCCGCCGGCGCGCCGCTGCCGGAGAGTAGCGTTGATTTGAACTTATCCTTTAGATCCGCGCGGCCGATCTGAGTGATCGATACGTCGCCACCGTTTGCCTCCTCGTACGGTTCGTCGACGAGGTCGAGGGACTTCGCGGCCACGTCCCACCCCCACACCTCGATTGACGACGCCATAGCTGCTTCAGCGGACGCTGTGGTTTCGGCGTCCGTGCTACCGCCCGCGTCCGAATCACTTGCCGCCGTCGTCGATGATGAACCGGGGTCACCGGTCCCGGCACACCCTGCTAACCCTGCGAGCCCCGCGAGGCCGACTCCCTCGAGAACCCTCCGCCGCCCGACCGAACTCCTGTCATTATTTGTCATAGTGGTCTTCGTTCGGTATGAGGGAAACCGGATATTTAAATTCTTCGTAGACCCGACAGAGAAGCCGGGTTACAAGCCATCTAACGCTGTTTTTGATGGGCATGAAACGTATATTCATATTGCGAGCGTTTTCCGATAGTGAACAGCCCGGAGCGACGAATTTCGTCGTAATAGGCGTATAAAGCGTCTACAACCCGCGATATGCCCGAACATCCGCGTTTCACGAATACATCATTATTTATCAACACCTATCGAATCCGTTCTTCGTTACTGAACAGTACTTAACTTTGTCCGGCTCGAAGCCGGGAGCGTGACCGAGTATCCCGTCGGATCGGTGCACACGACCGCCCGTATTGTCCACGCTCTAGACGGTGGGAGGGAAGCAGGTGTCACGGAACTCGCAGAGGAGTTAGACGTCTCGAAGGCATCGGTGCATAACCACCTCACTACGCTGGAGCGGCTGGGCATCGTAGTCTCCGACGAAGGGCGGTATCGACTCGGACTGCGGTTCCTCGACATCGGGATTGGGGTGCGGGACGGAATGGAACTCCACCACGCCGCCTGCCCCGAGGTCGACGGGTTGGCCCAGTCGACGGGTGAGTCGCCCGCGCTTGTGGTGCCGGAGCACGACGAGGCGGTCCACGCCGCCGTCGTTAATCCCGACCGGAACGATCGTCGACTCCGACTGGGAAGTCGGGCCCCACTCCACGCGACTGCCGCAGGGAAGGTGATCCTGGCGTACCGCTCATATGAGGCGGTCGACGAGTACGTCGACACCGTCGGGCTCACCCTTGAGACCGATCGCACGGTTGGCACCCGGTCGGACCTCCAGGACGAACTCCGGTCGGTCAGGGACCGCGGACTAGCGTTCGACCGCGGCGAACTGTTCGGTGATATGCGGTCCGTAGCCGCACCAATCAGGCGCGATGACAACGGGAAAACCCCCGCCGGAGCGCTCGCCGTTTCGGGTCCAGCGGAGCGGCTGTCCGGGAAACGTCTCGAGGAGGACCTGCCTGGGATGGTTCTCAGCGCCGCCAAGCGGGTCGAACTCGAACTCGTCGACTGACACGACCCCACGCGTCGGTGTCAGTCCCGCCCCTGATGGGATCCTGTAGCCCGTCACCAGCGTGCCTATGCCGGATCACGCTCAGTACGTTCGCTATACAAAAACACCGCTCAGCAGCGCAGACATGTTTACTATTAGTGAACGCTTGTCTGACGAGCCGAACGGTTTGTCGGGCGATTTAAGCCGGTCACTCCGGAGAGAACCGACGTGAACGCGCAGACTCACAGCCGCTTCGACCGCTTGCTGGAGACCGGAATCGTCGGGATACTCAGAGGCGTTCCTGCCGAGCGGACCGTCGATGTCGCCGACGCACTGGTCACTGGAGGGATCGACGTTATCGAAGTGACTGCCGATACGGAGGGAGCGCTCGACACCGTCGGGCGGCTCCGGGGAGCGTTCGACCGATCCGAGCTACTCGTGGGCGCGGGAACGGTTCTGGACGCCGAGACCGCGGGGGCAGCGCTGCGTGCGGGTGCGGAGTTCGTCGTGACGCCCAGTTTCGATTCGGGAGTAGTTGAGACGTGCAACCGGCACGGGGCGGTCGTCGTGCCGGGCGTCATGACGCCGACCGAGGCAGTCGCCGCTTACGAGGCGGGGGCGGACGCGCTGAAGGTGTTTCCCGCTTCGACGCTCGGGCCGAGTCACGTCCGGAGCCTGATGGGGCCGCTCCCGCAGCTGCCGCTTTTTCCCACTGGGGGTGTCTCCCTCGACAACGTAACGGCGTTTATTGAAGCTGGAGCCGATGGGGTTGGCGTTGGGAGTTCGCTCGTCGACAGCGAGGCAGTCGCCGCCGGGGATTACGGCGCGCTGACGGACCGCGCAGCGTCGTTCCGGGACGCCGTCGAATCGGCGCGGCAGTGAGGTCTGCCGACTGCCGACACGCGCAGCACTGCCAATACGTGCGCTTATGTATACCCTGAATGAATCCGCGGTTATGACGGATCTCGTGACGTTCGGCGAGACGATGCTCAGGCTCTCGCCGCCGCGGGGCGAGCGGCTCGAACGGACCCGGAGCCTCGACACCGCGATCGGCGGCGCCGAAAGCAATGTCGCGATCGCGGCTGCGCGGCTCGGGTGCGAGGCGACCTGGCTGTCGAAACTTCCGGCGTCGCCACTCGGCCGGCGCGTCACCGGGGCGCTCCGAGGCCATGGCGTCGAACCCGCAATCGCGTGGGACGACACCAACTCGGCACGGCTCGGCGCGTACTATCTCGAACACGGCGAGTCCCCCCGCGGGACCGAAGTGATCTACGACCGGCGCGACGCGTCAGTCACGACCGCGACGCCCTCGGAGTTGCCGACCGCCGCGCTGGAGAGCGCGGAGATGTTTTACACCAGCGGGATCACCCCCGCGCTGTCGCTGACGCTCGAAGAGACGACAAAGACGTTGCTCACCACTGCCCGCCGGTCGGGGACGGCGACCGTGTTCGACCTGAACTACCGGTCGAAGCTCTGGACACCCGACGCCGCGGGGGAGACCTACGAGTCGCTGTTTCCTCACATCGACATCCTCGTCGCGGCCGAGCGCGACGTGGCAACGTGCCTGGGCCGGGAGGGCGACGCAATCGAGCTGGCCACTGGTCTCTTTCACGAGTTCGAGTTCGAGACAGTTGTGCTCACTCGGGGTGAACACGGGTCAGTCGCGGTCCAGCACGGTGACGCGTACGAACAGGACGCCTACACAGCTGAGACGTTCGACCCGGTGGGGAGCGGCGACGCGTTCGTCGGCGGGTACCTCGCGCGTCGGATCAACGGTGGCGATGTCGCGGACGCGCTCGCTCACGGGGCGGCCACGGCGTCGCTCAAACGCACAATCGACGGCGACCTCGCGGTCGTCACACCAGAGGAGGTCCGGACGCTCGCAGCCGAAGGCGGGGACGACGGGATCTCGCGGTGAGCCGGCATCGGTCGTGGCTGGACGCGCCGAAAGCCACGGAGTTCGAATCGACTTCACCCGCGTACCCAGTATGGCTCCTCGGAGGACGGACTCATATCGGACGCACAAGTCCGATCGCGGCTATCTCGTTCCGTTCACTACAACGACTCGGCCCGATCCGTCGTGACCGCCAACTGCACGCCGCCGAAGTTACGGTACGGAATCCTCGTCCTCGTCGGGTTCGAGTCGAACACGTTCGACACCATCGACATCATCGTATGCACCGCCACTGGAGATGATACTGCCACCGGAGAGCGCCGCGTGGAACGCATCGAACGTCTTCACCCCTTCGTCGATGTTCTCCGAAGCCTGATACACCACATCCGGGCCGCCCTCGTACGTCGCCAGTTCGAGAACGGCCGTCACAGCACTCGCGGTCGAAGGAACCCCGTTCTTCGACGAGGAACAGTTCGATGAACGTCGCCAGAGAGACCTCAAGACCGCCCTCGTGCTCGTCGAGGAGCGACTCGGCGTGATCACTAAAACTACAATACAGCAGGGTGGAGAGTA
>CAZDEJ010000043.1:0-16335 GCA_964504395.1 uncultured Halobellus sp. | reverse complement strand
GTACCCGTACCCGTCTCTACCGGAGGGACGCCGCGATGAGTCTCCTCGTGGAGGTCGTAACGATCCTCCTGAACGGACTGCAACAGGGGGCGATATACGTTCTCCTCGCGGTGGGTCTGTCGATCATCCTCGGCACGCTGAAATTCGTCAACTTCGCGCACGGCGCGCTGTACCTCGTCGGAGCGTACCTCGGGTTGTTCATCACGACGGAGGTCACGCTATCGAACGGACTCCTGGCCACTTGGGGATACGAAACTGTCGGGTTCGGGCTCGGGTTTATTATGGCGCTGGTGGTCGTTCCGATCGTCGTCTTCGTCATCGGGGTGGCGATGGAGCGGTTCGTCGCCCAGCCGTTCTACGGCCGCCCCGACACCGACCAGATCCTGGTGACGTTCGGGCTCGCGGTCGTCGTTCAGGAGATCATCCGGACGTTTGTCGGCGGCCAGAGCCAGTCGATCCCGAGACCCGGGTGGGCGTCGGGGCCGGTTGCGCTTCCGATCGTCGGAAACTTCCCCCGCTGGCGGCTCAGCGTCATCGTGATCGCGGCGGTCCTCGTCGGACTGGTTTATCTGCTGGTCGAGCACACCGACTTCGGGCTGATCGTCCGAGCCGGCACCCTCGACGGCGAGATGGTCAAACTGCTCGGGATCAGACTCAGCCGGCCGTACCTCGTCGTGTTCGGGGTCGGCGCTGCGCTCGCCGGGGTCGCCGGCGTAGTCAGCGGGCCGCTCGCGAACGTCAACCCAAACATCGGAACCGAACAACTCGTGCCGGCGTTTCTCACGGTCGTCATCGGCGGCGTCGGGAAGATCGAAGGCGCGATCGTCGCCGGTCTGCTGCTCGGAACGGTACAGGTCGCCCTGATCCAGACCGGCTTCGCGGCCTGGAGCCGGGTGGGACTCTACGCTCTCGCCGCCACAGTTCTCCTGGTGCGTCCGCAGGGCCTGCTGGGTTCGGAGGTCGATGTCGCGTGAGCGACGAACCCAGCGACGCCGCCGCCACGGCACCGGCTGAGGTGGAGCGCGGGCGGGGGTTCGCGGCTCGGTGGAGCGCCTTCCGCGATCGGGAGTTCTCGACGGTGGTGGTGATGTCACTCGGCGTGCTCGTCTTTCCGGTGGTGTTCAACTCCCTGCTCGACGGCTACAACCAACTGGCGACACTGATGCTGATCTGGGGGATCTTCGCCGTCGGCTTCGACATCCTGCTGGGATACACCGGTCTGCTGTCGTTCGGTCACGCCGTCTTTTGGGGTGGTGCCGCGTACGTGGCCGGGATCTTTAGCGCGAGCGTCAGCAGCGACCCGCTGCTCGTGATCCTCGCCGGCACGGGGTTTGCGGTTCTGCTGTCGGTGATCGTCGGGAGCCTCTCGCTGCGGCGCGGCGGGATCTACTTCGCGATCCTCACGCTGACCTTCGGACAGATGGCGTTCTACCTCGCCACCTCGCCGCTGGCGTTCCTGACGAACGGCGAGAACGGGTTCACCTCGGTCGACATCGGCCCGCTGTTCGGTGTTTTGGATCTGCACCAGCCGCTGCCCGGGGCGTTCGGGATGCTCCCCGGTAACACGCTGTACCTCTTCGTCGGCGTACTCGCCGTTGCCGCCGTCGCCGCGGCCAACCGGATCCTCCACTCGCCGTACGGGATCGTCTTCCGGGCGATCAGGGAGAACGAGCGGCGCGCGGAGTTCGTCGGACTCGACGTCTGGCGGTACAAACTCATGGCGTTCGTCATCTCGGCGGCCTTCGCCGGCGTCGCCGGGAGCCTGTTCACCATCGAGGGCAACTACGTCCCGCTGGACTCGCTGTACTGGACCACCTCCGGCGAGGTTGTCATCATGACTGCCTTGGGCGGCGTCGGCTCGCTGTTCGGGCCCCTGTTGGGCGCCGGCGTCTACCTCTACATCGAGTTCATCGTCAGCGGCATGGAGGTCATCGGCCCGTTCTGGCACCTCATCCTCGGCGCCGTGTTCGTACTGGTCATCGTGCTGTTCCCGGCCGGTATCTGGGGTGGCGTCGAGGCCGCCCGGGACGCGCTGGCGGGAGGTGAGGACTGATGACGGTACTCGAAACCGACGGGTTGACCAAACAGTTCGGCGGCCTCGTGGCGGTCGACGACGTCGACGTCCGGATCGAACGGGGCGAGGGTGTGAGTCTCATCGGCCCCAACGGCGCCGGGAAGTCGACGTTCATCGACCTCGTCACCCAGCGGCTCCAGCCGACCGGCGGCGACGTCAGGTTCAAAGACGAGTCGATCGTCGGGATGGATCCCCACGAGATCGTCCAGCGCGGGATGAGCAAGTCGTTCCAGACCGCGTCGGTGTTCCCCGAGCTGACCGTGGAAGAAAACGCCACGATCGCGGCGCTGGCGGCCGAACACGGCGCGTTCCGGCTCAATTTCTTTCGGCACGAGAACGCGTACCCGGAGGTCACCGAACTGGCCGCCGAGGTGCTCGACTCCGTCGGCCTCTACGACCAGCGCGACGAGACCGCCGCGGACCTGGACTACGGAAACAAACGCCGGCTGGAGATCGGAATCGCGCTCGCAAGCGAACCCGATATGCTCCTGATGGACGAACCCACGGCCGGGATGTCGCCCGAGGAGACCGAGTCGACGGTCAACCTCATCAAGGAGGTCAAGGAGGCGATGAATCTGACCTTCCTGCTCGTCGAACACGACATGGAGATCGTCTTCGACATCTCCGATCGAATCGTCGTCCTCAACCGCGGGCAGGTCATCGCGGCCGGGGACCCGAAAGCGGTACGTGACGACCCGGAGGTCCAAAACGCCTACCTCGGGGGGACCGCACAGTGACGCTCCTCGACGTCGACGGGATCGACGGCTACTACGACGAGAGCCACATCGTCCGGAACGTGTCGATGGACGTCACGGAGGGCGAGGTGGTCGCGCTGCTGGGTCGGAACGGCGCCGGGAAGACGTCGACCCTACGATGCATCGCGGGGGCGACGCCGCCGGACGTCCGGAACGGCACCGTCCGGTTCGACGACACGGCGATCACGAACGACCCCCCCGAGGATATCGCCGTCAGAGGGATTTCGCTCGTGCCGGAGGAGCGCCGCGTGTTCGCCGATCTGACCGTCGCGGAGAACCTCCGGCTGGCGGAGACGGTGCGAAACAGGAGCAACACCTGGAACCGCGGCCTCAGCTTCGGTGACGACGGCATGTCCACCGGGGAGATCTACGAGTACTTCCCGCGGCTCGACGAGCGCCGCACCCAGAAGGCCGGCACGCTCTCCGGCGGCGAACAGCAGATGCTCGCGATCGCCCGCGCGCTCCACCAGAGCACGACGCTCCTGATGCTCGACGAGCCCTACGAGGGGCTGGCGCCGCAGATCATCGAGGCCGTCGAGAGTGCGATCGAACGCATCAACGACGACGGGACGACCGTGCTGTTGGTCGAGCAGAACGCCATCGCCGCGATGCAGATCGCCGACCGGTGTTACGTTCTCGACCGCGGCCAGGTCGTCTTCGAGGGGTCGGCCGAGGCGCTCCGGGCCGATCAGACGGTGCGCGACAAGTACCTCGGCGTCTAACCATGTCGGACCCACGCCCCGAAGACCTGCTCGAATCGCTCCGGTCCGAAGGCGTCGTCGTGGTCGACCCGGAGACCGACGCGGTCACGGTCACCGAGTCGTTCGCGGCCGACCGGGAGGTGTACTACGACACGTACCTGTCGCTGTCCGACGATGACTTCCACGCGTCGGTCGCGGACGTCTTCGACCTCGGGTCGGCCGCCGACGCCGCCGCCCAGGTCGCCGAACTGGACGTCAGCCGCGAGGAGTTCGCGACGTTCCTCACGCTCCGATCCGCGGCCGACGGCGACTACACCCGTCCGGAACTGACGCGGATGGCGCGGATGGCCGCCGAACTCGGCCCGTCGACTCCGGTGCCGAGCGCGGTCGAACACCTCGACGACGACAGCTACGAGGCGTTCGCCACGGCCGCCGACCGTGCGGTCGTCACCGTCTGGAAGCAGTTCTGTGACCCCTGTGAGGCCATGAAGCAGGACCTCGACGCGGTGCTCGCGGCGTTTCCGGACGACGCCCCGGTCGGGGGGGTCGACGGCGAGCAGTGTCCGGAGTTCTGCCGGGACGTCGGCATCAACGCAGCCCCCGGGATCGTGCTGTTCGACGACGGCGACCCCGTCGAGACGATCACCGGGCGGACCGACCCCGAACCGCTCGCCGAGCGGGTCGACGAGGTGTACGGGACGTGGCCGGCCCGGACGTGAGAGCGGTCTGGGGGCCGACGCCTACAGCTCCGCCTCGTGGACGAGCGCTTCCCCATCGATGTCGGTGACGTCGTCGTAGCCCGCGAGCCCCATCGTGAGGTCGAGCTCGGAGATTGTGTTTTCGAGGACCCACTCGACGCCGTCGCGGCCGTCCATCGCAAGTCCGTACGCGAAGGGGCGGCCGATCATGACCGCGTCGGCGCCGAGCCCAAGCGCTTTGAACGCGTCCGATCCCCGCCGGATGCCGCTGTCGAAGAGCACCGGCGCGTCGTCGCCGACAGCGTCCGCGACGGCCGGCAGCGCCTCGACCGCGCTGATCGACCCGTCGACCTGGCGGCCGCCGTGGGTCGACACCTGGACGGCGTCGGCGCCGTGGTCCAGCGCCTTCCGCGCGTCGTCGGGGTGGAGCACGCCCTTCAGGACGATCGGCAGGTCCGTGTGTTCCCGGAGGAAGCTCAGATCCGACCAGGTGAGCGACTCGTCGCCGAAGATCTCCAGAAACAGGTCGACAGCCGCCTGTGGATCCTCCTCCGGGGGCGCATCGAGCGCCGCCCGGAAGGCGGGGTCGGAGAAGTAGTTCGCGACGCCCTCGCCGTCAAGGAACGGATAGTACCCCCGTTCGAGCAGCCGGTCGCGCCACCCGAGCGTCGGGGCGTCGACCGTGAGCACGATGGCGTCGTAGCCGGCCGTCTCCGCGCGGTCGAGGAAGCTCCGGGCGACCGCCCGATTCGAGCTCCAGTAGAACTGGAACCACTTTGTGGTGTCGCCGAGTGCCTCCGCGACCTCCTCCATCGGTGTCGAGGACAACGAACTCAGGGTGAACGGGACGTCGAGGGCGGCACACGCCCGGGCGGTCGCCAACTCCCCCTCGTCGTGGAGCAGCGACTGTACCCCGAGCGGTGTCACCATCACCGGGAACGCCTGCGTGTCGCCGAACAGGTCCACCGAGAGGTCACGGTCCTCGACGCCGCGGAGCATCCGCGGCACGATCCGGTGGGCCGAGAAGTCCGTGTTCCGGCGAAAGGTCTCCTCGGTTCCGGAGCCGCCGTGGACGTACGCGCGCGCCCGCTCGTCCATCTCCTCCCACGCCGCCTCCCGGAGGTCCTCGTACGCGATCGGATATGCCGGCGTCTCGCCGTCGTACATCCCGTCCCGGTAGATCTCCCGGACGCGCTGGTTGCCGAATCCGGGTTCGGAGCCGCCCGTTTCGCTCATACGAATTCATAACGTTCGTTCATAATAAATTCTCGGCCCCACGGGCGGGTCGTGTCCAGATAGGTGATAGCTGATCGAAACTCCGCCGTTGGGCGGGACTGGAAGGGGCTGGCGAGGGCTTCCTGCGTGTTCATACTGTTGGCTATACCGAGGTGACGAGTTTCGACACCCCCGGGGTGCCGAAATCCGTCACGTGACGATAGCCGACAGTATCACTCCGTCCGCCGGCAGTCACACCCACGTTCGTCGAGAAACTCCGAGACGGAGTACTGCCTCCCGCATGACTCACACAACACCTGGACGTCGAGAAGCACCTCGACCCCGTCGGCGTCGATCCGGCCGGTCCGGGTGAGTTTCTCGATCCGCTCTTCGGTCACGGAGAGCGTTCGGGTCATCAGCCGCTGGATGCTTTCTATGTCCTTCTCGACTTTTTCCTCGTCGGAGAGCCGGCGGTACTCCGCGCCCCGGTACTCCGTGAGGTACGACCTGATCGCCTGGTAGCTGACAAAGTCCGATTCGAGGTCGTCGACGTCGATCCCGTTGGAGTCGAGCCGAGTCCGGGTGTCGGTCCTGACGCCGGTGCTCACGTCGTCGTCGGTCAGGTCCCGGTACGTCGTCGAGACGTCGCTATCCAGCGCGCTCATCCCGGCGTCGATGAGCGCCCGTTCGAGGAGGCGCTTGTTGAAGTAGTCGGCGAGATCACGGAGGCTGGTCCGCTCGACCCCGTCGCCGGTCCACCGATCCTCCAACTCCTCGCCGAGCCCTTCGAGACCGTATTCGGAGAGCAACCGCGCTACCTTGCTCGACGGTTGGGTGTCGGTCGTGTCAGTCATTGGCAATACTTCTCGGATGAGCGGCAAAAACCTATTGGAGCGATCAGATCGAGCGGACCCGGGTGAACTCGTCGTCGAGGGCCTGTGCATCCTCCGGCAGGAGCGCGACGACGAGGAAGTCGGCGTGATCCGAGAAGTACTCCACCAGGGCGGCGATCCGGTTCGAGTCGATCGCCTCCAGCGAGTCGAGTAACATGAACGGGACTGCCTCGTGGAGGTCGTGGACGAGATATCCGGCGAGCGCGAAGATCAGTCCGGTGACCTCCCGCTCGCTCTCGGAGAGGTGGTCGATGGTGTCCTCGTATGCGGTGCCGTTGTCGGTGGTCCGCACGATGTGGAGTTCGAACCGGGTCTGTCCGTCGTCACCCACGGGCGCTTCGAGCCGTTCGATCCAGATCCGCTCGATGTTCCCGTACCCCAGCAGGTCGAGAATCGACTCCATGTGACCGTTGAACGAGTCGACCGCCTCGGCCTCGATCTGGTCGATCTTCGTCCGCTGGTCGGTGAGTTGTTCGACCAACTCCGACCGGGTCGCGCGGAGTTCCTCGGCGCGTTCGACTTCGGCTTCGATCGCCTCGATCTCCCCGGTGACGTCCTCGAGATCCGACTCCAGGCTGTCGATCTCGAACTCGAGTTGGTTTGCCTGCTTGTGGAGCGACAGGATCTCGTCGAAGTCAGCCGACTCCAGGCTGTCGACTTGGGACTCGAGCTCCTCGACGTCGCCGGTCAGCGACTCGCGGGTCGACTTCAGGGCGTCGATCCGGTCGGTCCGACGGTCGAGTTCCGATTCGATCTCGTCGAGTTTCGTCTCGACCGTCTCGCGGCGCTTCCGTTCGCGCTCGACCTCCCGTTTCTCCTCCTTCCGGTCCTCGAGCCGGGTTTTCACGGCGTTTAGCTCCTCGACCTTCTCCGATCGAAGGGACCTCAACCGGTCGATAGTGGACTCGATCTGGCCACGCTCCACCGACGAGCCGCAGGTCCAACAGACCACGGTTTCGGCGTCGGCCCCGATCAGCCCGTCGGTGACGGCCTCGCCGCGGGGATCGGGCTCCGCCCCTTCGCCCTGCAGCAACTCGTAATCCTCGGCATCCAGCCGGTCCTCGTTGTACTGGATCAGGCTCCGGAGCTCGTTGATCTCGGTGTTCAACTCCTGTCGTTCGGTTCGGAGCCGGTCGATATCGGCCGATAGATCGCGGTGACCGTCGGGCGACGCTTCCGGGAGGTCCGCCAAGTCAGCCTCGAGTTCCGCTCGCTCGTCCTTCAGCGAGGAGACGCTCTCCTCCTGGCGTTCGATCTTACGCCGGGTCGACTCGAGTTCCGACCGCGTCTCACGGAGCTCCTGGAGCCGTGATTCCAACTCAGCCTGCTCCTCCCGACCCTCCTCGACATTACGGCTGCTGTCGTCGATCTCGTCTTCGAGCGTTGCGAGGTCGTCGCGCTTCCCTTCGATCTCCGCCTCAAGCGTGGTCCGTGTTCGCTCCAGGTCGGGCAGGTCCCGCTTTCGGGACTCGATCCGCGCCAACTCGTCGTTGATGTCACCCTTCTCGGACTCGAGCCGGCGGATCTCCGTCCGGATCGCGTCCACGTCCACCGGGCGCATGATGACGTCCCGGAGCGACTCCTCCCGGGCGGCCGCCTGCCGGGCGTCGTTCGTCTCCAGCAGGAACGCGAACAGGTCTGCGACGTCGGGATCATCCAAGTACGGATCGCCATCGAACGTGGTCGCGTCACCCGTACGCGAAAGCCGCCGCTCGAACGTTTCACCGTCGAGGGTCAGTGTGACACCTCCTTCGTCGGCGTCACCCTTCAGCGAGACGCGCTCGCTTCCCATCGCACACATGATCGCCCGGAGAAAGGAGGTCCGGTTCGTGGCGTTCTTTCCGGTCAGGACGGTTACACCCGGAGGAACCTCGACGTCGGTTCGATCGATCCCGCCGACGTTCTCGACTGAAAAGTGAGCGGAATCGGCCAACTGTTCCGATGTAGCCATGTCGACTCGGACTCCATTTACACATATATGTTTTATGTATTCGGCGCGATACCCGACACCAACTGTCCAACAGAACCACCGAGCGCGGCGAATCAGGATCCACCAAATAAACCGTCTCCCTACCTGTGCGCCCGGTGCAGCGTCGACCACGACGCGGATTCGTGTGGCGTCTGATCCGCAACCGGACGCCCTGTCAATCAGGTGGCCCGGACCGTCCTCATAACAACTGTACTTTTGTGAGGAATACCGCTGTCGCTGTCGCGCCCGAGGGCGGCCGCAGCACTGCGACCGTCCGGTTCGGCCGTTGGCTTCCGGCTACAGTTCGTCGCCGGAAGGCACTCCCCCGCCAGTGTCGTGTTCGGCGCGTTCCTCCAGTTTGTACCGTTTCACCTTCCGGGTCCCCCCGCGCGGGAGTGCCTCGACGAAGAACACCCGACGCGGGTGGGCGTAGGTGGCGACGCGATCCAGCGTGAACTCCCGGAGTTCGGGTTCGGTCACGTCCGCGTCCGACTCCGCGACGACGTACGCGACCGGCGCTTCACCTTTGATCTCGTGGGGAGCGGCAACTACGGCGGCTTCCGCGACCGCGGGGTGGTCGTAGAGCGCGTCCTCCACCGTGGCGGGATAGACGTCCTCACCGCCGACAGCGATGACATCGTCCACCCGGTCGATCATCCAGAGGAACCCGTCCGCGTCGACGCGGGCGATATCCCCCGTGTAGAACCATCCGTCGTCGTCGAACACGCGCTCGTTAATCTCGGGACGGTTGTGGTACCCCTCGAAGACGTTCGGTCCCTTGACGGCGATCTCGCCGGTCACGGCCGCCTCGTCGTCGAACGGCAACGACCCGTCCGGAAACGGGACCAGGTCCTCGTGAGCGACCCGGTCCGCCCGGGTGTCGGGGTCGACGAGTTTGATCCGAACCCCGGGCATCGGCGGGCCCACACACCCCGCTCCCTTGCGGACGCCCATCGGGGGCGCGAGCGCGCCGGCCGGCGAGGTTTCGGTCATCCCCCACCCCTCGAACATCCGGACGTTCCACCCTCGTTCGACGCTCCGACGTGTGTCGGCCGCCAGGGGCGCCGCCGCACACATCGCATACCGGAGCGAGGAGAGGTCGTAGGCGTCGGGGTCCTGTCGGTACGCCCGGGACATCATGTTGTACAGCGCCGGCACGCCGAACATCAGCGTCAGGTCGTGGTCGTCGATGGTTGCCAACAGCCGATCGGGCACCGGGTCCTGCCGGAGTACGACCGACCCGCCAGCGTACAGGACCGGCGTCAGGACGACTTGGAGCCCGAAGATGTGAAACAGCGGTAACACGCACAGCGCCGCCTCGTCGGGATCGAGCGGGAGCGGGCTCCGCACGAACGACTCGTTCGTCGCGAGCAGGTTTCGGTGCGTCGAGTGGACACCCTTCGGGTTCCCCGTCGTTCCGCTGGTGTACAACTGGAGACAGACGTCGTCGAAGCCCCGCTCGACCGTCGCAAACGTGTCGGTGGCCGCCTCGACCGCGCGGTCGTAGTCGAGTCCACCCGTCGCGTCGCCACCCGGCCGGATCGTCAGATCGACCGCCGCGCGGTCGGCGAGCGCCTCGGGAGTCGGCGCGGTGGCGTCCGTTCCAACGGTGTCGTCAGCGATCAGGACGTCGGCGCCGCTGTCCGACAGGACGTACTCCAGGCTGTCGGGGTCCAGCCGGAGGTTCAGCGCTACGGGCACGCCACCGGCCTTGATGATCCCGAAGTACGACTCGGGAAACTGGAGGGTGTTCGGGAGGTACATCCCGACGCGGTCGCCGGGAGCGACGCCGGCATTCGAAAGCACCGCGGCGACGCTGTTCGCCCGCGCCTCCAACGCCGCAAACGACTGGGTTCGCTCGGGGCCGGTCACCGCCCGGCGGTCCCCGTACCGTGCTGCGAGCATCGTCGGCAGGTCGCCGACGTTCCGCAGTGGTTCGGTGTTGTGGTACTCCATACGCCATCTTTTGTCGAACGGAATATAAGCGTACTCACCGGACTACGCTCCGGTATCGTGACCGGGTGACCGCTGGGACCTGAGCTGTTTCGTACACCGGCGACCTGATACCCGGTATGACTTCGGATACGACGCCGGTGATCGTCGCCGCGGCCCGGACCCCGCAGGGGACTCGGGGCGGTATCCTCTCCGGCCTCCGCAGCGAGGACCTCTCGGTTACGATCGTCGACGAGTTGCTGGCGCGAACCGGCCTCGGATCCGCCGACGTCGACGACCTCTGGTGGGGGTGCGCACAGCAGACCGGCGAGCAGGGCAACAACCTCGCCCGCGCCGTCACGCTCCTCTCGGACCTCGGCGAGTCGGTGCCGGCGGCGACGATCAACCGGTGGTGTGCGTCGTCGGCGGCGGCCATCACCCGTGCGGCCGACGCCGTCGCCGCCGGACAGCGCGCGTGTGTGATCGCGGGCGGCGTCGAGAACATGAGCCGGGTCGGCACCCTCGAGAACCTCCACAGCATCCATCCCGCGCTCGGGGACCGGTACGGGGTCGACCGCATCCGGATGGGCAGCACCGCAGAAGCGGTCGCCGAGGAGTACGCGATAGATCGGGCGGCACAGGACGAGTACGCCCTCCGCAGCCACCGGCGGGCAACCCGGGCGACCGACGAGGGCCGCTTCGGCACCGAGATCGTCCCGGTCGAAACTGGAACCGAGGTGGTGACCGGCGACGAAGGGATCCGTCGGGACACGAGCCTCGACGCCCTTGCGGACCTTGCGCCGGTGTTCGCCGACGAGGGAACCGTGACCGCCGGCAACGCCTCACAGGTCTCCGATGGGGCCGCGGGCGTGGTGGTGACCAGCCGGGCGCTCGCCGCCGACCGCGGCCTGGCGGTGCTGGCGGAAGTCGGCGCCCACGCGGTCGCCGGCGTCGACCCGACGGTGATGGGTATCGGGCCGGTGTCCGCGGTTCGTCGGTTGTGTGCGCGGACCGGCCGCGACCCCGGCGACTACGACCTCGTGGAACTCAACGAGGCGTTCGCCTCCCAGTGTCTGTACTGCAAGCGCGAGTTGGGCTTCGACGATGCGGTCTACAACGTCAACGGCGGTGCGATCGCTCTCGGCCACCCGCTCGGCGCGTCCGGCGCCCGGTTGCCGGTCACGCTTCCCCACGAGATGCGGCGCCAGGGAGCCGAGTTGGGGCTCGCGACGGAGTGTGTCGGGTTCGGACAGGGGCAGGCTATCGAGTTCGTTGCCGGGTAGACGCGACCACGGATCGCGGCCGAGCGTCCCGAGCGTCCCGGGCTGGCTGCGACGTGCCGGCCGAACGAGGGGTCCGATCCGTGGGTCCCGGACGCGACTCAGTAGTTCCCGGTGGCAGCGATCGGGGGCGCCTCGTGGGGGCCGTACGGGGCGTCGTCGAGGTACTCCCCGGCCGGCTCGAAGTGGTCCGCGAGCGACGCCGACACCTCCTTCTGAAGGACGGTCACCGGGGTGTTGCCCTGAAGATAGTCCAGCGCTTGGCCGGCGGCGTCGAGGTTGTACTCCGCGGCGCGCTCCCGACGGGCGGCGTAGAGTTCGATCTCGTCGCGCGCGACGGCGTCGTTCGCGCGACTCGCGACGGCGATGGCGGAGGCAGCTTCGTCGGCGTCGGCGATACACGAGTTCATCCCGCGGGCGCCGAACGGCGCGAGCAGGTGTGCGGCCTCGCCGGCGAGCAGCACCCGGCGGTGGTCGTCGACGAAGGTGTCGGCTTTCACCTGGAGGAACTTGTATGTCGAGGTCCACTCCACGTTGCCGGCGTACTTCTCGCCCATGATCTCCGTGACGAACTCCTCCATCGACGTCTCGCTTGCGACTTCCTCGGGGTCGTCGTCGCCGAGACACTGGATGTCGAGGCGCCACCCGCCGGTGAACGGCACGAGCATCACGTTCCGGCCGCCCGCAGCAGGGTCGTCGTAGTGGAACAGCCGCTCGAACGGGATCGGCTCCTCGTTGATCGCGTTGTCGCCAAGCGTGGAGACGTCCGCGATGATGAACGAGTTCTCCGACTGTTCGCCGTTGAACCCGACGTCGATCTCCTTGCGGACCTGCGAGCCGCCGCCGTCGGCGCCGATCAGGTAGGGCGTCTCCCACTTGCGGCCGTCCTCAGTCGTGATGGAAACGCCGTCTGCGGTCGAGTTGACGGTGTCGACGCCGGCATCCCAGTAGATGTCGACGCCAAGGTCCTCCAGCGCCTCGTGCATATACCGCTCGGTGACGACCTGCGGGACGGAGCTGAAGTGGGGGAACTCGCCGTCGCCGCCGGGATTGTCGTAGGTCCGTCGGAAGACGGTCTTGCCGCGCCATTTCGTGTGTCGGGTGGGCCACACCAACCCCTCGTCGACGAGGTCTTGGCCGAGCCCCGGGTGGTTCCGTTCGAGCGTTCGGAGCGTCGTCCCGTGGACGTAAATCGCGCGACTGCCATCGCGGTCGCGGTCCGCCGGGTCCTGCTCTAAGATCGCCGCCGGGACGCCGCGAGCCCGCAGCGCGAGGGCAGCGGTCAGCCCGGTCGGGCCAGCACCGGCGATCAATACTGGCTGATCGGAATCGGTCGAACTCATCGTAGCCAGCAGTTTGCACAGGGTATTTATAACCATTGCGGCCGGGGCCGCGTGCTCCACCCGCACCGGCCCGGAGGGTCAGTCGAGCCCGAGCTGGACCGCGACCCAGTAGTCGCGGGCGGCGAAGACGAACGCCTCCTCGTCCTCGAAGGTCGTGGTTTCGACGATGAACGCGTCCCAATCGCCGTCGCCGACCGTCCCGAGTTCGTCCGCCGTGGTCGCGTCCGAGGGGCTGGCGGCGACCATCTCGTCGAAGGTGTCGAAGTCGGTGTGCTCCCGAACGAACGCCTCGTCGAAGACCTCGTCGATCGGAACCTCCTCGGTTCGCCCGACGACGCCGTGGGGGTCGGGGAGGTCCTCAGCGGCTTCCGCGGCCCTCCTGAGCTCTGTCTCGTCGGTCATGCCGCCAACTTTGACCCGTCTTATTTAATCCCTTGTGGTCCCCGCCCGGCCGCAGACGCTCCCGGCGGGATAGGAGCAAACCTGGCAGCGATGTCGGGGGCTCTTGAGAGATTCCGATCGGGCTCGAACGCTCCGGCCGCGACCGGAGGGACAACAGCAGTATTACGCCTGAAAACCGGGTCGCACGAATCATGTGTCGTTCTCCAACACTGCGTACCGATGGCACAGCGATCCTTCGCCCGACGCGACACTCCCCCTGGACATCCCCGAAGAAGCGAGCGAAGCCGAGCGGTACCGCGCCGAGCGCGATCACCGGCGACACACGTTCGACCAACTCGCCGCACGGTTCCTCGGGCCAGTCATCGTCGTCAACGACGAGGGACGGCTCACGCACTGGAACTGCGAGCAGGCGCAGTTCACCGACACCGACGCCGAGGTCGCCCCCGGCCGACCCGCCCACGAGGTCATCGGAACGGAACACAAGACCGAGACGCCGGCGGAGACAGTCACGGAGACCGGCGACGCTGTCCGGGAGTCAGACGTCCGAACCGTCCCGCAGGGAGACGACGACAGGGCGTATGTCAAGGCCGTAGACGTACCGCTCACCGCGCCCTGTGGAGAGACCGTGGGGGCCTTCGAATTCGTCTACCGCGTGGCGGAACTCGTGAGCAGCGCAAGTCAGTCGAGGATGTTCAGCGATGGGTCAGCGAGGATCTGGAAGGGCGCCTCTCGGGGTTGGAGCGGGCGTCCCCGCAGATCACGGATAACGTCAAGACGATCGCGGAGATCGCCGACGCCGAGGCCGAGCACGTCCGGGAGGTCGCCGATGAGATCGGAAGCCGAGACCGGCCGGATTGAGAAGCTCATCGAGTCCGTCTCGGGAATCGCCGCCGACGCCATCCAGGGAGTCAAGCAGACCACCGATCGGGTCTCCGAGATCGAGTCCCGAGTCGGGACCGTCCAGGACAACCAACGGGAGATACGATCGGCGACCGTGGACGTCTCGAACCAACTGGAGCAAATCGCGGCGGCGACCGACGAGCAGGCAGCGGGTGCCGAGGACGTCTCCGCGAAGCTGACAAGCACCGCCGAGGAGGTCGAACGGATCGCCGACGAGGTCACGAAGCTCGCGGCAGCGAACCGACGGCGGACCGAACAGGTAACCGAGATCGGACGCAACGTCGACGCCCTCGAACGAAGCCTCGAATCCGTCACCACCGGGGAATGATCCCCGGTTGTCCGGCCCCCCAGGGCCACCCCGCTCACTCGTCCGGCGGGGAGCTGCCGCAGACGAGCACCGGCCGGGTGGTCCCGAGAATAACGTCCTGTGTGACGCTCCCGAACAGCGCCTTCCCCGTCGGCGACCGCTTCCGGCCGGCGACACAGATCTGATCGACATCGTACTCCTCGGCGAACTTGTCGATCTCGTCGGCGGGAGTGCCGCTGGCCTCCAACAGATTGACTTCGACGCCGAGTTCGCGTAGGCGGTCGGAAGCCTCCCTGACAGCCTCGATCTGCTGGACCGATGCCCCCTCGGGATTGTCGCCGAACACGTGGAGAACGTGGACCTCCGCGCCGGTCGAGGACGCGACGATGTCCGCGATGGCATTGGTCTGTGCGCGCGCTTGCGCGACATCGTCGTCGAGTGCGAGTAGGATCCGTACCATACCCGAACATCTCCCGGCCACCCACTTATATCTCCGCGGTGGTTCCTGACGGCCTGATACTGTCGAATATGACTACATTAAGATTCTCGATACCCTATGGTATCGAAATCCGTCACGTGACTATAGCCGGCAGTATGAACCCCCGAGTGACTCCGATCCGTGCGCCGGACGCCCGGCGCCGCCTACTGACACCGACGCGCTTTATTCGATGTGATCGAACAGATTTCGGCTCCGAATCCGGTTACGAGCCCGACCGGCAGCGGTGGGACCCGACCCTCCCCCGGTCGAGGTCGCCAACGGCCTCTGGGGCGGCACGGTATAGGGTAGTAACACTCGCACGGCTGTTATTCGGAGCCGAAACGGCGCGACTGCTCGACGATGTCGAACAAGTCGGCGGGTGCAACGCCGCGATTCCGGGACGATTCGGCCGGTCTCGGCAGAATTAGTATAACCGCCGAGCCGGCCCCACGCACGATCGGGAACGCGGCCGGCAGCGGGATCGAGCCCGACGAAACCCCGTTCGACCTCGCCGAACTCCTCCGGGAGCTTGACCGCGCGGGGGCTACCGAGTTGGCCGAACGGCTGGCAGTCGCAAAGAGTGCGATCCATGGCCACCTGACGACGCTCCGCGACCGGGGGTTCGTCGTCAAGCGGTCCGGCCGGTACGAACTCGGCCTCCGGTTCTTCGAGTACGGGCAGTGCGCCCGGAGCCAACTGGAGATCGTCCAGTCGGGGACCCTCGCGGTGGAGAAACTCGAAGCCGAGACCAGGGAGATGGTGTGGCTGCTCACTCACCAGAACGGGATGGCGATCTACGTCTACGGCCGCGCCGGCGACAACGAGGTCAGCGTCAACACGATACTCGGGGCCCGGACACACACGCACTGCAACTCGGGGGGAGGGAAGGCGATCCTCGCGAACCTCCCCGAGTCCGAAGTGGGGGACATCGCCGACGCTTACCGCCTCCCGTGCCGCACGGAGAACATCAGCACCGACCGCGGGCAGTTGTTCGACGAACACGGCCGGATCAGGGAACGGGGGCACGCGCTCAACCGCAGCGAGAATCTCGAGGGCATCCACGCCGTCGGGGTCCCCCTGACCGTCGGCGGCGCAGTTTAGAGCGCCCCGAGCGTGGCCGGGCCCACACATCGGCTGTCGACGGATCGGTGCGAGGGAGCGGTCCTCGACCGACGGCGGACTGCGACAGACGAGACCGATCTCATCCTCGCGTACCGATAGGGTTCGTATCTCGGAGCCCGCGGAAGCGGGTATAAACCCGCCGCGCTTTGCGACGTGAGCAGCCTCCACCACCGGATGAAAAACATTAATATAGAGGTTTTCCTGATACCCCCCAACAGACCGTATGAATCTCAAGGATGCGCTCGATCGGACGGTACGGTGTTACC
>CAZDEJ010000042.1:0-16503 GCA_964504395.1 uncultured Halobellus sp. | reverse complement strand
CGGGGTCCCGGCGTTCGACAGGCAACTGTGGAGCGGTCCCGTCGTGGGTCGGCTATCCGAGCCCCGGCGGCTCGTCGTCGTCGTCGGTCCCGACGTCCACACCCATCTCCAGGCGCTGTTTCCGGAGCCGCTCGATCTGCCGCCGGCGGTAGAGGAGCCCGCCGATCCCGACGAGGACGATCGCGCCGAGCACCCCTGCGAAGATGTAGAGGTCCCGCTGGAGGTAGTACCGCACCGACACCGTATCGGCGGTCACCGGCTCCGCCCACACGACCCTGACCCGCCCGCGGTCGTCGCGGACGGTCTCGTAGTTCCCCGGTGACACCTGCCCGAAGACCGGAAAGTCGATGTTCCGGTCTTCCGGCAGCACGACCTCGTACGTCCCCTCGACGTAGGTCGGGAGGGTAAACCGCTTCGGCGTCCCGCTGCTGGTGAACGCGAGCGTCCCCCGTCCCTCGGTGCCCGGCGGCAGTTCGACAACGGTCTCGTCTCTGGTCTCGCGCACTTCCCCGCCGCGTTCGCGGAGTTCGCTTCCGGTAATGATCGTTCCGTTTGGGTAGCGGTACCGGACCGCCTCGACCGACAGCGCGTTGGAGCCGCCGAAGCCGTCCCGGCGGAACAGGTCGACCGTCGACCGGTTGACCTCCACCACCGCCCGGAACTGGGTGTTCTCCTGGACCGTGATGTGGGCGGCCCGGTCGGTCTCCCACTCGTAGGCTTCGGCGGGGTCGCTGTCGAGCGTATCCTCGGAGACCGGCCCGGTGCCGATGCCGAGACACCCGCTCGTGAGCGCGAGCAGCGCCAGACACCCGGCCGCGAGGAGGAGTCGCCGGTTCATACGTAGCGTTGGACGTTCGGACTCATATGATTCGTGGCCGCAGCGGTCACGTCAGGACGCATTTCAGCTCCGACCGGAGGTGCGGGCCGATGCTGGCGAGCAGTCCCGGCGGATCGGTGGCCGCGGGGCAGACGATGCTCTGCTCCAACAGTCCCAGCCGCTCGACAGTCACGATGTCGTCGGCGTGGCCGGCGCGGTTGACCGTCGCCCGGACCTGCCCCCGGGTCGCGCTGTTGACGTTCACCCGACCGCTGCCGTCCTCGCGGGTCCATCCGTACAGCCGGTCCCGGGTCGCGTCAGCGAGCCGCGAGGGCTCGCCGTAGACGAACCGCAGCGGGGTGTGTTGGACGATCCCGAACCGGTCACGGATCTGCGCCGGATCTCCCGCTCCCAGCCCGAGTTCCCCTGCGGGAATCCGGATCCTGGTGTCGGTGCCGACGTCCAGCAGCCACCCGTCGTCGTCCCACTCGTCGAGGGTCCCAACGTATGTCCCGCCGGACTCGAAGTCGGCTCCGACCTCGCCCCACGATTCCGCGAGCGCGTTGCCGGCGGCGGTGGCGTCCTCGCCGGCGAGGTCGACTGCGACGAAGCCGTCGTCGCGGACGTCGATCTCCCACGCAACCGCGAGGTCGCCGACCTCGTCGTCGATGAGCGAGCCGAACCCCTGTACCGCGCGTCCCCGGGCGTCGCCGCCGACGTAACATTTGGTTGCGAGGACGACCATCAGTCCGCACGACCCACGTCGACGTTGAGTTCGTCGCGGAGTTCGGCGATCCGCCGTTCCATCGCGTCGACCATGTCGTCGTTCTCCATCGGCTCGAGCGGCGCGCCGGTCTCGGGACACTGGAACCCCTGTTCCATCGCCTCGGAGAACTCGAAGCGGATGCCCGCCGGCTCCGAGAGGTAGAACTCGTGGGTCTGTTCGTACTCGAGCCGTTCCTCCAACGCCTCGAGCAGCCGGTCCATCTCCTCGCGGAGGTTCTCCGGGATGTTCTCGTAGTGGAACGTCCACAGGTAGGTCAGCCACCCGGAGTCCTCGTCGCGCACCCGGCGGTACTCCGCGAGGTCGTTCTCGTACAGAATAAACAGCGCGCGTCGAACGTCGTTGAGCTCCAGCCCCAACTCCTCGGCGAGCTCCTCGTCGGTGACCTCGCCGTCGGGCGGGGCTGCCGCCACCGGCATCCCCGTCGGTCCGACCAGCTCGTGGAGGTATTTCTGGATGACAGGGTCGTTCAGCAGCTCCTCAAAAGCCATTGCTTACGATTGCGCCGGTCATGCCTTTGAACGTTGCGGAAGGCGGGCAGCCCCGGGGAGCCGGCGCCCTCCTGCGAGTTCCGCGTTGCCTGTCCCTGCGGCGGCCCGGTCAGAGCGTTCTGGACATCCGGTGTGCGGCGCCCATCGGATTCACCACGGCGAAGCCGGCACGGGAGTAGAACCGCTGGATGTCCCGCTCCCAGGACTCGACGGAGAGCCACACGTAACCCACTCCGCTCCGTTTCGCGTGGCCCAATCCGGCAGCCATCAGTTCGGTGCCGATCCCCGCGTGCTGGAACTCCTGGTGTACGAAGATCGCGAGTTCGTGGCGGCCGGTGCCGTCGGGAACGAAGCTGATGTGACCCACCGGCCGGCCGTCGACCACCGCGACGACGTTCACCCCCTCCAGGATGTCGGCGAGCCACCGGCGGATCGCCTCGGTGTCGAGCGGCGGGGTACCCTGTGCTCGCTGTGCGGGATCGAACGTCGCGTACATCTGCACGAGCCCTTCGAAGTCCTCGGGGTCGTGTGGGCGAACAGTGACTTCGCGCCCGTCGTCGTCGACGAACGTTACCGGCGGGACAGCGAGCGTGATGCGCGTCGGTCGGATCCGATCGAGGAGTTGCTTGAACGCCTGCCGGACCGCCGCGATCACACGAACACACCCGTTCGGAGTGAACGTCTCCCTACAGATATTTAAATGTAGGTCGGGGCGTTCATATCGGACACCAATCCCCGATCTATCCTGTTTTCGGAGATGGATCCGTGGCGGGGTTGCGAACCGTATCACCCTCAGTCGGATCGCCCACTGTCCGGGGGTCCCAGGTTCCGGCTGATGGTACTGACAATCAGCTCGGTCTCCTCCTGTGAGAGGCCGGCAGTAACGTCTCCGATTTCGGAACTCCGCTCCAGAACGTCCGACTTGAGCGCGGCGAACTCTGCACTCGACGCGAGTTCGGAGTCGTCCTTTTGCCCTTCGAGCGATGCTTGCTTGATGTTCTGTCGGATGTACTCGCGCGTCTCGCGGTCGATCCCTCCCAGTGCCTCAAGCCGATCGATCGCGTCGTAAAGTCCCTGTATGTCCACCGGCTTGAGTAGATAGTCGTCGAAGCCCATCTCCACGATACCCCAATCAGGCCTGACAGCAGTGAGCATCGCGACCGGATAGTCGCGCCCCCGGTCCCGGAGTCGGTCGAGCACTTCGTCGCCGGACAGCCCCGGCATCCGACGGTCGAGGAGTACCGCGTCCACCGACTCGTCGGCGACCTCGAGCGCCTCGGCGCCCGAATAGGCGGTCACGACACTGTACTCGGCGCCAAGGGCCTGAGCGTACTGATCGGTGAGTTGTGTTTCGTCTTCGACGATCAGCACTGTTGTGATTGTATAGCTCATCATGTCATCACCGCTCATCCAGCGATTGTGCAGTCCACTCGTCTCTTCGCTCGTCCTCTTCGGTCATATTATCCGTTATACTTGATAAGTTCTCGATAACGTCGTCTCGTGTCAGTACTCCTTCAACGGACATACCGCTGACAACGGGGAGACAGTCCGCCTTCGCTTGCCGGAGCTTTCCGACAGCGATCAGGACGGTCTCGTTGGGCCCGATATTGGTTTCTAGCCCGCGAGAGAACCCGGATACCGGAATCTCGCTCAGCGGCGCGTCAGTTTTGTAGCACGCGAGTAGGGCCTTGCGCCGGGTTATCATCACCATCGGCGTTCCCTCCTCGATGACCAATATGTGCTCAACCTCGTTGCCGAGCATCAACTCGACCGCCTCGTCGAGGGTCTGACCGCGGGAAACCGTCTCGAACTCCCCTGTCATGATGTGTTTGACCAACATTACCAGTCCGTGTGATGATGATCGACCCCCCGTGCGGCGGGCAACACGAGTTTTACTATGGCACCTCGGGGCTCGTTTTCGGCGATTTCGACCTTCCCGCCGGAGAGCGTCAATACCCAGTTTACCAGCCAGAGCCCGAATCCGTCCAAGTGGCTCAACCGCTCCTCCCGATCCGAGTTCAGGGTCTCGACTGTCTCGTTAGGAACACCTGGACCGTTGTCCGAAATTTGGAGTTCGATTTCGTCGGTCTCCGGCCGGCGAACGAGCTCGGCTGTGACCTCCGGCGTGTCCGTGTCGTTGTGCTCTACGGCGTTTCTGAGCACGTTTCTGACCGCCCGTCTGATCAGGCCGTTCGTCATAACGTGGGCTGTTCCGGTGGGGACCTTTGAGAAGTCGACGTTCGACCGCTCGGCGCGCAACGTTGCCACCTGCTCCTGTACGACCTCAACGATGTCGACGGCTTCGCTGTCCATCGTTCCGGACTCGAAGGCCCGTTTGAACTGCTCGACATCCTGACTCAGCGACAGCGTCTCGTGTATCGTTCGATCTGCCCCCGCGAGCTGTTGTCGAACAGCGTCGTTCGTTGACTCCCGCCTGGCTAACTGCACGGAGAGAAGCATCTCGTTCAGATTGTTCCTGAGGTCATGTCGGAGAATCCGCTGTAGCACCGAGACCTGCTGCTTCCGCCTGCGCGCTTCGGTAACATCCCCAGCAACTGCGACGAACCGTGTGATCTCCCCGTCCTCGAACACCGGCTTTATGACCTGATCGATCGTCCGGTGTTTCCCGTCGGTTCGACGGATGGTAAACTCCGCTCGCCAGATCTCCCCACGGGTAAGCGTACTCAGTATACTGTCGGCAGACACTTCGGATCCCGCCCAGTCCGCCAGCGGGAACGTCCGCTCGCCGACGACCGTGGCCGCATCGGCGTCCACCGTCGCCTCGAAAGTCGGATTGACGTACTCGACGGTGCCGTCGCCGTCCATCCAGTATATCATACGGCCGGCATTCTCCACGGCCTTCCGGAACGTTCTGAGCTGCCGTTCGCGCTCCTTTCGATCCGAGATGTTGCGCCCGATACCGACGAGACCGGCCGGATCGCCGTCATCATCCTCCAAGCGCGCTCCGGCCAGTTCGTGTGGAATACGCTCGCCGTCGGCAGTGAGGATATCGGCTTCGATGACGTCACCTTCGCCGTCTTGAAGCACTGCTCCGACCGCGTCGGCGACCTTCGCCCGGTCGTCATCCGGAAAGAACTCGACGGCGTCCATCTCGCCCGGGTCCAAGTCGTCGTAACCGGTGACTTCGATGAACTTCCTGTTCCACCGGCGCACGCTGCCATCCACGTCAACCACGTAAAACAGGTCGGTCAGCGCGTCGAGCGCCTGGTCAATGAACTGTCGTTCCCTGACGAGTTCCCGTTGATGTGTTCGGAGTTCAGTCACATCGTTCATTCGTATCAGGTGTCCTCTGAACTTCCTCCCGCCGTGATGAAGCGGGAGTTTCTCAACTTCGTAATGCTGCTTCGCTCCGTCGCTTTTCGTTATCATCTCTGCTCGCTGACGTGATTCGCTGTGCAGATCCACGGCGTCCGAAACGTTGGGGAACGTACTCCCAAGTTTGGAGCCGACGATGTCGGCTCTCGTCTCCGCCACCGACTCCGCCGCCGGGTTGATATCTACGACCCGTGCCTGTCGGTCCACCATGATGATCGGACTAGCCATCTGTCTGATCAGTTTGTCGCGTGCAAACCTGCGGGCCAGCGGCAGCGACTGGAGGAACTGATTACGGAAGGTCACAGCGATCAACACGGTGCCACTCAACGCGAAGGCTGCCGGCGTCGGGTCCACTGGAGCGACGATTCCGGCCAGATACAGGAGATTAACCACGAGTGGAACGGTAGCAGCCAGTAGTAGCGCGGTCCCCTCCGCCCTGTATGCTGCATCGGACAACAGTGTCATCTGAAGAATCAACCCGGTCCCGAGGCCGATCAGAGCGTACGATTGCAGCGTGTGGACCCAGAATAGTAGTCCAGGGGAAGTTATCATCACTTCGAGCTCGCCTCTCGATGCGAACTCGACCGACGACCACAGTAACCCGTGATACTGGTTTGTGAGGGCGGCGACAGTCGTCACCCCCGGAATCACCACTAATCCGGCGAACTCCCCTTTTGCCGGCATTCGTAGCCGACCGGTGTACTGAATAGCGAAAACGAGCCACGCGATCGAGATGAGACCAATGGCCGGGTATGACAGACTATACGCTACTCGCTTTACGACGGGAGCCGTCGTCCCGAGTCCGACCAGATAAGTCAGTGACCACCACGTGACGGCGGACAGCAGCACAAGGAGCGACCGAGCATACCGATACTTCCGGCGTCGCCAGACGATGACGCTCAGCCACGCTGACGCGACAACACTGACGAGTATCGGAGCGAAATAACCGGAGAACTGCCATATGCTCACCCTGATCTCCCCCGTTCGGCGTAATTGCGGGTGGTTCTACTAATATCCGGGTGACGCAGAATCAGAGATGATACCGGACCGCGGAGCACAGGGCCTACACCCACCGCGTCCCTGTTGTCCGCGGTAGTTCCGGAGCGGCCGATGGTGGAGCGGGGATTAGCCCCGAGTCCGGCTCGTGCTGTCGGGCATAAGCACGTGAGGATTTTCCACCCCTCGGGTGTCGAAATCCGTCACGCGATCATAACCGACAGTATCACGACTCGTCGACTGCCCCGTCGCCGTCGACGACACGCTTTCCTCGCGCCTGCGGGAGCACCCGCCGGTCGGCATCGGCCCACTCCCGATTCAGCTCCCGACCCTCGAAGAGGCGATCCAGGAAGACCGCCAGCCCCGCCACCTCGGAGTGCGGCTGGTTGGTGACCGCGACGTTCCAGTCGGCCGCCTGGTACACCTCGAACGGCACCTTCTCGCCGCCGACCACGACCAACAGCGGCTCCGACCGGTGGGTCTCACGGATGTCGCCGGCGACGTCCTGGACCCGCTCGCCGTACATCGTGAGGTGGACGACGGTCCCGGCCCACCGGTCGATGGTGGCGTCCAACTTTCCCGTCTGCTCGACCTCGAAGGGGCCGCCGAACCGGCCGGTGATGTCCGCGACGGTCTCCCTCGCCTGGCCGGCGTTGTCCGGGAAGATCACGCGGTCGGCCCCGAGCGCCCGAGCGGTGAGGCCGACGTGGGTCGTCATCCGGTCGTCCCGCCCGGGGCGGTGGCCGTACCGGAGGACGGCCACCTCTGAATCCTCGTGCATACGTCCACGCAGACCTCGCGGGCGGTAAGGGGCTTCGGACCGGACGCGAAAGGAGAACGCACTTACCCCCGCCGGGAGCACCGACGGTATGGACCTCACCGGACAGCGGATCGTCGTCACCGGCGGTGCGGGGCTGGTCGGCTCCCATCTCGCCGGGCGGCTGAGCGGGGACAACGACGTCGTCGTCGCCGACGACCTCTCGAAGGGGAGCCACGACCGCGTCCCGGGCGGTGTGACGTTCGTGCAGGCGGATCTGACCGACGCCGGCGACGTGGCGGACGTGATCACCGCCGACGTCGACGCGGTGTTCCACCTCGCAGCGTACACCGACACCAACTTCGCGGAGCCACGGCGGCTCTTCGAGGAGAACACCGAGATGACGTACAACGTCCTCGAACGGATGGCCGACGTCGGCGTCGAACACGTCGCCTTCACCTCGTCGTCGACGGTGTACGGCGAGGCGCCGCGGCCGACGCCGGAGGACTTCGCGCCGCTGGAACCGATCAGCGTCTACGGCGCGTCGAAACTGGCCGACGAGGGGTTGCTCTCGACGTACGCGCACACGGAGGACTGTACCGTGTGGTGCTTCCGGTTCGCCAACATCGTCGGCCCCAATCAGCGGGGGAACGTGATCCCGGACTTCATCGAGAAACTGCTCGCGGACCCGGAGACGCTCACGATCCTGGGCGACGGCCGCCAGGAGAAGTCCTACCTTCACGTCGCCGAGTGCGTCGACGCAATCTGTCACGTCGTCGAACACGCCGACGGCGCGATGAACATCTACAATCTCGGAACGCGGACCACCACCTCCGTCACCCGGATCGCCGACATCGTCGCCGACGTGATGGGTCTCGACCCCGACTACGAGTACACCGGCGGCGACCGCGGGTGGACGGGCGACGTCCCCCGCATGCGGCTGTCGGTCGAGAAACTGTCCGGGCTGGGGTGGGAGGCGGCCGAATCGAGTGACGACGCGGTCCGGCGGGCCGCCGAGGAACTCCACGCGGAACTGCGGGCCGAACGCGACGGTCAGGAGTAGTCGTCCGCTCCCGCTCGCGCCGCCGTCGAGCGGTACGGCTTTGCTTCCGGGGCTGCTACCGGGAGGTGTGCAGATCGTCGGCTACGACACGTCGGGTCCGGGGCTACTCCTCAGCCACGCGGACGGCGGCACCGAGGCCGGGTCGAACCCCCCGGCCGAGGTCGAGTTCGTCCCCCTGGACCCGGGCATCGAACTCGACTACGCGCTCGGCGATCGCCACTGTGCGGGCGCGGTCACCGACTCGGGGCATACTCCGTGCTCTGAGTCGGCCGCGCCGCAGTGCCCACAGCACCGCTCGACGTGGGTGTGTGCCAAGTGTACGGGGACGTGTCTGAAAGACGAGATGGACTGCGTCGATCCCCACGTGGTCTACCTCGCAGCCTTCGCCCCCGACACGTTCAAAGTCGGCGTCACGAAGGAGTGGCGGCTCGAAACCCGGCTCCGCGAGCAGGGCGCCGACCGCGGGGCGCGGCTGACCACGGTCCCCGACGGCCGGGTCGCCAGACGGCGGGAGGCGGCGATCGCCGAATCGATCCCGGACCGGGTCCGCGTCCCGACGAAGCGGGCGGGGCTTCACCGGTCGGTCGACGCCGACGCGTGGACGACCCTGCTTTCGTCGTTCGACGTTGCCGACGGGGACCGCTTCAGGTTCGAGTACGGGCTCGACCTGCGGGATCGCCCCGTCGCGGAGACGATCGCCGCCGGGACGGTCCGGGGAGCGAAAGGTCGGCTGCTGGTCGTCGATCGCGCGGGCACCACCTACGCCGTCGACATGCGGGATCTCGTCGGCCACGCGGTCACCCCGGGTGCTGCGAGCCGCGACCTCCAGGCGAGTCTCGGCGCGTGGGAGTAGCCCGACGGGCCCGTAATAGAACGCACGGGGCGAAAACCCACGGCTTCAGCCGTCATCAGAAATCGTTGATCTCCGATCGCCCGCCAGACGTGGTCCGGCGACCCCGAAGAACATCGGTACGCGGTATCTTCGTCGCAACCGAGCTGTGGGCGACGAGGCCACACCCTCGAGCGTGCGCTCGAATCGCGGGACGCTGAACGTGAACGGGGACTATTCTCCTGCCTTGACAGAAGCCAGAACGGGAGTCCACGCTGAATCCCACCGCTTCGGCGGTGGATGGCCAACAGTATGAGAACGATACCGAACAGCCGAACGACCCCGTCACATCGATCCAGTCACGACAGCGGCTGACGATCGACTGATCCGACGACGCAGTCCCGCGGCTCGCTTTTGCTATCGAATCCGAGTATGAGTGGTGGACGACGGGATTGCCCGGCGTTCCGACACGGGGAGTCCCGGTCGCCTCCTCCACCCCGCGATCCTCCGAGCGACGAACGTTCGTCGGTCCGCTGCTCGCTTCCGCGCCTGACGGGGTGCCGACGACGAATCGCCTCGGACCGACCCTGCGGCCGGCGTCGGCGAACCGCCGTCCCCGAAGGACGAGGTTTCGACGTTGGCTTCCGGGGCCCGCACCGGTCTGTCCGGACGCCCCCGCGTTCGGTCCCCGCTGAAGGCCAAAGATGCGGGTGACGAGCAGGGCCTAGCTGCCCGACCTAGTCCACACAGCGATAGACTGCACCAATATAAGGGGCTTTCGACTCCCTACCCGGCTTGATCGCAGGACGCCGAACGGGTCCGCGCGCGCCTCGACGGTGTGGCGGCGCTACTGGAGCGTCGACGTCGCGTAGCCGCCGGCAGCCAGCGTGGCCAGCGACGCCGCGCCGACGACGGCCCACCGGTGGGACTCGATCCAGGCGTACTCGGCGGGGAAGCTGAACACCACCGTCGGGTCGATCGAGACGGCCCACAGGGCCGAAAACAGCACCATCGACACCCCGGAGACGACCACGACGCCGGCGAGCGTCTGCGGGTCCGACCGCTCCTGTGCGCCGGCGAGAAACACCACGACGCTGACCAGCGCGAGCACGCCGACGACCGAGATCCCGAGCGGGCCGGCGGCGTAATACGCCGCGACGGCGTTGCCGGGGGCCGACACGAGCACCGCCGGCGCGAACACGACACCGGCGAGCAGGAGACACGCGATCGCGCCGAGTCGCGGCGCGAGGGAACCGGGGGCTGCGTCCATACTGGCCGTCGGTTCGGGGGGTGTGTAAGCGCTTCGAGAGGCGGTTGGCCGACCGCGCGGAAGGGAAACCCGTAAACCACCGGTCTCCCCTTCTGGGGTATGGAGCGCGTAGCGATCATCGGCGCATCGATGACCCAGTTCGGGCAGCGCGACGCCTGGATCCGGGAACTGCTCTCGGAGGCCGGACGCGCGTGTCTGGACACCGCCGGCGTCGCCCCCGACGCGGTCGAGCACCTGTACGTCTCGAACATGGCCGGCGGGGAGTTCGAGGGCCAAACCGGAATCTCGAACGCCCTCGCACACGACCTCGCCGCGGTGCCGGCGTACACCGCCAGGATCGATCAGACCTCCGCGTCCGGCGGCGCTGGCGTCTACGCCGCGTGGCAGTCCGTCGCGTCGGGCGCCTCGGAGATGACCCTGCTCGTCGGCGGCGAGCGGATGACACACAGGAGTACCGCCGAGGCGACGGACGTCATCGCCTCGCTCACCCACCCTGCCGAGTACAAACACGGCGTCACGCTCCCCGCCTTCGCGGGGCTGACGGCGCGACACTACCTCGAGCGCTACGACGCCCCCCGGGAGTCGCTGGGGAAGGTCGCGGTGAAGAACCACAAAAACGGCGTCGACAACCCACACGCCCAGTTCCGGAAGGAGGTCGACCTCGACACCGTCCTCGAGTCACCGATCGTGGCCGACCCGCTCCGACTCTACGACTTCTGCCCGATCACCGACGGGTCGGCGGGGCTTCTCCTCTGTCCCGAGTCGGTTGCCCGGGCGTACACCGACGAGTACGCGGTTATCTCCGGGATCGCGGGCGCGACCGACACCCACGTGGTTCACGAGCGCGCGGATCCGACGACGATGGGCGGCGTCGTCAACTCCGCCGAGGAAGCCTACCGGATGGCTGACGCCGGCCCCGACGACGTCGACGTGGCGGAACTCCACGACATGTTCACCATCCTCGAGTTCCTCCAGTCGGAGGATCTCGGGTTCTTCGAGAAGGGCGCGGGGTGGAGGGCCGTCGAGGACGGCGTCACCGACCGTGACGGCGACCTCCCGATCAACACCTCCGGCGGCTTGAAGTCGAAGGGCCACCCGCTCGGCGCCTCGGGCGTCGCGCAGGTCCACGAGATCTACACGCAGGTCACGGGCAACGCGGGACCGCGGCAGGTCGACGCGGAGACGGGGTTGGCGTGTAACGTCGGCGGGTTCGGGAACTGCGTCACCACGACCATCGTGGAGGGCGCGGTATGAGCGACGACGACAGCGACGCGGCCGGACCGGACGACGACAGCGGTGTGGCCGGGTCGGTTGGTGGTGCCGTCGACACACCAAGCGGCGCGGCGCCGACAATGGACGCCGCGAGGTATCCCGACGGCAGCCTCACATACCCGGAGCACCCGATCGGCCCCGGGGGGGACGAACCGGTGGGGACCGTCGACCTCGGCGAGTATACGGCCGAGGTGATCACGTGGACGACATCGACTGCGACGCCGCCGGGCGTCCGGGAGCCCAACACCCTCGCGATCGTGGAGTTCGACGTCGACGGCGAACCGGTGCGAGCGATCGGCCAGGTGACGACCGCGGCCGTCGAAACCGGCGACACGGTGGAGCCCGTCTACTGCGCCGAGCTCCGGGACCCCGAAGCGGGGATCAGGGAGCCCGACAGCCAGTCGTGGGACGGGTTCCGGTTCGAGCCGGTGGAGTAGCGTCCGGACGAGCGCGACACCCGTGATCTTCGTTATCGCCCCGAGTCGCCCGGGTCAGACCGACTCCCGAACCCGTCGGGTGATCGCGTCGACGTCGTACTCGTCGTCGGCTTTGTCCCAGACCACGTCGCCGTCGACGGCGACCGTCAGGACACCACGGTCGCCCGTCACGAGCGCGACACGATCCAGTCGGTCGCCGAACTGTTCGAGCAGCGCGTGTTGGATCCGTTCGGCGCGGTCGAGGAAGCCGCAGGGAACACAGTATTCGATTTCGACGGTTGACATCGTCCGGGGTTCGGGCGCCGTGTGGATTAACCCCACGTCCGGTCGCCTCGCGCGTCACGGAACCGCCCGCCGATCTATCTATCGCCGACCGACGGCCGCCAGTACAGCAGGCCGACAGTGACGAGGAACACCGCCGTCGAGATGTCGTAGGACAACCCCAGTGCGACGCTCGCCACCGCCGACCCGCCGCCGACGACGGCCGTCGCGGCCGACGCGAGCACCGGCCACGTGCAGGAGACACACGAGAGAAGGCCCAAGAGCCCCGAGACTGCCGATCCCGCGGCGTCGATCACCGTCGCGTAGACGAGGTACGACAGGGCCAGGTAGCCGACAACACGGGCGGGGACGAGTCCGATGACGACGTACGGGGTCGTAAGAACCGGTACGGGACCCCATCCCGGTGGTAGCGGCACCAGACGGGCGCCCCACGACGCCCCGGCAGCAGGGAGCGTGACGAGGCCGCCGGCGACTGCGAGGGCTGCAAAGTAGACGGCCGCGACCGCGACCGCCCGTCGCCGCGTCCGGTCGTCGGCCGGTGCGGGGTCTGTCTTCCAGAGGACGACGATCCCGACAAACAGCCACAGCACCCCGTAGACGCTGTACCGCGGGTCCATGCCGACGACGCCGCCGAGCAGCAGATACGCAACCGATAGAAGCAGTAGGGTGTTCGCGACAATCGCGCCGTACACCAGCGTGCGTACGTCGACTCGTGAGCGGATCGATGCGGCCGCCATCTCACACCACCAGGGTGTCGACGACGACCGCTACAAGCAGTGCGCCGAGGTAGGCGTTCGACGCGTGGAACGACCGGAACGCCGCCCGTTCGGTCTGCTCGTAGTGGAGTCGGACCGCGAAGTAGAGGAACGCGGCGCCGAAGGCGACGCTCGTGAGCGCGTACAGCAATCCGAGCGCCTCCATCGACGCCAAGGCACCGGCGGCGACGAGCGTCGCGGCGAGATACCACAGGATCTGTTTTCTGGTTTCGGTCTCGCCGCGGATCACCGGCATCATCGGGAACCCGCCGCGCTCGTAGTCGTCCTTGTACGCCAAGGCGAGGTTGTAGAAGTGCGCGGGCGTCCACAGGAAGATGACTGCCGCAAGCCCCACCCCCGCGGGTCCGATCTCGCCCGCGACGGCGACCCACCCGATCAGTGCCGGGAGCGCCCCTGCGGCGCCGCCGATGACGGTATTCTGGACGGTGTTGGGCTTGAGAAGCAGCGTGTACACCACGCTGTAGAACACGATCGCGGCGAGGCCGAGGACGGCCGCAAGCAGGTTCACCCACGCGAACAGCACGAGCGACCCGGTCGCGAGGACGACGCCGAACGCGAGTGCGTTCCGAACCGGGACGATATCGGTCGCGAGCGGCCGGTCGTTCGTCCGCTGCATTCTCCGATCGATGTCGCGCTCGAAGACGTGGTTGAACGTCCCCGACGCGCCGATCGAGAGCACGCCGCCACCGAGCGTTGCGAGCACGACACCGACGGTTAGTCCGCCCGTGGTCGTCGCCGCCAGCGCCATCCCAGCCGCGGCGACCAGACACAGCAGCCACATCAGCCGGGGTTTCGTGAGCCTGAGGTACGCCTTTGCGGTCGCGACGACACCTGCTGGTCCGTCCTCGGGCGATCCCGCGTCCCCGGACCCGGTCGGGGCCGGCGGGTCGAGGTCGACGTCGTCGACCGGGCGGTCGGTCGGGTCACCCGTTGTCCGTTCCAGCGCCCACGCCAACGCCGCAACCAACGATCCGAAGATCGCCAGCCCGACACTCAGGTGGATCGCCGAGAGCACCGAGGTGGCGCCGCCGATCGCGACGAACGCGCCGAGCCCCGCCTGAACGGGGTAGAGCACGCCCGCCACCGCCATTGCGACCAGTACTCGGCGGTCGATCCCGGCGCGGACGCCAGTGAGGAGCGCCGCGAGACCGACAACGCCGACGAGGACCGCCGCGATCCGGTGGCCGACCGCGAGCCACCCGGCAGCGGTCGCAGGGACGGTCCACCCGTCGCCACAGACAGGCCACGCGGTACATGCTGCGGCCGCATCGGTCAGGGCGGTGGTCGCGCCGACCAGAAGCAGCAGATAGACGCCGATGGCCGTCGCCGCGAGCAGACCGTGAAACCGGCTATCGTCGGATGTCGATGCCACGGGAATCACTTGCGGAAATTTTGGATGTCGCCGTACTTAGGCCCGCCGCTTCCGGTCTCAGTTACGGGATCGCGGGGTGATCGGTGGAGCAGAAAAGACGGCACATATTTAGGTTGCTCTTCCCAACTTCGAATCAATGCGAAGAATACGCCTGGCACTCGTTTCGTTGCTCGCCGTGCTCGCGGTGGGCCTCTCTGCGGACCCGGTCGCCGCGCAGGCGTCCGCCAGTGCGGAGCTGATCAACAGCCTGAACGACAAGCTGTTGTGGGTCGCGATCCCCATCACGCTGCTCGTCGAGGGGATCCTGCTCTACACTGTGGTGAAGTTCAAAAACAACGACGAGGCCTCGCCGACCCAGGAGAACCGCCGGCTAGAGATCACCTGGACGATCGCGACCGCGGTCATTCTGCTTTTCGTCGGGGTCGCCTCCTACGGCGTCCTCGCCGACCAGAACGTCACGTATCAACCACAGGCCGAGAACGCCGCCGGCGACCCGGTGGTCGTCCACGCGGAGGCCTACCAGTGGGGCTGGGAGATGTCGTACCCCGAGGCCGGGAACTTCACCACCGGCAACGAGATCGTCGTCCCCAAGGACCGTCCGGTCCAAGTCCAAGTCACTTCACGTGACGTGATACACGGGTTCCACGCGCCGGAGTTGGGGCTCAAGCAGGACGCGCTGCCAAACCAGGTGAACACGATCCGGACCGTTCCCTACGAGGAGGGCACCTACCAGGGTTACTGCTCGGAGTACTGTGGCGTCTCACACTCCCAGATGTACTTCACGATCGAGGTCGTGTCCGAGGAGGAGTACGAAGACTGGCGCGACGAGCAGCAGGCCGGCAGCGACGAGTGACAGCACGAACTGTTCCGTTCCCAACTGCTCCAGTCGGACCCGGTGTGAGGATCAACTCCCTGGATTCGGTATCAAACCGCGCGTAGGGACGTATAACCCGATACCGCTGGCGGGAGAGGCCGTCTTGCGATATCCGACCGTCCCCGGTCGGGACGTCGGCTACCGGTTGTCGGGCCCGGACGTCGCCCCGTCGGTCCCCGCAACTGCGTCGCCGCCCGCGCCCCGCTCGTCGAGGATCCGGTCGATGATCCGTCCCGTCGAGAGGAGTTCGCCGTCGTAGTTCGGTTCCCGCGCGGCCCCCCGTGTGACCTCGCAGTCGATCCCGCGAGCGTCGAGCGCGCCGCGGACGGCGTCGGCGTCGTGGTGCTGATCGTGTCCCAGTAGTATCACGTCGGGGTCGATCCGCTCGATCGGCACGAAGATGTCGTCGGGATGGCCGAGGTGCGCCTCGGTCACGACCCCGAGCGCGTCGACGACATCCCGGCGTTGCCGGCCGTCAAGAACGGGTACGTTCTTGTGTGTAACGTTGTCCTGACGGGCGACGATGACGTGAAGTTCCTCCCCCAGTTCGGCAGCCTCGGAGAGGTAGTGGATGTGGCCCGGATGAACGAGGTCGAACGTCCCCTGAGCGACGACACGACGGGTCACCGCCCGGAGCCTCCGGCGTAACCGCCGCCCGTGTAGTCCGGATCCAGGTCCGCCTCGGTGAAGTCGAAGAAGTCCTCGGGATCGGGAAGGTCGACATCGAGAACGTCCAAGGAGCGGACGTCGCCGTCCTGGTCGAACGCCCGCCAGTCGGCTGGGCCGTATGGGTGGCCGAGGATGATGTGGACCGTCCCGTTCCCGAAGGTGTCGAGGTCGGCGTCGCTCGGCCGGACGACGCCGTTGGGGTGGGAGTGGATCGAGCCAACGGTCCGGCGGTCGTTCGGGATCATGTTGGAGTCGACAGTCGCGCTCATCGGGTTCGAGCGCGTGCCGGGGACGATCAACACCTCGGTGATCACGGTCCCGGAGCGGTCGAGGTCGAAGTTACGCGCGGCCTCACCGCGGAGAAAACCCATATACTCGTCCGGGTGGGACTCCCGAGAGGCCTCCCGTGCGAAATCGAGGGCGTCGGCCGCGATGCCGATAACCTCCTTCGACCGGAAGAGTCGCATACCCGGATCTG
>CAZDEJ010000041.1:0-16566 GCA_964504395.1 uncultured Halobellus sp. | reverse complement strand
GTTCAATTCGGGGAGGGCGGACGTTCTCACGAGCCGATCTATGCCCGACGGAGACGGTGCGTTTTTCATCCGGTTCGGCGTACCTACTTATGTGTTCGGTACGCTGCGTCGGTTCGGGCCGGTCGGACTGATCCCGGCGGCGTGGGTTGCCGCGGGCGCCGCGACCGTCGGCAGCCTCCAGCGGGAGGGGATGCTGATCGCCCACCTCGTGATGATCGCGTTCATCGCCGTCTTTCTCGTCACCGGCTGGAACCGGATGGACCGCGGCGCCCTGCGGGCGTGGCGGGCGGTTCTCGTCGCCGGGGTAGGGCTCACGCTCGCGGGCGTCGCCGGGTTCGTCGGGCCGGGGTCGGGGCGGACGCTCCTCGCCGTCAGCCTCGTCGGATGGATGCTGCTCCCCGCGGTCGGGTTGGCGTACACCGCCCGGGAACTCCCCGATGCGGTGTTCGTCTACGCGGGCGGCGCCGCCGCAGCCGTCCTGGGTGCCGCGGTCTTCGCGTGGACGCTGGTGTCGGCCGGCGAGCCGCTGGTGTGGCCGTCGGTCGGGCTTGTCGCGGTCGGTCACACCGTCGGCATCGTCGACGCGGCCCGTCGGTGAGTCGCCGCGATCACATACGTCTCCGACCCCTCACCCGGCATCGAACCCGCCGAACTCGGGTCGGTGGCGGAGACACGCCGCCCGGTGTCCCTCGCCGTGGTCGGTGAACTCGGGGGTGGTCTCGGCACACGGCGTGGTGAACGCGTCGGCGAGGGCGTCGGCGGCGCGGTCATCATCGCCCGCCAGAAGCGCCGCGACCGCGTCCCCGACGGCCCGGTCTACCGCGGAGTCCGGGAGCGTCGTCGGCAGGTCGTACGCCGCCCGAACCCGGGTGTCGTCGGTGTCGGTCCGCGTGTTGCCGTCGGGTACGCTGTCACCGCCGGCTCGGAGCCGTTCCCGGACCGCCTCGCCGTCGATCTCGCCGGCGACGACCCGCTCGCGGAAGTCGAGCAGGCGGCGCCACACCGACTGGTCGAGGTCCAGGTGGTCGGGCTGGATCACACGATGACACCGGGTGTGGAACCGACACCCTGAGGGGGGATCCGACGGACTGGGGACGCTGCCGGTCAGTTCGATCGGATCGTCGCGGGCCCGCGGATCCGGGGTCGGAACCGCCGACACGAGCGCCTCGGTGTACGGGTGTTTGGGGGCTTCGAGTACCCGCTCGGTCGGCCCGACTTCCACGATCTCGCCGAGATACATCACCGCGATCCGGTCACACAGCTCCCGAACCACGGAGATGTCGTGGCTGATGAAAAGCACCGAGAGCCCGAACTCGGACCGGAGGTCGTCGATCAGCGCCAGAATGTCGGCCTGGATCGACACGTCGAGTGCCGACACCGGCTCGTCGGCCACGAGCAGATCCGGGTCGAGCACCAGGGCCCGCGCGAGCGCGAGTCGCTGTTTCTGCCCGCCGGAGAACTCGTGCGGATACCGGTCGTAGTCGTCGGCGGACAGTCCGACGCGTTCGAGCAGGTCCGCCACGATCGCCCGCCGGCGTTCGGGGTCGGCCATGCCGTGGACCAGCGGCAACTCCGCGATCGACGCCCCGACCGACATCCGCGGGTCGAAACTCGACGTCGGATCTTGGAAGATCAACTGGGCGTCCCGGCGGAACGCTTTCAGCTCCGTCCGATCGAACCGCGTCACGTCGTTCGGGTGGGTTCCGTCGTCGGCCCGGACCGCTCCCCCGCGGTCGCCACCGTTGAACACCACCTCCCCCGAGGTCGGCTCAGTGAGTCGCAGGATCGACGACGCGGTGGTGGATTTCCCACACCCCGACTCCCCGACGAGCCCGAGCGCCTCTCCGGGATAGATGTCGAAGCTGACGCCGTCGACCGCCGTCACTCGGTCGACCTTCCGGGAGAACACCCCGCCCCGGGAGGTGGTGTACTGTTTCGTCAGGTCCCGAACCGACAGCAGCGGCTCGTCACTCATCGTCGACGACCCCGCGTTCCGTCTCCGCCCGGTCCGCCGATTCGACTCGATCGCCACCGTCTGCGGCCCGTTCGGCGTCCGTCGTCGACTCCTCGGGCAGAGCTGACGCGTCGTCGCCCGGGTCGTAGTGGATACACGAGACGGCGTGGCCCGCCGCGAGGTCGACCTCCGGGGGCTGATCGCCGGTCGAACACGCCGGTTCGGCGTACCCACACCGCGGCGCGAACCGGCAGCCGTCCGGGGGAGTGGTCGGGTCCGGGAGCGACCCCGCGATCCCGCCGCGTCCGGCCCCGCCGCTTGTCTTGTCGCTCCCGTGACCCGGCAGACACGCCAGCAACGCTCGGGTGTAGGGATGGGCCGGCCGCTCGAAGACGTCGAGCACCGACCCTCGCTCCATCACCTTGCCCGCGTACAGCACCACGACCCGGTCGGCGATCCGGCTCACGGTCGCCAGATCGTGGGTGACGAACACTACGCCCATGCCGTATTCGTCCTTCAGATCCTCGAGTAGCCGGAGGATCCCCGCCTGGATCGTCACGTCGAGTGCGGTGGTCGGCTCGTCCGCGACCAGTAGGTCCGGGTCGGTCAGAAGCGCCATCGCGATCATCACCCGTTGTTTCTCCCCGCCGGAGAACTCGTGTGGGTACTCGTCGATCCGGGCGGCAGGGTCGGGGATCCCGACCGTGTCGAGGAGGTCGATCGCGCGAGCCCGCGCCGCCGGCTTGGGGACGTCCTCGTGGACCTGGATCGCCTCGGTCAGCTGCCACCCGACGGTGTAGCAGTGGTTCAGCGCGTCTTGGGGGTTCTGAAAGACGTACGCGATCGATGCGCCGCGGTGGCGCCGGAGCTCCGCCGGGGAGAGGTCGGTGAGTTCCTCACCACGGAACCTGACGCTTCCCTCGATCCGGCCGGGTGGCTGGTTGATCAACCCGGTCAGCGACTCGACCGCAACGGTCTTGCCCGAGCCGGATTCGCCGACTAAACAGACCGTCTCCCCCCGTTCGACGGCGAAGTCGATCCCGTCGACCGCGACGAGGTCGCCGGACTCCGTGTCGAACGTGGTACGGAGCCCCTCGACCTCCAGCAGCGGGTCGTTGGCCGTCGCGCGGTCGTCGCCCGTCGTCCGGTCGTCGGTCATCGCTCGGCCTCCGTGGTCGCCTCGGGGTTGACCGCGTCGAGCAGGGCGTCGCCGAGGAAGTTGAACGCGAGGATCGTGAGAAACAGTACGATGCCGGGCGCGAGCACGATCCATGGAGCGAAAGAGAGGTCGCTCCGACCCGCCGCGATCAGTTGCCCCCACGAGGCGATGCTGGAGTCGCCGAGCCCCAGGAACGCGAGCTGTGCCTCCGCGAGCAGAAAGCCCGGGATCAGGAGCGTGAGCTGGGTGATGATGCTGCTCGCGGTGTTGGGCACGACGTGACGGCGCACGATCCGGCGGGTGCTCGCGCCGCTCAGCCGGCCGGCCTTCACGAACTCCTCCTCGGAGACCGACAGCGCCTTGCTCCGGACGTACCGCGCGGTGCCACCCCACCCGAACAGCGAGAAGACGACGATGAACATCCCCAGCCCCGCGCCGTAGGCGTAGAGGATCAGGAGGAAGAACAGAAGCGTCGGGAACGAGAGCACGATGTCGACGGCGCGCATCGCGACCTCGTCGACCCACCCGCCGGCGTACGCGCTCACGGTTCCGACGGTGATCCCGACGCCGGCGACGATCGAGGTGGTGATGAACGTGATCTTCATGCTGATCGTCATTCCGTAGACGACGCCGGTGAACACCCCCACCCCACCGCGGGTGGTCCCCAGCGGGTACTTCCAGGTTCCCTGACACCGGCCGTTCGTGACCTCGGCGACGCACTGTGCGACGTTCGTCTCGGCGACCGAGAGTCCCACCGGCGGCTGGTGACCCACTAAGACGTTCTGTTCCGGCGCGCTCAGGACGAGCGGCCCGAGCAACCCGCCGGCGAAGACGACGAGCAGCCACGCCAGGCTCACGAGCGCGGGACGGTTCCGCCTGAACCGCCGCCAGTAGTAGGCGGTGATCCGTGGATGTTGAGACAGCGGGACGATCAAGTACCACACGAAAAGCAAGAGTGTGAGCGCGAACACGTAGTCGACGGTGGCCAGCGCGAAGTCGAGCCCGAGGGTCCCGAAGAGGCCTTCCAGGTTCGTCGTCGCCGCGAGCGCCCCGAAGGCCGTCTCCCGGGGCCCGGCGGCGGCCCAGTCGTAGCCCGCGAGCGCAACGACCGGCGCGGCCGTGAGCACGAAAAGCACCGTGTTCATCGAGGGACGCGTCGTCCGGCCGTCGGCGTACGACTCCCAGTTCACCTGGTCGAACCGCGGGGCGTCGGCCTCCGTGGCCGGGTCAGTATCAGTGCTCATATGTCCCTGTCGTCGTAGCTGATTCGCGGGTCGAGCACGGTGAACGCCAAGTCCTCGAGCAGGTTCCCCACCACCGCGAGGAAGGTGAACAGGAGCGTCGACCCGAGCACGAGGTTCGTGTCCTGTGCGACGAGGGCGTTGAACGTCAGTCGGCCCAGGCCGGGGATCCCGAAGACGACCTCGACGAGCAGCGACGACCCGAGGAAGATCGCCAGCAACTGCCCCACGAGCGTCGTCGACAGCGGCACCAGCGTCGGTCGCATCACGTGATAGGCGTACGCCCGTAGCGGTGATACTCCCTTCGCCTTGGCGGTCTTCATGAACGTCGCGTTCTGAAACGCCGCCGACTCGTTGCGGGAGACGCGCATGATGGCGCCGATCGATCCCGTGACGAGGACGAACACCGGAATCGCGAGCTGTCGGGCGTTCGCGAGGCTGAACGTCGGAACCTCGGTGCGGTATACGATCGGGATCCACTCCAGCCACACCCCGAATATCAGGAGGAGGATGATGCCGAAAAAGAAGTTCGGGATGGCGTACCCGAAGAAGGCGAACCCGGTTGCGGCGTGGTCACGCCATGTGTACATGTTGGCCGCGGAGTACACCCCGATGAGCGGCCCGAGAAGCACCGTCAGGATCGTCCACGGAATCGAGTACTGCGCGGTGTAGGAGATCGCGTTGAAAAGCGCGGTCGTCACCGGCTGGTTCCGGTACTCGGACCACCCCCACTCGAGAGTGTAGACCCCGCGCACGAAGTCCAGATACCTGACCTGGATGGGTTCGTCAAGCCCCCGGAGCTCCCGCTGACGCTCGGCTGCCTCCTGCGGGTCACCGCCCTCCAAAGCCGCCTGCGTGGCGGCCTGCTGGACCGCCGGGTTGGGAGCGGCCGCCAGCAACCCGAAGGTTATCGTGACGATGATGAACGACACGACCGCCGCCCACCCGACCCGGAGCGCAACGTAGCTGGCTAGCCCCATCGTCGGCCGGTTCGGGAGGTCGTCCGTCGGGATCCGACGTCGTCACTCATCGAAGTACCACGCCGGGGAGTCCCAGCCGTTGAAGAAGTTCTCCTGTGGTCCGACTAGGTCGGGATTGTATCCGCTGAGGCTGTCGGTGAACACCATCATTATGTACGGCTGCTCCTCCGCGAGGTTCCGGAACAGCTCGGTGAACGGCTCCCGGAGCTCCGCCTCCGAGGTGGCCGCCCGCGCCCGCCCGAAGATCCCGGTCGCGTCGAACTCCGGGTAGTATCCGACGTTGTTGAACGATGCGGTGGCGCCGTCGAAGAAGACCGAGTTGGTGAGCGGGTTCTGCGGGAAGGTGTTGAGCCCGAACACGACGGACATGTCCCACGACTCCGAGCCAGTGACGCTCCGAGGCCCGGGGTTGTTCGGCGTCGGTCGCTCCCACGTCACCTCCTCGCCGTCGACGGTGTCGGTGCCGCCCTGCGGCTCGGCCATCCAGTAGTCCTGCTGGAACCGGACGCCGTCGATAGCCTCGACGCTCACCTCGATGCCGAAGGCGGTCCCGAGTTCCTGGCCCACGAACTCCGCGATGAGTTTCTCGGTCTCCTGGCCCGCGGAGTGGTAGAGATCGAGTGAGATGGTGTTGCCCTCGGGCGTGACGAGCGTCTCCCCGTCGAACCGGTAGTCGAACTCCGACTCCGAGAGGGCGTCCTCGACGAGCCCGCGGGCGAACTCGCCGCCGTACCGGTCGCCGGTGCCGAACTGCGTGACCGCGTCGTCGCCGGGGTACCACTCGGACCACGACGGCTGCCACGTGTAGTGCGGCTGCGCCAGTCCCCGGAAGACCCCGTTGATGAGCTGTTCCTTCCCGATGGCGGCGGCAAGTCCCTGTCGGAACGCGGTGTGGCGAAAGAGGTTTCCGGGGCCCGCGTTCCACCCGTTGTCCCGCATGTTCACCGACAGGATCTCGTTGAACGGCTGTGGGATCCTGTAGGTGCTGACCTGTGTGTTCTCCTCGAACTCCGAGAACCGCTCGGGCGGGATCGACGCGGAGTCGGCCTCGCCGGTCTCCAAGGCGGCCAGCCGCGAGGCTCGCTCCTCGACGACGTCGATCGACGCGCCCTCGAAGTACGGCGCGTTCGCGAACAGATCCGGTCCCTCGTCGACCTCTTGGAGGTAGTAGTCGCCGTTCCGCGAGTAGGTCGTTCCGGCGCCGCGCTCCCACTCGTCAAGGACGTACGGCCCGAGGTTGCCGGTGAAGGTCAACTCCAACAGGTCCTCGTCCTGCTGGAGCCCCTCGGCGTCCTCCGCGTCCACGTACGGTTCGACGAGGTCCCGGGGAATCGGGAACAGGAGCGGGTCGTACGACTCCGGCCACAGCAGTTGTGGCTCCTCCAGTTCGGCCTGGAACTGCAACTCGCCGGTCTGCTCGACGGTGACGGTCGCACCCCACCCGGACGACTGCGCCGTCGCCGCCCAGTCGGTCTGGTGCAGCTCCTGGATCTGGTAGACGAAACTCTCGGCGGTGACATCGCCGTACGGGTCGCCGAACGCCAGTCCCTCCCGAACGTCGAACACCCACACCGATCCGCCGTCGTCGGTCGACATATCGTACAACTTCGGGAAGTACTCGCCGTCGGAATCGAAGGTGTACCCCTGGTCGAGGGCGAACCCGATCGCGCTCCCGGCGCCAGCTTCGTTGTTGTACAGCGGGTTCAGCGTGGAGAACGACGACGGCGTGACACTGTCGTACGTACCCGACACCGACGGCGTTCCGTCCGCGCCACCGCCTCCGTCGGCGGTGCCGTCGCCTTCCGCCGCGGTCCCCTCGTCGTCGTCGGTGGAACACCCGGCAACTCCGGCGGTCGCACCCGCGCCGAGCGCCGCCAGCCACCGTCGCCGGGTGATAGACGGCCCCTTGATCGCTCCGAATGTGTGCCTCCCTCGTGGCATCTATCCGTGTATAGGCGGCCTGTGGGTTAAACTATTGTGATAGCACACCCCACACCACGACCCCCGCGTGGGGCTCGGTCAGTCCCCCACGGCGGCGTCCACCGAGCGGGTCCACACCCGGTTGCCCTCGACCGTGTACGCCGAGAGCCGGCCGCCGTCGTCGGCGGGGCGCTACTCCAGCAGCGCCTCTGTCGTCCGGTGTCGGGCCCGGAACATCGGCTCGAAGCCGACGACTGCGAGCGGGGACACCGCCCGCCCGACGCTCCCGCCCGGGAGTTCGTATTCGACTTCGTCGTCGATGACGGTTTCCTCGCCGTCGGCAACGAACCGGTGGGTGTGGATCCACGTTTGGAAGGGGCCGCCGCGCATCTCGTCGCGGAACGTCGCGGTGTCGCCGTCGAACTCCCGGTCGACGATGGCCGAGGTCCACGACTGGCGGGGGGCGACCCCGAGGGGTCGCATCGACATCGCGATCTCCGCGCCCGCCTTGAGCACCTCGGGGTCGGGGTCGCCGTCGGGCCCCGTCACGGACTCAACCCGGAGGTTCATCCAGTCGGGTGTCAGCGCTTCGAGTCCCGAGATCCGGGAGTGAAACTCCCACACCTCGTCGAGCGGTGCGGCGACGCGCGTCAGCCGCGAGTAGGTCGCCATACTCGTAGCAGGGTTCGGCGGGATAAAAGCCGTGTGACGGGCCGGGCGAGTCCTCCTCAGCGTGCGGTCTCGGCGACTATATCCGGACGCGTTCGACACTCGTCCCGGCCGCGGCGAGATCGTCGTGGGTCGCTGCCGCCACCGTGACCGGCCCCTCGTCGTGATCGAACGCGAGCGATATCTCGAAGGAGCCGCTCTCGGGGGTGTGAAGCGACGACTCGGAGCCGACCCCCACCGCAACGACCGCGGCGTCGGTCGTCCCTGAGACCACCAACTGCTCGCCCTCGAACCGGGTGTCGACGCGGAGGTCCGGCCCGGCCGGGCGGTCGGCGTCGACGTACCGATCGCGGAGGACCGACGGCATCTCCACGGGGGCGCCGGCGTCGATTCCGTGCGCCAACCGGACGTACTGCGCCATCGACCACGCCAACGGGGTGGCCGACCCGGTGCCCTTGCCGAACTCCCAGTTGTAGTCGGTGGCGTGCTCGCGATCCCAGACCTGCTCGGGAAGCATCCGCCCGGAGTTTGCGAACCCTGCCATCGTCTCGAGCATACTGTGGGGCGCGAGTTCGCCCGATTCGGTGCCGTACGCCAGCTCGTATTCGCCGCGTTCGCCGGTGAAGATGGGCCACAGCCGACCCTTTCCCTTCGACTCGACCGACCACGGCGCCCCCTCATCGACGACGGCGCGTTCGCCGTAGCCGTCGCCGTTGTACCGGTAGAAGCTCGGACCGGACGGCGAGTCGACCCTGAGGGTGGTGTCGACTTCGGCCACCGAGTTCCGCACGATCCCGTCGCCCGCGGGCTTGATTCCGAGTCGGACCAGTTCCAGAAAGCCCGCGTCGATGATCTCCCGCTCGTCGAGTGTGGGGCCGTCGTTCGCGAGCGTCCGCACGTGCCCGGCGTCCGGGTCGCCGTCCCGAGTCACGCGGACGTAGTACGGCGTGTTGGCGTGGCGGGCGGTGCCGGTCGTGGTGGCGGTCCACGCCTCGACGCGGTCGGCCCACGCGTCAGCCACCGCCTGCCAGACGACGGCGTCGGCGTCGTGGCCCTCGTCGGCAGCGATGTCGGCCGCACACCCCAGCCCGGCGATCTCCGCGGCGATCGACGACGGGGAGTAGCCCGCCTCCTCCTCCCACCGCTCCTGTGCGCTCTCGGGGCCGTTCCGTACCACGTAGTCGGCGGAGCGCTTGACGTTACGGTAGCCGTAGTCGACGTCGTCGAACCCGAAGCCGTGTTGTCTGAGCATCCACGCGATCACCGCCGGGAACGAGATGTTGTCCATCTGCTCGCCGCCCCACCGGGTCCGGCCGTTCAGGTAGGTGTTCTGCGGAATGAATCCGCTGTCGTCCTGTTGGTACTCGTAGATGTACTCGAGCGCCTGGACGCCGATGTCGACGTCGCCGGCCGCCTCGAACGCAGTCACCACCTGATACAGGTCACGGGACCACACGAAGTTGTAGCCGTACCCGCGGGCCTCCTCGGCGGAGACGGCCTCCCCCCACGGCACCGACGGGGAGGCGATTCCCGCACCCAGGAACGTCTTGTCCTCGACCGCACGCAGACACATCAGCGCGGTTTTGTACTGCGCCCGGAGGGCGTCGTCGGTGCGCACCGACGCCGGAAGCGTCCGGTCGCCGAGGAACTCCTCCCAGGTGTCCAGATACGCCGCCCTGGCGGTTTCGTAGCCGCGGCTGAGTGCGCCCGCGGCCTCCCCGAGCGCGGCGGCCGTGTCGGCGTTCTCCGCGAACCCGACCGCGAGTTCCTCCTCGAGCGTCGCCCCGGTGCCGAGTCGGCCGACGAGCACCACGTTCTCGTCGTCGGCGCTGGTCTCGGGGGCCGGCGGAGCTCCCGTCTCGAACAGCTCCCCGAGGAACTCCGAGCCCGCAACCCCGACCGTGGCCCACTCGAACCCCCCGGGCGGCGAGATCGCGGCCGCGACGGAGTACTCCTCGCCGGCCTCGTCGATGAGAAACGGGTCCGTCTCCCCCGCCTGGTCGTAGGCTTCCGCGTCGCGGGCCACGAGTTGGTAGCCGTCGGAGCCCTCCAGTCTGATCCCCCGATTCGTGGCGCCGGTGTTCGTGAGCGCCATGTCGGCCATCGCGTACACCTCGTAGGTGTTGCCGTCAGGGGCGTCGAAGCTGACATCGACGAGCAGCGCATCGTGTGCGGGATCGGTGGTGTACTCCGCGGTCAGCGTCCACTCGTGGCCCCGACCGTCGCCGGTCTCGGAAACCACGTGGCGGAAGAGGAGCGCGTCCTCCTCGACGACCTCCGCCCGCCGGTCGATCGTGTCGGTGTCGTCGTCCCGACGGTCCTCGTTGTGGGTCCGGGCGGTGTAGGCGGTCCCCGACGCCGCGTCGACGATCAGGAAATCGAGGGTCCGGAGGTTCATCAGATCGACTCGGGGGAACCGAACCTCCGTCAACGACCCCTCGGTGAGCGTATACCACACCCGCGAGGGGTCCGTCGAGTCGTGGTCGGCAACCGTCCCGATCCCGTACTTCTCGCCGGTGGTCCAACTGGGGCGGGCGCCCGGCCCCGACGGCGCCGTCTTCGGGGCAGGGAGGGCGTCGTGTGCGGCGAGCGTTCCGGTGAGACGGAGCCGCATCGCGTGTGACCACGCCAGCGGCGTCGCGCTGTCGGGCGTCCCGTCGTCGAAGATCTGCTCGGAGAGATACCCCGCGTCGGTGCTGAACGGGCCGTCCGGGCTCAACTGCCCGTATAGTCGGGTCGCCCGCCCCAGGAACGCCTCGCCGTCGCTCGCTCGACCGTGGGAGTCGAGGAGTGCCGCCAACTCCACGGCGGCGTAGGCGCCCCACGCCGTCGAGACCGACCACAGTTTCTCGCCGGGTTGGTCGGCCGAACGCCACGTGTCGTCCTCGAACCGAACCAGCCCGGCAACGCCGTCATCGCCAGCGATGGGTTCGCGGTACAACCCGTCGAGGGTTGTCTCGACGTGAGTCTCGAGCCGCGAGACCGCCGCGGGAGGGACCTCGTCGATCCGGTCGTACGCCGCGAACGCCTCCACCAACGCGAACGTCCCCGAATCCACCCGTGAATCGAGTTCGCCCCCGTCGTACTGGAGCGCGTACACCCCCCGAGTATCGTCCCACAGCCGGTCGAGGCCGTCGAAGACCGCACCCGCCTGCGCCTCGGCGCGGTCCGAGAGGTTGGCGTCGACGGGTGCGGCCGCGACGGCGGCGTACGCTTGGAGGAAGGTCGCCGCGGTGTGGGTGAACCGCCCGATCATGTTCTCCCAGAGGTTCTGACAGGGTTCGGGGAGGCCGTCGTCCTCGAGCGAGTCGTCGAGGGCGCCGACGCCGGCCCGGATCGACCGGCGGACCCGGCCCGCCAACGCCGGCGAAAGGTCGGGTTCGAGTTCGAGCAGGAGCGTCGCGAGGAAGGACACGACACTTGCGGTCTGGTCGGCCTGGTACTCCGCGCTCCCGGACCCTTCGACCCGGGCGTTTGCCCACCCCGGAGTCAGGGACCCGTCGATCGCCCACACCCGGTGAGGCCACGATCCGTCGTCGAGTTGCGTCTCACAGAAGAAGGTCGCGAGCGTGGACAGCTCCGACGTCGAGTCAAGCCCGAGCAGGTCGTCGCTGCGGAGCAGGTGACGGGCACACTCGGCCTCGTCGCGGAACCAGGTGTAGCCGTAGCCGCCGGAGTGGGTGTAGAACGGATCGAACTCCGGGGCTGCGACGTGCGCACCGGAGGGTGCAGTCAGGAGCGACAGCACGCGAAGGTCCGCCCTGACCGTCTGCTGTCGGGGGGCGGTCTCCGGGACGACGATCTCCGCCCGCTGCCGGGCCGCGGCCCGGATGTCGTCGGCCGAGGTGTGCGACAGCGCGCAGTGCCGGAGGTCCGCGAGCGCCTCGTCGCGCGCCACGTCCCTGTGGTCGGAGAGCTGCGTAACGAGGGTCGTGCGGGCGCCACGGCCTTCGCGTTCCAGCGGCGCGGAGACGATGATGTCGCCGCTGAGGTGGGTGTCCTCGTAGCGGTCGAGGGCCGCCTCCCGCGGAAGCTCGAACGCGTCGGCCGACAGGATCTCGTCGAACCGCTCGGGGATCTGCGCGCGGACGTCGTCGAGACCGGTAGACGCAGTGACGTAGTCGTGCTCGTTCCGGTGGAACACCTCCACGGCTTGCGTGTCGTTGGGGCCGCCCGACTCGTGGATGAGCCGTCCGACCTGCGTTTCCCGCCCCTCGGGGGCGAACGTGAGAAACGCGGTCAGGTGGGCGTCCGTCGGGATTGCGCCCCGGAGTTCGACGTGCGTGACGTGGGCCCGGCCGAGCGTCAGGTCGTACTGGTGGATGGTGTACGACCCCGCGTTGTACTCCGTTTCGACCAGACTGGTCTCGCGGTAGTAGTGCTGGCGGACCGGGTCCAGATCGTCGAACCACCGGATCTCACCGCCGGCCTCGATCGCGAACCGTGACCGGTCGATCCCGTAGAGCCCCGAAAGCGACGAGGAGTAGTCGCGAAGCGCGCCGTCGCCGCCGACGTGGACCAACCGGTCGCCGTGACCGGAGAACGCGCCGTCGACGGTGGGCATCTCGCCCGGGAACCGTTCGTCGCGGTCGCGCTTGTATTCGTTCAGTACGGTCCGAAGTCTCATACCCTGCCACCAATGTACCGAGGCATAAGTATTGATGGAACTGCGGCCCCGGGTCGGTGTCGCCGTCGCACGGGCGCGCTCACGCTTTCGGCTATCGTCACGTGACGGAGTTCGACGCCCCGGGATGTCGAAACTCGTCACGTCGGTATAGCCAACAGTATCAGTCCGGCCACAACGTCCCGGGATCGAACGCGGAACCCGGACACCCGCTGGACCACGTCGCTCAACACCCCACAGACTCGTGAGTTCCGCCCGGGTAACACGCTCTTTATAAGGGGGGCTTTTATAAGGAAGGCAGGGAATAGTATAACAGAGCATGAGCACGCCGGCAGACTCGATCGAGATTCAGAACGTCGTCGCATCGACCGGGATCGGCCAGGAACTCGACTTGGAGGCCCTCGCCGAGGACCTCCCCGGGGCGGACTTCAACCCCGACAACTTCCCGGGGTTGGTCTACCGGACACAGGAACCCAAAGCCGCGGCGCTCATCTTCCGGTCGGGGAAGATCGTGTGTACCGGCGCGAAGAGTATCGACGACGTCCACGAGGCACTCGGGATCATCTTCGAGAAGCTTCGCGGCCTGTCGATCCCGGTCGACGAGGACCCCGAGATCACGGTCCAGAACATCGTCTCCAGCGCGGACCTCGGCCACAACCTCAACCTGAACGCCCTCGCGATCGGGTTGGGACTCGAGGACGTCGAGTACGAACCCGAACAGTTCCCGGGACTGGTCTACCGGATGGACGAACCCGAGGTCGTCATCCTGTTGTTCGGGTCGGGGAAGATCGTTATTACCGGCGGCAAACGGACCGACGACGCGGAGACCGCAGTCGGGGAGATCGTCACGCGGATCGACGACCTCGGCCTGTTGGGGTGAGCGTCGTGCGCGGACGGCAGGCGCCCGCGGGACCCGACCCCGCCCGACACTCCGGACCGACCGGTGTTCCGGTCGGCGGCGGTAGTTACCGACAGTATAAGCACCCCCCGTCCGAAGGATGACCCGATGAGCGCGCGTGAGGACATCGCGTTTCTGGTCGGCTCGGAGGTCCGGATCGACCTCCTGCAGCGGCTTCGGTCCGCGCCGGCACGGCCGAGCGACTTAGCCGACCGCTGTTCGTGTGCCCGCGAGACCGCACAGCGAACCGTGTCCGGGTTCGCCGACCGCGGGTGGGCCGAGAAGGTGGCCGACACCGACAGATACCGGCTCACCCACGCCGGGGAGATGATCGCGGGGAGTTACGCGGAGTTCGAGGAGCGTCTGGACGTCGCCACCCGGTTTCGACACCTACTCGAGAACCTTGACGGGCCGGTGGACGGGTTGACCTGCGAACTGCTTGCGGAAACCGCTCGGACGCGCGCGACTCCGGAGAACCCCCACGCCTCGGTCAACCGCCTCCTGGAGCTGATGGATCGTGAGCACATCGCCACGCTCCGCGGGATGACACCGATCGTGAGCCGGGTGTTCAACCAGGCTGCGGCCGGCGTTATCGGCCCGGAAACCGACGCCGACCTCATCGTCGACAGGGACGTGTTGGACGCGTCCGCCGCGGAGTACCCGGAGGCGCTCGAGCGAGCCGAACAGCTGTCGGGGTTCACCCTGTACGTCTCCCCCGAGGCGGTGGAGTTCGGGCTGGTGCTCATCGACGGTCACGCACTTCTCGGCGCGTACGACGACCAGGGGAACCTCGTCGCGAGCGCCGACAGCGACGAGGACCCGTTCGTCTCGTGGGCGCGTGACGCGTTCGCCCGGGTTCGCGAGCGATCGTCGGTCCGGAACTGAGCCGGTGGCGGGCGTCCGGCGTCCGGTGTCCGGTATGCCCCCCGTGGGTATGCCGGCGGCGCGTCGGCCACGGTCCTAACGGGCGAATGGCGAACAGCCGGCACGTCGCAGTCCCCCCGCCGACGTGCCGGACACCCGCTCCCCGGCGCGGGGCAGTTCTCACCGCACACGGGCGGTGGTCCCGTATTCGTTGATAATCCCCCGGCTGGAGGGACGGGCCGTCGACGGGGGACGTGCGATTACTCCGCACGGAACACGGCGACGTCGTCGACTTCGACGCCGTCGCCGGCCGCGAGCGACGCCCCCGAGACGAGGTCAGTGGGGTCGACCGCGCGATCGAACCGCACCGTCGCCGGTTCGCCGCCGAAGTTCAGGACGCAGGCGACGGCCCCGGCGTCGCCCACCCTTGCGAACGCGACCGCGCGGTCGGTGTCGGTTTCGTGATCGATGCGAGCGAGCGTTGCGTCGCCACTGAGTTCGGGGACCGAGTCGCGGAGGTCCACCAGCCGGTCGTAGTGGTTGACGAACGCCTCGCGTGCGTTGTCCCACGCTAAGGCGTCCCGACGGCCACGCTGGCCGAGTTCCTGGCCGCCGTAGATCATCGGGACCCCCGGGAGCGTAAACAGGGCCCCAGCGGCCGCGAAGGCGGCGTCGTCGCCACACTCGACGAGATACCGGGTTTCGTCGTGGTTCTCGATGTAGAGGAGGAACCCGGCGTGCGGCGGAAACCCGATCTCCGCGCGGCCGTCGACCGCGTCGAGGATCGCCTCGGCGGGGACGTTGCCGCGGCCGACCTGCCGGAGTGTGAAGTACAGCGTCGTGTCGAAGTGGACGTCGAACATCCCGTCGTGGAAGTCCGGGACGTACGGGATGGTCTCGTCGAGCAACAGGAACTCGGAGTCGCGACCCTTCACCCGTTCGCGGAGCTCCTGCCAGAACGTGTCGGGAACCGCCCACGCCATGTCGCACCGGAAGCCGTCGGCGACCTCGAACCACGTGTCGACGGCGTCGAGCAGGTGGCGCCGGACCGCGAGGTTGTCGAAGTTCCAGTTTGCGATATACTCCCACTCGAAGTACGTCTCCGGTTCGCCACTGTCCTGCCAGTCGTACCAGTCGTAGTACTCCGAGTCGGGGGTGCCGTAGGCGTCCTGGAAGAAGGGGTGATCGCGCGCGGAATGGTTCATCACGAGATCGAAGAGCACAGCCATCCCGCGGTCGTGGGCGGCGTCGACGAGCGACTCGTAGTCCGCACGATCCCCGAGGTCAGCGGCGATCTCGAAGAGGTCAGTGATGTTGTAGCCGTGGGGCGCGTGGTCGTTTTCGAGGACCGGCGTCAGCCACAGACAGTCGACGCCGAGGTCCGCGAGGTAGTCGAGTCGCGCCTCGATATCCGCGAGAACGGACCCGTCCTCGACGTCGCTGCCGGCAAACCCGCGGACGTACACTTCGTAAACCGTGGCGTCCTCGGCCCACTCCGGGGGGTCGTTGGGGCGCCGGATCTCGAAGGTCTCCCCGGCGGTGTCGGCGGGGGACCCGTCCCGGGTGTGATCACCCTCTTTCCCGGTGACGGTGCCGTCAGGGAGCGCCACCCGAGTGAAATCCACCGTGTCGGGGACGCTGTAGGTGCCGGCCACGGCAACCCCGTGGACCCGGACGCGGTCCCCCACCGCCGGAGCCGGAATCCGGAGTTCGTGGCCGTTGACCGTGACGTTAGCCGGATCGACGTCGTCGCGGTCGTCGACCAGGAACTCCACCTCGCCCCCGTCGGCGTCGGGCGGGAACGTCGGGTCTGCGCGTACCACGAGTTCGTCGCCCTCGATCGCGCCGCGGAGCCGGAGCCGGGGCCGGTCGCCCGCAACGGTGTCGGCCGCCGGTCCGGATCTCGAATCGGGTTCGTCATCGCTCCGCTCCTGTCCCGTCGGGACGGTCCGGTCGCCGGAGCCGCCGACGCCGCCGCTTTCGGCCGCCTCGCGGCCGGGGAACCGGACGTCGGCGAACGCCCGGACGGTAAGCGTGTGCGTTCGATCAGGGGTCTCGAGTCGGAGTTCGTAGGTGCCCGCGGCGTCGGGTTCGAACTCGATCACGGGCGTTCGGTCCGGGAGTTCGAGCGTGCTGACGCCCGGGGCGCTGCGGATCCACCAGTCGTACGTCGCCGCCGGATCCGGGTCGCGGGGCGCGAGCTGGACGCTCTCGCCGACCGCGACGAACCGCGGGGGGCCTGGGTGTTGCACACGCG
>CAZDEJ010000040.1:0-17229 GCA_964504395.1 uncultured Halobellus sp. | reverse complement strand
GCGTCCTCGTCGACGGCACGCCTTTCCGGACCGCTACTCACGGCCTCGAAATGTCTAACGTCGACGGTGTTCGCGTCGGGACGACCGCTGGCCAGTTCCTCGACGAGCCACTCCAGAACAGTCCTTACAAGAAAATACGCATCGGCGAGTTTCGTTGTCCGTGACCTTCCGACAGGACGACCAGCGGCTTGTCGTCGCACGTGTCAAGCGCCGTGGCGGCGCCTACACCGCTGACGACGACTGAGTGACGAACCGCCCTCAACACGACAAAAGTCGGGTGCAGGTTCGATAGATGTTCTTTCAATGGGTAAGTATGCAGTTCTCGTGAACTGGCTGTTTCAGCCGAGAATATATCTGAAGAAGAGGATTTCAACAAAGCCAAATTCTTCTGAAAACTGTCGTTCGGCAGTGGGCGAACCCTCAGGCGAGCGCACGAAGACTCGTGAGTTCCTCGCTCGTAATCTCACCGGAGAGGTACAGGACCGCTCCGTAGGCGGCGACCGACGGCACGCTCGCCCCGAGCAGACGCACGGGGGTGTGGAGTCCGGTTGCGTACAACAGCGCCGGCAGACAACCCATCGCGGTGCCAGCGACGAGGACGTTTCGAACCGTCCGGAGTGGCAAGCGCCACTCGATCCGGTCGCGGGCGACGGCGAAAACGAACACCGCGTAGAGGCCGTAGCTGAGGACCGTCCCGATCGCCGCGCCGACGTACCCGAACGCCGTGATGAGCGGGACGTTGGCGACGACGTTGAACGCGACGACGAGGAGCAGTCCCCGCGACATGAGGCCGGTCTGCTGGCTGATCTCCAGCCTGATCTGCCCCACGTTCGCGAGCGACCAGAGGAACACGCCCACTCCGACGATCGGGATCACGACGTAGCCCTCGTGAAACGCCGATCCGAGCAGAATCGTGCTCAACGGCCTGCTGAACGCGGCCGTCATGAGTAGACAAGGGACGCCGATGAGCAGGAAGTACCGGGTGAACCGGCGTAACAACCCCTCTATCTCCCGTTCGTTGTCGCCGGCCCACCTGTCGATGACGATCGGCTGAACCGTGTTCAACACCGGTAACAACGCCAACCGGAGCCCGCGGTCGACGAGGCTGTAGTTCGACGCGTAAACTCCCACGGCCGCACTCCCCCGAATGAACTCTATCAGCAGTCGATCCGCCTGATTCAGGAGCGGATCGCCGACGATCCACCCGAGCATCGGCAGGCCGTAGCCGGTGATCTTGACCAGCGTCTCCGAGTCGGCTCTCGGGAGCGTCCGAAGTCGGTCGGAGACGGCGATCATCATCCCGATCGTACCCACCATCGCGATCGTCGCCCCCCACATCCACCCGACGATGTGGTCGAACACGAGGAGCGCGAGGACGACCGCGAGGACGATCGCGAGGACGGCCTGCAGGGACCGAAACAGCGAGACGAACCTTGGGTTCAACGTCGCCCGATAGAGCCCGATGAGCGGTTCGTACACCCCCTGCGTCAGCAGAAACGCCAGCGTGGCGAAGTAGAACACCTCGTACTGGCCCAAGCGGCCGCCAAACCAGACGTATCCGGCGATGCCGACGATCGCCGTCCCGACCCCGACGCCGAGCATAACGGTGAACGCCGTGCCGACGAGGGCGTCCCGGTCCCAGTCCGATCCGAACCGGACCATCGAACGGTTGAGCCAGCCGAACAACATGGTGCTCCCCGTCCCGGCGATCACCAGCGCGATCGAGTACCGTCCGAACGCCGCCGGAGAGAAGACCCGGGTGAAGATGGTCAAGGCGACGAGGCTCAGCACGGCGGGGACGATCGACGCGAGCGAATACGCGCTCAGCCCCTGGACGAACTGTCTGAACGTGTCCGAAACGCCGGTGAGATCGAGTGGTCTCATCGTCGTACGAGCGGCCGGCGCGTCGGCTCCGGCACGTCGGGACGGAGTCCGTCGGACCGCGGAGCGAGCGGACGGACGACCGTCACGGTCGAGTGAACTCCTCGTACGGCCGGAACTCCCGGCCGACCCTCGCGTCCGCCGTCGCTTTGATAACGGCACCGACCGTCCGCCGGTCGCCACGGAGCAGCCACCGAAGACAGTTCGCGGCCGTCCACAGCGCGGCCATCACCAGAAAGACGCGTCGTTCGGACCCCTCTAGGTGGCGGTTCGCGAACTCGAACTTGTTCCGCGTCCGATGGTAGACGGCGAACGGTGACGCGCTCGACGTCGACCCGAGCCGGTGGAAGATCCGCGAGTCGGGGGTCACGAGCACCTCCCGGCCCGCCGTACGCGCCTGGACGGCGAGGTCGACGTCCTCCATGCCGAGGAAGTACGCCTCGGAGAGCACCTCGTGTTCCGCCACGAACTCGGCGTCGAGAAGCGCGAGACAGGTCGGGACGTAGTCGACCGGGTACGGCTCGTCGTGCGTCGGCTCGTCGATAAGAAACGACTGCCCGCCGAGCAGCGTCGAGAAGCGACTGCCGGCGTTGTGTATCTCGCCGGTCGACGCGTGGTAGTTTACGCCGCCGACGACGGCGGCGTCCGGGTTCCGTTCGGCCGTCAACACGAGCGAGGTCAGAAACCCCTCCGTCACGATCGTATCGTCGTTCAGCAGCAGAACGTACTCCGCTCCACCGTCGATCGCGTGCTCGATGCCGGCGTTGTTACCCCTCGTGACGCCGAGGTTCGTCCCGTTTCGAACGAACTCACACCACTCGAACTCGCGTTCGAGCCGTTCGAGAGAGCCGTCCTGCGACCCGTTGTCGACGACGACGACGTCGAAGTTCGGATACGAGATCCGCTCGATGGACGCGAGGCAGTCGCTCACCTCCGCGTAGTTTTCCCACGTGAGCACGACGACGTGGACCGCTGGCCAGTCGGTCCGGGACGTTCCTTCGGCCCCGGGGTTCCCGTTGTGCATCGATGGGTGGTAGTACGCCCGGTTCGGCATATGAGTATACGTCGGCTACGCCCGTCAGTGCCCCCGTGTCACTCCGTGACCGGGACCGACGCCACCAGTTCCGGGGTGCGACGCTCCCCCAGTCGTCGGGTGGCACACGCCACCCCCGTAGCCGCCGACTACTTTTGCTTTCACCCGGGCAACGGTCGGAGCGTGTCACGGAGCACGGGCGAGGAGACGTCCGCGAAGGTGTTTCTCCCGCCCGACCTGCTGGTCGTCGTCGCGGCATTCGTACTCACGACGTGTGCGGTGTTCGTCCCTCCACTGGCCCGGACGGTGATCCGACCGGCGCTGGGACTCGTGTTCGTGGGATTCGTCCCGGGATACGTCGCCGTTGCGCTCCTGTTTCCGGAACACAACCCCGGGGAGTCCACCGCCGCGGCCGCCGGACCGGGGGCGCACGGGTTGGGGTGGATCGCGCGGATCGTCTTCTCGTTCGGGTCGAGCCTCGCGATCGTGACGCTCGTCGGACTCGCGCTGGGTTCGACGTCGGCGGGCATCCGACCGGGAACGCTGTGGGCCGTCCTCACGGTGGTTCTGGTGCTCGGCGTGCCGATCGCGGCGTACCGTCGTCGGGGCGTCCCGCCGGAACGGCGCGTCGGCGCGTCGTTGCGCCGACGTCTGAGGCGAGGCGTCGACGGAGCAGTCTCGCCGGAGAGCAGTGGAGAGGCGGTTCTGAACGTCGTCCTCGTCGTGGGTCTCGTGATCAGTTCCGGTGCCATCGTCCACGCCGGAACCCCAGAGGGCGGTGAGATCACCGGGTTTGCGCTGCTCTCGGAAGACGACGGCGAGTTCGTCGCGTCGGAGTATCCGTCGACACTCCGGCGGGGTGAGCCCCGAGCGTTCTCGGTCCGGGTCGACAATCAGGAGGACGAGCGGGTGACCTACACGGTCGTCGTGGTGTTGCGGGAGTTCGACCCGGACGGGGACACGGCGGTGGCGACCTCCGAACTCGACCGGTTCCGTGCGACCGTCGACGACAACGAGACGTGGCGGCTCGACCATACCGTCGTCCCGGACCGGACCGGCAACGACCTCCAACTCCAGTATCTGCTGTACAGAGGGGAGGCGCCGGCACGTCCGTCCGTCGACGGGGCGTACCGGGAACTACACATCTGGGTCGACGTGACCGAGCGGAACGGCACCGACCAGCGCCGTTCGGAGCTCGCCGGCGCACCGGTAGCGGGATGCTACTCAAGTGGATGCGCCCACGGTCCGGAGGTGAGAGTCCGTGACACGCGACGCAGCGAGGACCGGTGACGATGCGGCGACCGTCGGGGTCGTGATCCAGAACAACTTCCCGGTCGACCGGGAAGTCCGGACGAAACGGATCGCGAGGGCGCTGGACGACGGGCGGTGGTCGGTGCTCGTCCTTGCTCGGAACGCGCTCGACGATCCCGAACTCGGCACGGTGGCGGACGACCGCCGGAGCCGAGCCGAGACGCTGCCGTACGCGACGGTACGGCGGTTCTCCTGGCTGGCGTCGACGCGGCTGTCCAGCCTCGTTCTGGCACCGATCCCGCTCAATCCGGCGTGGATTCTGTGGACGCTACTCGAGTTCTACAGGCGGGACGTCGACCTCGGCATCTCGGGTGATCTCATGGCCGGCATCCCGACCGCGGTCGCGGCCAAAGCGCTGGGGATTCCCATGGTCATCGACGTCCGGGAGAACTACCTCGCGCTCGCCCGGACGATCCCGGCCGACTCGCTTTTCGACCGGATCGCACAACACGAGTACACCGTGCGAAGCCTCGAACGCGTGACGCTCCGGTTCGCGGACGAGATCTGGGTCGTCGTCGACGAGCGCCGCGAACAGCTGATCGAGGCCGGCGTTCCGGCCTCGAAGATCACCGTCGTCGGCAACACGCCGGAACTCCCGGCGGAGACAGCGCGGTCGGCAGACGACCTCGGGGGCAGCGACGCCGGGTTCGGGTGGCAGGCGTTCACGCTCGTCTACGTCGGGGTCATCAACGAGTTCCGTGGCCTCGATCTGGTTCTCGACGCGATCGCACACCTGGTCCGGAACGGGGAGACGGACGTCCACCTCGCCGTCGCCGGGGACGGCCCGCACAGGACGGCGCTAGAGGCGCGGTGTGAACGACTCGGCATCGAAGACCACGTGACGTTCGTCGGCTGGATCGATTCCGACCGGGTGCCCGCGTTCCTCGGGGCCGGCGACGTCGGCGTCGTCCCCCACGACGTGACCCCGCTCACGACCTACACCGTTCCGAACAAGCTCTTCGACTACATGCTCGCGGGGCTCCCGGTTTTGGCCACCGACATGGCACCAGTCCGTCGGATCGTGACCGAGGAGGACTGTGGGGTCATCCTGGACCGAGACCCCTCGCCGTCGGCGGTCGCGGCCGGAGTTCGACGGCTCAGGGCGGGCGACGCGAACGACCTCGGTGCCAACGGCCGGGCGGCGGTGCGTCGGCGATACAACTGGGCTCACGACGCCGACCGGGTTCGACGCAGGGTGGCCGCGCTCCGTGCTCCGTGACCCACCGGACCGGCGGTCGCCGGGTCGGCCGGACGGAGGTCGGACGCTCCGGGCAGCACCGGACGCGCTCGACAGGGGGAGCAGGGCCCCGTATGGTGGGTATTACTATTATCGGATCCGCCGGAGAGTCGGTATCGGATGGATTTCAGCATCGTTACGCCAGTCCACAACGACCCCAGAATCCGAAGCACAATCGAGTCCGTCCGCCGGCAACGAACCGACTTCGACGTCGAACACATCGTCGTCGACGGGATGTCGACCGACGAGACGGTCGCCGTCATCGACGACCACGCCGAGGAGATAGACCGCCTCATCCGGGACGACGACGACGGCGTCTACGACGCGATGAACGCCGGTATCGAAGCGGCCACCGGGGAGGTCGTCGGGATACTGAACGCCGACGACCGGTACCAGGACGGCTCCGTTCTGCAGGACGTCCACGACCGCCTACGGGAGACTGGTGCCGAGACGGCGTACGGCGACCTCGTCTACGTGGGCGACGACGACAAGGTGATTCGGTACTGGGAGAGCGGCGGGTTCGAACCGTACAAGTTCTATCTCGGGTGGGCGCCCCCACATCCGACGTTCTTCGTTCGGCGCTCGCTGTACGACGCGTACGGCACCTTCGACCAGTCGTTCCCCATCGCGGCCGACTACGAGCTCATGCTTCGGTTTCTGAAGGAGAACGACGTCTCGACCGCGTACGTCGGCCGGGTGCTCGTCCGGATGGCCGACGGTGGCCAGAGCAACGAGTCGGTCGGAAACATGCTCAAAGCCGTCGAGGAGATGTACCGGTCCTGGCGGAAACATCGGCTTGCCGGGCGGTACGTCGCCCCGTTCCTGCATCCCGTCGAGAAGGTCCCGCAGTTCGTCCGGAGGCCGCCGGCCGAGGCGGCCGACCACCAGCTACCCACTCGGGGGTAGATCGGACGAGCGTTCGGGAGCCCCGAACCGCCGGCGAAACTCCAGGGAGGCGTCGGTGAGGAACGGGTAGTCCGCGCTATCGTGGCCGCGCTCGGGCCCGATGTACGACGGGCCAGCGGTCCACGACCACGGGGCGTGCCACCCGACGACGTCGACGTGGTCCCGCATCCAGTCGTCGAAGTACCGGAAGAACTGTGGGTTGTCACCGCCGCCGGGCGTCACCCACTCGCGTGCCATGACGCCGTACTCGGGGAAGACGAGCGGTTTATTATGTCGCCGCGCGAATCGCGTCCAGAAGTCGAGTCCGTAGTCCTCCCCCCGCCCTCGGAGCAGTTTCTCCCACGTACACTGCCTGTGTCGCCGGAGACAGTCGGGGGAACACCGCGTGGGGTACGGGTAGCACGCTCCCTTGTCGTAGAAGGTGAGGCCCACCTCGTCGACGAACTCGTCGCCCGGATACGCCCTCGTCGGCTCCATCTGCCGCTTCCAGACGTCCGGCGCCCAGACGAAGTCGAACGCTGACCCGGAGACCGACCGCATGGCGGTGACGATCTCCGTCCAGGCGTCGACGAACAGGTCGGGTCGGCCGACGGCCGTGTCCGGTCCCCAATCGCCGTTCAGCTCGGCCCCGAACCGGAGATGCGCGTCGGACATGCCGTTGTCGACCAGATCCGCGGCGAGTCGTCGGTATCGGTGGGTGAACCTGCCGGCGGCCACCTGTCGCATCCGGCTCCCGCGCGGGAACATGCTGAAGGTGATAATGGGGCTCCGGTCGGAGACGATCGATTCGATGTCGATCTCCACCGGCCAGTTCTCGAGGCGGTAGTCCTCCCAGCTCTCCCGGAACAGCGCGATCGAGTAGTAGTCGACCGTCCGACCGAACCAGCGTTCCCAGAGCTGTAACGTCCGGTCGTCGCCCAGATAGATGCCGACGCCGGGGGATTCGCTCCGGGAGGTCGCCGTCGACGCCTCCGTCGGGGTCGCCGTCGACGCCGGCGGTTCCGCGTCGTCGTCGACGAGGGTACACCCGGCGAGCGCGGTGCTCGTGGCGAGTCCGGCCGTGCCGCCGACCACCGTGCGGAGGAACGACCGCCTGTTCGCCGACCGGGGGTCGTCCCGTCTCATTCCTCGTCGAACCCGACTCCGGGGCCGGGGCGCCGGGCGTCGTCGGGCGTCCGTGCGTGGGTTACAAACCGTCTAACACGCGTGTGTACGCGGGGGTCGAGCCGCGGAAGCGGGGAGTACATCTGGGGATTCGAGCGAACGTGACGCCCACGAACCCATAAGAATATGCTGGTTAAACTCCGACACGAGGCCCTCGTCGTCCGACGGCGGGCGGCCGTTCACGACCCGCGCTCGGAACGGTCGTTCGACCCGCGAGCCGGCGGTTAGCGACTGGTTACTTATGTTCCGGAAAGGTCTCCGGATCAACGAATGGACCTCGTCGTGCGGTGGCCGGTGCATCGGCTCGTCTACGCCGCCTCGGTCGGCGCTGCGCTGCTGGTCTCGACAGTGGCGGTCGTGCTACTCGGTCCGGTCGTCGGGATCAAGAGCGCGTACGTTCTCCTCGGGTTGCTCCTCTCGTGGGCACTCTTCGGGACGTGCAGTCGGACCGACGTCCCGGAGAGCCTGACGCAAGTGCGAGTACCCGGGCCGCGAGTGCTCGGCCGGGTGGTGTTCGTTCTCGTGGTACTCGGCGTTACCGCGGTACCGGCCGCACGGTTGGCCGGAACCGGCGTGGTGGCCGCGCGACTCGCTGTGCCGCTGCTCGTTCTGCCGCTCGGATACGTGGCGTTGGTCCCGCAGCTTCGGCGGGAGTCGAGCTCCGGGTGGATCCTCGCACAGATCGTCGGGCTGTTCGCAGTCACCCCCATCGTGAAATACCAATCGACGGGGTTCTACGCCGGCAGCGGGGACACCCCTGGACACGTCTACCTCGTCACTCGGATCGTCGACGCCGGCACCTGGCAGGTGATCCCGACGGAGTCGTTCTATCACTACTTTCCCGGCCTGCACACGTTGTTCGGCTCGACGAGCCTGCTCACTGGGCTCCCCGCGTACGACGTCTACATGTTGGCCGGAGTAGCGACGTACGGCGTGGTTATTTGCGTTGCGTACCTCTTCGGCCGCCTCCTCTTCGAGCGACGGGTTCTCGCACTGTTCGTCGCGCTCGCGACGAGCCTCGCCCTGCCCGTCGTCACTCACGCGTCCTACTTCTATCCACAAGCCCTGGCGGTGGCCATGGGGCTCGTTTTGCTCCTCGCTTCGTATCGCGGATCGACGGACTCGGAGGGATACCCGAGGTACGTGGGACTCGGCGTGCTCGTCGTGGCACAGCTGTGGTTCACGCATCACCTCACCGTCGTCCTGTTCGTCCCGATCCTCCTCGCTCTGGCGGTGGGCCCGGTGCTCGTGACCCGGGCGTGGTCGTTCCGCTCCGCCGGGTCGGCTGCGACGGCCACTCTCCGGCCCGCGTTGCTCCCGCTCGCGATCTGGGTCGTCGGGAGCGTGGCCTACTGGGTCTGGTCCGGGGTGTTCATCGACCCGTTCGTCGGCGCGGTTCGAGACGTCCTCGCCGGGCCGTTGATCGCCGGCACCCCAGGGGGCGGCGGCGGGTCGGAGGTCATCCCGGTGAAGGCGCTCGGCCGGCAGCTCCCCGAAACGTCCGCCGGAACGGCGGCGCTGAGCGTACTCAGCCCGACCGGCATCTACAGCCTGCTTCTGGTCTGTACCGTCTCCTTCGCCGTGGTCACCGCCCTCTCCCGGCTCGACCGGTTTCGGCGGCCGATGGCGTTCATCGTCGTCGGCGCGGGCGGGGCGCTGCTGCTGCTGCCGACGCCGCTGGTCGCGATCGGACTCGATCGGACCCAGCTGCCTCTGAGTCCGTTCGTCGCGGTCGTCGTCGCGATCGCGCTCTCGCGGCTCCTGTTGAACGCGGCGACGCTGCCACGGCTCGCGTCGGTGGTCGTCGTGTTCCTGCTGCTGTCGACCTCCGCGACGGTTGCGGCTTCGGACGAGGCGTACGCGCTCCACTCCGGCCCGGATCTCTGGGAGGACCGGCCGCTGCCCGAGGAACAGGTCGAGTTCTCACAGCGGGAGATGGAGAGCCTGGAGCAGGCGTCGGCGTATCTCCGGCGGCACGAGGTCGGGGTGTCGACGGATTGGCGAACGCAGATCGGGCTGGAGCGGTACGGAACCGACTCCGACAGTATGGTCGTCGAGGAGGGTCGCATCGGCGTCGGTGAGGATCTGCTCGTGTATCGGGACCGTTGGCCCGACCACAGCATACGTCTCATCCCCGAGCCGCTATCGCTGGTCACGCTCGTGGTCGACGAGGCGTGGCTCGACCGAACCGTCCGGAGGGAGAACAAGGTCTACACCACCGGCGAGATCGGGATGCTGTCCGACCGCGGGGAGACCGGAACGATCGGGTGAACCCGATCACCGCCCCCCGGGACGCCGAGCGTCGCTACCCGGATCTTCGACCGGCGACCCGCAGAGACGGGAGCGCCCCGGCGATTCGGCCGCCGGGTGCTACAGTTGGTCTTCGAGTTGGTCGATCCGCGCCGCGAGGTCCTGGACGTCGGTCTCGATCTTCGTGAAGTTCTCGTTCAGCGGGATATGCCAGTTGAGTACCCCCTCCGACGGCGTGTTGTACCCGCCGTACGTCCCGCCGGACCCGGACGAGTCCGTCGTCTCGTCCCCCGTCGAGGGAGCGGAACTCCCGCTACGTTCGTTGACCAGATCGCGGAATCGATCCGACGCCTCTTCCAGGCCCGCGCCGCCCCGGGGGTAGATGGTGTGGTAGTTGTTGTTCCAGTAGGTCTGGTACTCCCAGCCGTTGTCCCGTCCGTAGTCAAGCATCTTCCGGATGAAGTAGGGGTTGTCGTACCCGGAGGCGCTGGGAAACGGCGTCCCGTCACCCATCCCACCCCACTCGAACGTACCGGCGACGGTCGTATTTCGCGCCTGCGCGAACTCCTCCCAGCGACCGATGTCGGCCAGCTGCACCTCTTCCCAGGCTTGCTCCCGCTCTGCCTGCGTCGTCGGTCCCCCGTCGGTGTAGCCGTACCAGGTGTCGTAGAGCGTCGGACAGACGGTCGGTTCGTCCGCACCCGACGGCCACGACGGCGCGTCGACCGGCCACGCCTCCGGCGCCACGCCCAGACCCGCCCCGTCGGGCGAGAACGTGAATGTGAAGTCGGCGCCGTCGACCGACCGCATCTCGCGGACGACGCGAGCCAACCCCTCGGCGTAGTTCGACGGGTCGTTCGGGTAGCGACCGGACCAGTCCAGGTTGAACTCGCCGCTGGGGCGGATGATCGTGTCCTCCATGCCGATCTCGATCAGCTCGCGCGCCAGCTGCCGGTGCTTATCGTCGTGCGTCCCATCGGCGGCCGACGAGTAGTCCCGCAAGTTTCCGCCTTGGAACTCGTAGTGCAGCACCAGCTGCCGGTCGGTCCGGCCGAAGACGCGCTCCAAGGCCGCGCGCTTGTCCGAGTCGCCCCACGTGATCCCGTCGAGCCCCCACTGCCCCTCGTTCCACGTCGTCACGACGAGGTCGAGTTGCGTTCCGAGCCACGATTCGATGTCCTCGATCTCCGACTCGCGAATGCTGAGAATTCCGTGTTTCATAGCCATCTGATCCCAACCCCGCGTCCGCGACCGAAACGCGTCGCGTATCCGTTATTCGACCCGCTCCCGCACGCGTCCGAACCGCGCACCGTCCCGGTCCACCCCGACGTGTCGTGTTTGTGGTCGTCTGCGCTCATCCACTACGTTCCACTAAGCGGGCCATACTTAACCGAATTTACTGGGTGGATGCGCATAGGGAGTATATAACGGACGCTTACTCCACTCTTGCGGATCTTTGGTTACCAGATACGTGAAGAGTATGGACACCATTCCCCGCTGCAGCCACGCGGAGCGCGCGTGTAGGACGTTTCTACCGCTCCAGAAGCGAGGGTAAGGGCGTGTTTCCGGCCGGCGGCGGCATCCGAACGCGGCCGCGCAGCCACGCGACGGCGACTCCGGGCGCCGCGACTGGTAACAGAACGGGCACAGTACGTACCGAACTGGTACGAACGCTGGAGCAGCTGGTAGCCAACCGATCGCCTACCGCCGCCAAGTGGAAACAACGACTAATTAGGACCCGACTAATGGCCGAAGCGCACATGAACGACGACGCGAAGGCGGGAAGCGGAGAGCGGATCGAACCCGGTCCGGGCGGCGGGGACCACACCTCACGATCCGGCGCCGACGCGGGCGGCCCGGGCGTCGACGGGGCCGCGACCGATGCGGACGCAAGCGCCGTCGTACTGGACCGGCGCTCCCTGCTCGCGGCCGCCGGCGTAGCGGCGGCTTCGATGGCGGGTTGTGCGGGAACGAACGAGCCGTCGACGGTGGAGCCGGTGTCGGCGTTCGGGTTCGGCGGCGCCCCCGTGATCCAGCAGGCGTCGACGCTCTCGCTTTCGGTGTCCGAGTCGGGGCCCAACGATACCGAGGGGAACGCGATGGAGATCGACTACGGAACGACCGTGACCGGGAGGCTCACCGTGAGCGACAGCGACTGGTACGCGGTCGATCTGCCGAGCGACGACGACACCGTCGTCAGTTTCGAGCGGGCGGCGCCCACCGGCGTGACGGCGGTGATCCTCTACGAACCGTCGGGACAGTTCGACAACCTCCGGTACGTGACGACCGACCAACCCGTCTCGTTCAATCCGACGGTGGAGGCGAGCGGAACCCACTACGTCCAGGTCGTGGACACGCAGGACAGTGCCGGGACGTACAGACTGCTGGTCGGACGGAACGGTACGGTCACCGGGACGCCGACGGAGGCCGTGACCGAGACTGCGACGCCGACCGAGACTGCGACGCCGACCGAAACCGCGACCCCAACCGCGACGTCGACCGCGACTCCCTCCGAGACCGATTACGGCACACAGGGCTACGGCGAGTACGGTTACGGCGGCGTTTCGGCGTCGAACTAGCGTCGGTGACGAGTGCTGCCGGGCGGAACGCGCCCGACAGTGCCGACGGAGTCCCCGTGCCGCTGCGGGCGATCGCTACCTCAGCCCCGGCCCCGCCGAGGGGTCGCATACGGACCGAAGCCCGCCGCACGCGGATCGAAACCCCAGTCCCGGCACCGTCACGCGACGCCCGTCGCCGCCCGCGACATCTCACCGGGCGGCCGGCCGTTTCTCGACGAGTACGTCGCCCAGGGCCACGACGTCCAACCCCATCCCGAAGAAGTCCTTGATCGCCTCGGCGGGGCGGTTGACGATCGGCTCGCCGTGGTCGTTGAACGACGTGTTCAGCACCGCGGGGACTCCAGTCAGCTCCGCGAAGGCGTCGATGAGGTCGTAGTACCGCGGGTTCTGGTCCCGACGAACCGACTGCGGCCGTGTCGTCCCGTCGCCCGCGTGGAGTACCGCCGGAATCCGGTCGCGCGCATCCTCACGCACGTCGAAGGTCTTGATCATGTACGGTGCGGGCGCCGGATCGACGACGAAGTCACCCATCGCGTCTTCGAGTATCGATGGGGCGAACGGCCGCCACTCCTCCCGGTGTTTCACGTACCGGTTGACCCTGTCGAGCGACTCCGCGGTTCGGGGATCCGCGACGATGCTCCGGTTTCCGAGGGCGCGCGGTCCCATCTCCATGCGGCCCTGGAACCAGCCGGCGAGCGCGCCGTCGGCGACCCGCTCGGCGACGGCACTGGCGATATCGTCGGGTTCGGTGAAGTCGATCTTGTTCTTCCGCAGTTCCGCTTCGACGGCGTCCGTGCCGTACTCCGGCCCCCAGTACACCGTCGACATGGGCTCGATCTCCCGGGGGGAGTACTCGAGCATGCCGGCACCGATCGCGCTGCCCGAGTCCGCTGCGACGGGCTGGACGAACGTCGCGTCGACGATGTCGACTTCCATCACGCGCTTGTTCATCTTGCAGTTGAGCGCGACGCCGCCGGCCAGTGCGACGTTCTCGACGTCGAGCCGTCGGCAGTACGTGGCGACGATCTGTGTGACGGTCTCCTCGAGCAGCATTTGAACGGTGTAAGCGAGGTCCTTCTCCCAGTCGGTGAACGACCCGGCGTCCGATCGACGCGGGCGGTCGAACAGCCGCTCCAGTTCCGCGACGGCGTCCCGAACGGTCCCGTTGACCAAGTCGGTCACGTCGTAGTCGACACCGGTGTCGATGACGTCCCGCAGTCGTGACTCGATGTCACGGTTCCGTGAGCCGTACGGTGCGAGCCCCATCACCTTCCCCTCCCCGTTCCAGGGGCGGAACCCGAGGTACTTGGTGACGGCCGCGTACAGGAAGCCCCAGCTGTTCGGGAACTCGTAGGTCCGCACCTTCCGCATCCCCGACCGGGTACCCTCCCAGACGTTCGTCGCGTCGTGCTCCCCGCGGCCGTCGATCGTGAGAACGAGCGCCCGGTCGAACGGCGAGGGATGGAACGCGCTGGCGGCGTGCGACCGGTGATGCGGGTGGGTCTCGATGGGTGGAACCCCGTCGCCGAGCTCCTCGAGTCGATCCCGTATCGCGCTCGTCGAGGTCACAGAGGGTCCCAGCGAGTATTTGATCCCCCAGCCGGCGACCCGTAGTTTCTCCCCGAGGGACCGAGGCGTCGAGGTCAGCCGCCGGAGGTTCCCGACAAGCGACTTCCGGAACAGATCCGGGTCCCACGGGATCACCACCGTTTCGACGTCCGAGAGCGCGATCCCCTCGGCGTCGAGGCAGGCACGGATCGATCTTGCCGGGAACGTCTCTGGGGCGTGTTTCTGGCGGGTCAACCGCTCCTCCTCGATGCCGAAGACGATCTCACCCCGCCTGAACAGGACTGCGCTGCCGTCGTGTGACCCGAGCGGCGGGATGCTGGGATTGATCGCGAGGACGTACCCCGTCATCGATCGGGAACGCCCGCCCCCGGTCGCGTCCGACCGATACACCGACTGGCGTGCTGAACAACGGGCGGATACCGGGCCGGAACGACTCCGATGGTTCGCATACGGACCCCCTCTGCGCCGGTCGGCTTATGTAGTAACTCCCTATCGTCGACGAGCACGGTCGGCTGCGGTGCAGCCACAACCTACGGGGAGCCGGACCGCCGTGGCGCATGCGCTCGTGCCCACTCACGCCCGAGTGTCGACCACCTCCGCCGGAACACCGGCCACGACGGCGTTCTCCGGGACGGACGACGTGACGACGCTTCCGGCTGCGACCACCGCGCCCTCGCCCAGCGTGACGCCGTCGAGGATCGTACACGTCGCCCCGATCCAGACGTCGTCGTGGATGGTGATTCCCTCGGCCGAGAGCCCCTGGGAGTTGATCGGCCGATCCGTCCGTTCGAACTGGTGGTTCGCCGCGACGACGGCGGTGTTCGGACCGACGAGAACGTTCTCGCCGATGTCGATGCCGCCGGTGCCGAGCAGCGTGACCGAGACGTTCAGCAGCGAGTGTCGGCCGAGACGGATGGCTCCCCGCGACGGGGAGATGACGCTGTACCGCCCGATACTACACCCGTCGGCGACGGTAACCGGCCCCTCGTAGCCGATCTTGACCCCCCGCTCGACGTCGACGCCCGGGGCGATCGAGACGTTGTCCCGGCTGGTCAGGAGCCGCCGCCGGACGTCGCTCGTCAGACGGCCCCACGCCATCGTCGCGAGCGTGAGCGGCCCACGCTCGACCAGCAGCGAGAGGACGTCTCGGAGGTCGGTGGTTCGTGCTTCCATCGTCTGCTCCCACTCTCTCGACCGCGGCTCGCGTCACCGTTCGTACAGCAGCGTTTCCAGGTTCTCGCGGACGTACTCCGCGTCTCTGGCTTCCAGATACCAATCGAGCGTCCGGCCGATACCCTCCTCCAGCGTGTACGCCGGCTCCCAGCCGAGGAGCTCCTTCGCACGCGTCGTGTCCGCCGCTCTGTGCTTCACCCCAACCGGCTTGTCGGTCAGGTAGTCGATCTCCTCCGGTTCCCAATCCAGGCGATCGAAGATCATCCGAACGGCCTCGTTGATCGAGACGTATCGGCTGATCCCCGCGTTGACCGGAGTCCCGTCGGTGACGTGTTCCGAAGCGAGCCGGAGTGCCCGCGTGATGTCCTTGACGTACGTGAAGTTGCGCGTCTGTTCGCCATCCCCCCAGATCCGATAGGGATCCTGTCGGGCGTACGCCTTGGCCATCAGGGCGACGATCGCGTGCGTCTCGTTTTCGCGCGGGCCGTACGCGGTAAAGATGCGGACGATGCTCGCGTCGATGTCGTACTGTTCCTGGTAGGCCTGCAGCGAGCGTTCGCCCATCAGCTTCGCCCAGCCGTACACCTCGTCGGCGTACGCGCCGCCTCGTTCGTCGAAATCGACCATGTCCTCGCGGAGCGGCGTCCGTCGGGTCTGAACGTCGGTCGGGTACGTACACGCACTGGATGCGAAGGTGATCCGTTCGACGTCGTTTTCGACCGCGGACTCGTAGACGACGTTGTCCAACGCCATGTTCGTCGCGCAGTTGGCCGGGTAGTTCGAGATGTATCCGCGCCCGCCGTGGTCCGCGGCCAGGTGGAACACGGTGTCGACGTCACGGGTCGCGGTGTCGGCGAACGACTTCCGCTTCAGGTTGCCTTCGAGGAACTCGATCCGCTCGCGGACCGTGTCGAGGTTGCTCAACTCGCCGCTCGAGAGGTCGTCCGCGACGCGGACGGACGCGCCAGCGTCGACGAGATCCTCGACCAAGTGACTCCCGATGAACGAGGCGCCACCGGTTACGAGGACGTTCTCGCGGTCCCAGCGGGTCACTGGACGCCCCCGTCTGCGGAGAGTTTCGGCTTCTCTCGTCGCCCGCTTAGCTCCGCCTCCGCCCAGTCGTACACCGACTCGAGACCCTGCGCGAGCGGAAGCGTCGGTTCCCAGTCGAGTTCGGCCGTCATCCGAGTCATGTCGCAGGCGTATCTGTCGGTGCCGGTCGGCTTGGAGAGGTCGTGTTCGATCGAGACGTCCTTGCCGCTGATCTCGACGATCCGCTCGGCCAGCTCCTGGATGGAGACGACCTCCTTCGAGTTCCCGAGGTTGATCGGGTCCCCGTCCGTTCCCGTCCGGATGGTTTCGATCATCCCGTCGACCAGGTCGGTCACGTGGATGAACCCCCGTTGCTGCGAGCCGTCGCCGAACAGTTCGATCGACCCGCCGTCCGGTGCTTCGATGACCTTTCGACAGAGCGACGGGATGACGTGGCTGCTGTCGGGATCGAGCGTCTCCCGAGGCCCGTAGCAGTTGAAGATCCGCACGCTGCTCGTCCGCAGATCGGTGTCGGTCTGGTAGGCCTTGCAGGCCCGTTCGCCCAGGAGCTTCGCCCACCCGTAGGTGCTGTGTGGGTCGGCAGGGACGGCTTGGTCCTCGCTGAAGCGGTTCAGTCCGTCGTGTCGTTGCCGGTAGACGCAGGCGCTGGACGCGAACAGGAACCGGTCGACGTCGTTGATGCGGGCGGCTTCCAGCATGTGTTGGTTCATCAGAACGCTCGGCGTCAGTCCGCCGACGTTCGCCTCCTGGATGTAGTGGATGCCACCGACGCTCGCTGCGAGGTGGAACACGTGGTCGACGCCGTCGGTGGCTTCGATGCAGCCCTTCTGCGTCGTGAGGTCGACCGGGTGGACGTCGACGTCGTCCCGGACGGAAGCGAGGTTCGACGCCGACCCGCGGGAGAAGTTGTCGGCCACGCGGACGTCCGCGCCCAGTTCGACGAGTTTCTCGGTCAGGAACGAGCCGATGAAGCCCGCTCCGCCGGTGACGAGTGTAGTGCCGTTAGCGAGGCTTGGTTCCATAGTGTCTGTCTCGGAGCACCCCCGGACCCGGCATTGTTATTGATGGGTTAT
>CAZDEJ010000039.1:0-17251 GCA_964504395.1 uncultured Halobellus sp. | reverse complement strand
TGTAATAATTGTTCGGGAAGGCAACGCGCTTGAGCCCTCCGTAAGCCCGCCTCCACTGTCACAGACACAGTACGTACGTCGGGGGTCGGAACGCGACACACGAGCCGCGTTATCTCCGGAGTCGCCGTCGACATCCGGCTCGGTAGTTTTAAATCGTTTCCGGGAGTCGATCCGGTGTTTCACATGAGTATCAAACGGCATTACGACCGGGAGTTCGTTCGAACGTTTTTCACCTCGCCTACCGCCGTACAGGGCGAGGAGGATTCCGCAAAGATGCTCCGGAGCGCGGCCGGTCTTCGGGGGATGCAGGCGCCTGACGTCTGGGTCCCCGACAACGAGGATGCGACCGCACCGTCGATGCGTGCGGAGGGGATCGACAATATCATCCAGGTTGTCTCCGAGCACGGGGCCGACTTCCCCGGCGAGATCCACCCGCGGGTCGTCTGGCACCGCGAGGAGCCGACAACCAGATACACCGGATTCCAACAGATGCTCCGGGTCGCCGAGTCAGAGACCGGCGCGATCGACCACGTCGATGGGTTCGTGATCCCGGAAGTCGGCGACCTCGACGACTGGAAGAAGGCTGACGAGTTTTTTACGATCATCGAACACGAGGCCGGCCTCGAACCGGGAAGCCTCTCGATGTCGGTGATCATCGAATCCGGCGAGTCGGAACTCGCACTCGGCGACCTGCGCACGGAGATGGGGAACCCGTCCAACAACCTCGAACGGCTCTTCCTGTTGGTCGACGGCGAGGTCGACTACACCAAAAATCTGCGTGCGATGACGCCTACCGGCGAACTTCCGGCGTGGCCCGAACTCCGACATAACACCTCCCGTGGAGCGGCTGCGGCCGGGCTGATCGCGGTCGACGGCCCGTACGACGACATCCGCGACGTCGAGGGCTACCGCGAGCGGATGACAGAGAACCGCGCCAAGGGGATGACCGGGATCTGGTCGCTCACGCCCGGCCAGGTCGTTGAAGCGAATACGGCGCCGCTACCGCCGGAGACCGGACGCTGGCTGATCGAGGTCGGAGGCCGCAACGTCGACCTCCGAGCGGAGGACGGAGCGCAGGTGTACGAGGGCTCCGAGCTCGAACTGACCGTGACCGGCGATAGCGAGTATCAACTCCGTGTCGGTGACGACGAGCACGTTCTGGACGAATCGGAACTCCAGGCGGAACTACTGGACATGACGTCGTACGTCCCCAGCCTGAACGACGTCGTCGACTCGATGGAGGAGTTCGAGGCGGCCAAGGAGGCCGGACGCGGTGCGATCGCGATGTCGCGGTCGGCTACCCTGGTTATCGACGGCGTGAGCGTCGAGATCAGCGCGGACCGGATGTGGGACGAAGCGACGTACCAGGCCGCACAGACGCCGATCAACCTGTTCCAGGACGTCTACGAACACCGACCCGACCAACACGAGGAGCTCGCGGAGATGTACGGCCGCGACGTCATCGACCGTGCGGTGGCGGTTGGGAACTAGTACTGTCGGCTATACGCACGTGAATATTTTCGACACCCCGGAGTGTCGAGAGCCTTCAGGTAGTCATGGCCAACAGTACAACCGGCTGTGAATCGGATCCCGGTTTTTGACCGGGTCGTTCCGAACGGTCGCCCCGACGACCGAGCGGTCCCCTCGTACGGATTATTGTAGTCATACTGTTGGCTATAGTCACGTGAGGGATTTCGGCACCCCGAGGTGTCGAAAATCTTCACGTAGTTATAGCCAACAGTACCAATCACCGATCACTGCCGCCCCCGTCTCTGGCGACGATCGGTAATTCGGTACAGTATTACTCCGACTCGCCGTCTGATGCCTCCACGACTCGGTTCCGAAGCGTCCCGACGCCGGTGTACGTGATTTCGATCACGTCGCCGGGGGTGACCGTCCCCGGGTTCGCCGGGCTGCCGAACGCGATCACGTCCCCGGGGCGGAGCGTGAACCGGTGGGACAGAACGGAGACGATCTCGGACGGGTCAAACAGCATGAACTCCGTGTTCGAATCCTGCCTCGTCTCGCCGTTGATCACGGTCTTCATTCCGATCCCCACAGGATCGAGGTCGGTCTCGATCCACGGCCCCAGCGGCCCGGACCCGTCGAAGGCTTTTCTGGCGGTCCGACCCGCCTGGTCGAGCGCGTCGACGTCGTTCAGGATCGTGTACCCCCTGATCACTTCCGACACCGCCCCGGCCGGTACGTCCCGGCACCGTCGTCCGACGACGGCGGCGAGCTCCCCCGCGTACGTGAGTTCGTCCGTCCACCGAGGATACCGGATCGCGTCGCCGTGGCCCAGTAACGAGGCAGGGGGCTTGATGAAGAAGTCCGGCTCCGACGGCCGCTCGTAGTCCATCTGCTCAAGGGTGTCGGCGTAGTTGCGTCCGACGCAGTAGATCGCCGACGGCGAACAGGGATACGTGAGCGACCCGTCGCGCCCGACCCTGTACTCGCCGTCGTCGGCGACGATCCGCCCGTCCCTGTACTGTCCCCGCACGATCCCGCCGTCGGTTCGGAGTCGCGCCTGTCGCATGCCTCACACTGTTGGCTATACCTACGTGAAGATTTTTGCTACTCCGAGGTATCGAGACCCGTCAGGTGAGTATAGCCGACAGTATCACTCACGATCGCGGACGTACAAGAGCCTCGGTCCAACGCCGGCCCCGATCGCAGTTCGGGTACGTCGGGTGCGGGAGCCGCCTCGCCCACCATCGCGATATACCGGGGTTCTCCCGAGTACCGAGCAGTCGACGGTCCCGCCGTGTTCATCGGTTCGTGTCCCGTTCGTCGAGTCGAACCCGTCTGTCGGTGTCGAGTGCTCCGGCCGGCCGGCGGGTCATCCCTACCGTCCGGACGGAACCGGTCGCTCCTCTTTGGGTGTGCGCACTACCGTCGTACGGACGCTCCCGGTGTTAATCGAGTATAAAACTCATTTATGATTTATCACATAGCGAGTTCGACCGACTACAACGGCGTTCGCGAGTCAAATACGCATATACAGCCATGTATACCGGAACAGTAAACTGCGTGTTAGTTTCTACACTCCTACACGATCCGTTTGCGGGCGGTATTCGCAACTGCGCACCGCTCGGCATCAACACTATAACGGTTATCGCTGTAGAACTATCGTGTATGTCCGAGGTCAATCCGTTCGAGAGCCTGCAGGAGCAGATCGACGACGCCGCGGCGTATCTTGATGTCGACGACGGCGTGATCGAACGGTTGAAACACCCCGAGCGGGTGTTGGAAACGAACCTGACGGTCGAAATGGACGACGGGTCGCTCGCCCGGTTCCGAGCGTTTCGATCGCAGTTCAACGGCGACCGCGGCCCGTACAAGGGTGGTATCAGGTATCATCCGGGCGTCTCCCGCGACGAGGTGAAGGCGCTGTCGGGGTGGATGGCGTATAAATGCGCGGTCGTCGACATCCCGTACGGCGGCGGAAAGGGTGGGATCGTCGTCGACCCACGGGAACTCTCGATATCGGAGGTCGAGCGACTCACTCGGTCGTTCGCGACGGAACTCCGGCCGATCGTCGGCCCGGACCGCGACGTGCCCGCGCCCGACGTCAACACCGGCCAGCGCGAGATGAACTGGTTCAAGGACACCTACGAAACGCTCGAAAACACCGTTGCGCCGGGTGTCATCACCGGGAAAGCCGTCTCCGCCGGCGGCAGCGAGGGCCGGGTCGAAGCCACGGGCCGCTCCACGATGTTCGCCGCGCGGGAGGCGTTCGACTACCTGGGGGGCGATCTGGCGGGGGCGACGGTCGCCATCCAGGGGTACGGCAACGCGGGATCGGTCGCGGCGATGCTGCTCGAAGAACAGGGGGCGGCCGTCGTCGCCGTTTCCGACTCCTCCGGGGCGGTCTACGACCCCGACGGCCTCGACACGAGCGCGGTCAAGGAGTTCAAAACCGAAACCGGATCGGTGACCGGATTCGGCACGCCGAAAGAGCTCACCAACAGGGAGCTGCTCACTCTCGACGTCGACCTTCTCGTTCCGGCGGCACTCGAAAACGCGGTCGACGCCGAAATCGCACACGATGTCGCGGCCGACGTCATCGTCGAAACCGCAAACGGACCGCTGACGCCCGATGCCGACGACGTTCTCCGCGACCGCGACGTGCTCATCGTGCCGGATATCCTGGCGAACGCCGGCGGCGTTACCGTGTCGTACTTCGAGTGGGTCCAGAACCGACAGCGGTTCTCGTGGGCTGAAGAGCGCGTCAACGACGAGTTAGAGCGGGTCATCACGGGCGGCTTCGACGACCTCGTCGCCGCGTACGAGTCGCGCGACCTGCCGAGCCTCCGCGTCGCGGCGTACGTGGTGGCGATTCAGCGTGTCGTCGACGCCTACACCGACAGCGGGACGTGGCCGTAGGCGGGCGCAGGCGCCGACAGTCCGGGTGAGGCGGACGGGGACGAAGGCGTCCCGCGGGAATCCGAGCGGCTACCGGGTGCCGCCGACCGGTGACGCGGCCGCTGCTACGACGACCTCATAGTTCGTCTTCCACTTCCTCCGCCGAGACGACGGTCGCGAACTCGCCGGCGAGGTGTGCAAGCGCGGTGCGGTGTGCGACCGACGCATCGAAGCGTTCGTCACCCAGGGTGCGGTCGAATGTGGCCGTCGCGTCTTCCACGACGTACACCTCGAACCCGCGGTTTTCGGCCATTCTGACGGTTGTCGAGACGCAGTGGTCGGTGGTCAGCCCGCAGACGACAAGCGTATCGTACCCGCGTTTCCGCAGCCACCCGTCCAGTTCGGTGTCGACGAACGCCCCGTTGACCCGTTTTGTCACCTCGTGTTCGTCCGGGTCGGGCCGGAGTGTCGGTTTGTACTGGAACCCCGGCATCGAGTCCCGAAGCGGGGAGTCCGGCTCCGTCGAGTCGTGACGGACGTGGACGACGGGTAACTCCCGTTCCCGCCAGACGGAGAGCAGTTGTGCAGCGTTCGTCTCCGCGTCGGGATTGTTACGCGTCCCCCACCGCTGGCGGTCGAACCCCTGCTGGAAATCGATCAGGAGGAGGACCGGACTGTCGGGTGACACGGGTTAGATCGACGGTGTCGGGGTGTCCGTGTCGACCACCAGACGCTCGGACTTCGGGTGTTCACGTGTGACGTTGATCGGACACTCGTCCGGAGCCTGCGTGTCGTCGCTGGAGAACAGGTACTGTGTCCACTCGCGGTCCCCGTCGACGCCCCAATCGCCGAGGTCGGCGTGGGGGCAGACGCCGTCGTACGACTCGAGGCGGTCCTGAATGACCTCCCTGGCCTGTTGCCCCGCCGCGGTGTCGGCGGTCACGCCGAGGTCCTCGAACAGCGCCCGCGGCTGGAACGTGATTTCGAGCCCGACCGGGCAGTAGCGACTCATCCGGGTGTCGTAGAAGGGGGCCCGGCAGGTCGGAAACATCGGTTCGCCGTCGAAGACGAACTCCCAAAACGGATCGTCGGGGTCGGTCGGGATGTCCTCGGGCCAGGGGGTGGGGTCGTGTACGTGCAGGAACTGGAGGATGTGCCACAGCGTTTGGTGGTACTCGGCTTCCGACATCTCACGCTCGGGCGGTTTGAAGAACGCGACCAACGACGCACGCTCGCTGTGGTCCTGGTACACGTCGAGGTAGGTGCGCAGCGTCCGACCCAGATCCAACAGGGCGTCCTTGTCGGTGGTCGACGGAACCGCGGTGTACAGCGGGTCGCCGTTGGCGACCGATTCGGCCCCGAAGAAGCAGGGAAACGGGGTGTCGTTTTGCTCCCCGAGGAGCCCGTTGCGGAAGGTTTCCCAGTGGGCGGCGACCCAGTCGGGCGCCTCGCCCGACGCCACGCGCTCTTCGAGGGTGGCCTGATCCTGGAGTGTCCCGAGCAGCCGCTCTGTCATACCGAAGTGTAGGTGCTGGGGGGATTATGGCTTGTCGGTTCCGGTCGGGCCGTCGGGCGTTTCGACCCCGTCTCCGACGCGGATGCGCCCACCGTCGAGAATCCGACAACGCAACCCGCCCCGGTGGACCAGCGCGTTGCGGACGCCGTTCGATTCGAGGTGGCGCTCGAGATACGAGCAGGGCTCACAGAGTTCAGTGCCCCGACATACCGCCTCGCCGACTCCGAACTCCGTGCCGACGAGGTGGTTGAGCGAAACCCCCTCGGTCGTGATGTTTCGACGGTGCATCCCGGGATCGAGGTCGATGTCGTAATCGCGCTCGACCGCAGCGAGGGCTTCCGCCTCGATCAACGTCAACTCGCTGCCATCCCGGTCGGAGAACGTCCCCCCGCGTTGGAAGTACCGGTCACCTCGCAGTCCGGCGCCCGCAACGGCCCGGACTGCTTCCGCCGGCTCCGGCGGCGCCCCCCGTTCGGGGGCACGGTGGATGTGCCGAACTGTTCCGTTCACGTACGCACGTATCGGCTGCTGGGACTTGATCTTTGCCGGTCGGCGAGACCCACAGCGCAACCCGACCGATTCAAGTCCGTGCCGCGTGGCTGGACATACGATGCGCCAGGACCACCTCATCTCCGCGACCCAACTCTCGCGGGCGGACGTCGAGGCGGTGCTCGACCGCGCGGCGGAGATCGACGCCGACCCCGCGGCGTGGCACGGTCGCCACTCGGGGTCGATCCTCGGACTCTGCTTCTTCGAGCCGAGCACCCGCACGCGGATGAGCTTCGATGCCGCGATGAAACGGCTCGGCGGCCGGACCATCGACGTGGGCGCTGTGGAATCGTCGTCGGTCACGAAGGGCGAGACCCTGGCCGACACGATGCGGGTGCTCGAAGGATACGTCGACGCGCTCGTACTGCGGCACCCTTCGGAAGGGGCGGCCACGATGGCCGCGGAGTTCGTCGATGTCCCGTTGATGAACGCCGGCGACGGGGCGGGACAGCACCCCACCCAGACCCTGCTGGACCTCTACACGATCCGGCAAAACGCCGGGTTGGACGACATCACCGTCGGGATCATGGGCGATCTGAAATACGGTCGGACCGTCCACTCGCTCGCGGCGGCGCTGACGAACTTCGACGTGCGCCAGCAGTTCATCAGCCCCGAAAGCCTCCAACTCCCGCGGAGCGTCCGGTACGACCTCCACGAGTCGGGGGCACAGGTGCGTGAACACACCGACCTCGACGGCGTCCTCCCGGAACTGGACGTCCTCTATGTCACCCGGATCCAGCGCGAGCGGTTCCCCGACGAGAACGAGTATCGGAAGGTAGCCGGACAGTACCGGATCGACACCGACGACCTGCGGGACGCGAACGACTCGCTGACCGTCCTCCACCCGTTGCCGCGCGTCGACGAGATCGCTCCGGAGGTCGACGACACCGAGCACGCGAAATACTTCGAACAGGCGCACAACGGCGTCCCGATCCGGATGGCGCTGTTGGATATGCTCCTCGGCGACGGGAGCAGGGGTGACCGATGAGCGACACCGACCGCGAACTCAGGGTCTCGAAGATCCGGAACGGCACCGTGATCGACCACCTTGCCGCGGGGCAGGCACTGAACGTGCTTGCACTCTTAGGGATCGACGGCTCCGGCGGCGAGGGCGTCTCGGTCGGCATGAACGTCCCCTCCGACACCCTCGCGACGAAGGATATCGTGAAGGTCGAAGACCGGGAACTCAGCCAGTCGGAGGTCGACGTCCTCGCGGTCATCTCCCCCGAGGCGACGATCAACATCATCCGCGAGTACGAGGTGGTCGAGAAACAGCGGATCGACCGGCCCGACTCGGTCGAGGGGGTGCTCGCGTGTCCGAACCACAACTGCATCACCAGCGGGGACGAGCCGATCCGGACGCGGTTTGCCGTCCTCGTCGAGGGGCTTCGGTGCCACTACTGCGGCGAGATCGTCAGGGAGGCCGAGATCACGTCCCATCTCACCGTCACCTGACCGGCCCCTTCGGTGGCGTCCGGCACTCGGGCGCGCGGGGAGGGGAACGATTTTTGTACCGAGACGGGGTACTTCGAATCATGTCCGGCAAAGCGAAACTCGTCCTGGCACTGGCGCTCGTCGCAATGATCTACTTCCTCGTCTCCGGGGACGACGACCCCGTGAAAGTCGATATCGACGACGAGTGAGGATACCAGTTCCGCCGGGCACGGCACCGTTCGACGACCATCGCTTCTGCGGGTTCGGCACCGGTCCGAGCAGCACCGTCGCTGGTCCCACAGCGTCGCGTTCGGCCGCAAGGCCGACGGACTGATACGGCTCGCCGGGGTATCCGACGTATGTACGGCGTCGTCACCCGGAACGCCGAGGAGGTCGAGTGGGCGGAGTTCGAGGTCGGGTTTTACGAGGTCAAGGACGTGACCGGTCGGGCCGCCGAACCACTCCCGAACGCGACGAACATGATCTCGTGTTTCGGCGACACCGCGGCCGCCGATGCGGATCCGGAACTGGTGCCGGTCGACGACGAGGGGACGCCGGCGACCCGCGAGCAGCCGTACTTCGACTGGTCGCACGTCTGCCCGACACACGGGGAGTACCGTGCGGGGCTCTCCGAGATCATCGACGACTGCGCGGAGGCGAACGCCGACGTCAGACTCGACGACGTCGGGTTCCCGCGGGAGGGGTACTGCCGGTGTGACAGGTGCGACCGCCGGTTCGCCGAAAGCGACCGCGACGACCGGTTCGCGTGGCGCGCGGACGAGATCACTCGCTTCGTCCGGGACGCCGCAGGACGGGTTCCGGGACGAACCTCGCTCACACTGTACCCGGACCCGTATCCCGAGCACCTCTACCGGCGATCCGGTATCGACGTGACCGCGCTTGCCGGGTGCGTCGACGAGTTCGTGATCCCGCTCTACGACACTCACTACGCGACGACGTACTGGCTGGAGACGATCGCAAAGGGGTTCCGGAGCCTGCTCGAGCCGACCGGGACGCCGTTTTCGATCGAACTCTACGCCGTCGACGTCGACTTGGACGATCTGGTTCACGCGACGGAGGTGGCCGAGACCTACGCCGAGAACGTCTACTTCGGCTACGACGCGTCGAACGCCGCGGCGGCGATCCGACGGAAAGGTGCCGACGCCCAACCCGGCGTGACCCACCGTCCCGGCGACGGTGGGGGCTCGTAATACTGTTGGCGATAACTACGTGAAGAGTTTCGACACCCCGAGGTGTCGAAATCCGTCACGTGAGTGTAGCCGACAGCGTAAGTAGCGGTTGTCGTCGCGTCAGAGTACGCCAGCGAGTAACGCGACGACCACGATTCCGCCGACGAACACGGCCGCAGCAAGGACGAACAGGCCGGTAAGAAACCGGCGCTGCGTCGGAGTGGGTTCGCCCATACGCCGGGTGGGGTCTCCGCAGTATTATACCCGCCGGCAGGAGGGTCGGTAACCCGGCTCGGGGTCGAACCCCCGAACGCTCGCAGTATCTACCTACGGAGTCCCGTTCAGTCCCCGTCGCCCGTCCGCCCGCGAAGCCGATCGAACGCCGCGCCGGCGAGCCCCGAGCCGGAGGGAACCGGCATCCGGCCGGCCGCGGTCGGAGCCGGATCGGTCGCGAGATCCGTCGCGAGCCGACCTGCCGTGGCCAGCCCGCAGGCGGGAACGTCCGGCAGTGCGGCGGCGACGTGGAGCGCACCGACCCTTGCGACCACCCCGTCGATGGTCGTGGTCACCACCGTCCCGACGCCGCGGGCTGCCGCCCGGCCGGCGACCTCGCAGGTCCGGACCGGACCGCCGAGCGCCATCGGTTTGCAGACGACGACGTCGGCGGCGCCGGAGTCGAGGATCGTATCGACACCGACGGCACTGACCGACTCGTCGAGGGCGACGTCGACCCCGCGACCGCGAAGCGCGGCGTTGCCGGCGAGGTCCGTCGCCGGTCGCGGCTGCTCGACGTACGCGAAATCGAGGTCGGCGGCGACGTCAACCAGCCGCTCGGCTGCCCGGCCATCCAACGCGCCGTTGGCGTCGGCGCGGAGTGTGGTTCCATCGCCCGCGGCGTCCCTGACCGCGCGCAACCGGGCTTCGTCCTCCGCGACGTCCCGAGCGCCCACCTTCACTTTCACCGTCTCGTAGCCCGCGTCGACGGCCTCCCGTGTCGCCGCGGCAGTCGCGTCGACGGGGGCGTCGCCGACAGTGGCGTTGACCGGGACCGAACTCGCGGGCGATCCGTCAGCAAGCCACGCCGCGAGGGGCTCGGCGGCCGCTCGGGCCCGGGCGTCGGCCGCGGCGAGTTCGACCCCGTGCCGTGCTGCGGGGGTTGTGGTGTCGATCCCGGCGAGCGAGTCGGTTACGTCGGCAGAGAGGGAGTCACCGCGACGCTCGCCCCGTTCTCCCGCCTTGGCCAGCGCCGCTTCGCAGTCGTCGTACGACTCCGTCCACCCGGGCAGCGGGGTCGCCTCGCCAACCCCCAGACGGCCGCCGGTTTGGACGCGGACCACGAACCCGTTGCGCTCCTCGATCCGGCCCGCAGCCGTCGGGAGCGGCGACGAGAGCCGGAGGGAGAAGGGCTCGGACCGGATCATACCGGTACCCCCGTGGGGGCGAGCCCGACCGCGAACAGGACCGCGTACCCGGCGAGCAGCCGGCCGGTTCGCTCGAGCGTCGGGTTCAGCACCTCGCCGGCGGTCTCGGTCAGCATCGTCCGTGTGATCGTGGCCGTGTACGGGAGCGTGAGGTAGGGAAGCGCGACGGCGACGGAGTAGTTCGGGCGGAGCAGAAACCACAGGGGGACGGCGTAGGCGAGCACGAGCATCGCGACGAACTGGGCGCGTGCGAACCCGTGTCCGAACCGGACCGCGAGGGTCCGCTTGCCGGTCGTGGCGTCTTCGTCCTTGTCACGGACGTTATTCACGACCAGAATGTCGGTCGACAGCGCCGCGACCGGGAGCGCGGCGACGACCGTCGCGACAGGGAGCGTCCCCGGCGGGATCCCCACCGGGAGCGGCGCTGCGAGCACGGCGGCGGCCTGAACGTAGTAGGTCCCGGCGACGGCGACGAGCCCGAAGAACACGAACACGAACAGGTCGCCGAGGCCGTGGTATCCGAGCGGATACGGCCCGCCGGTGTAGGCGATTCCGGAGGCGACCGACAGGAGTCCGATCACGACGATGGGGACGCCACCGACGTAGACGAGATACGTCCCCAGGGCGATCGCGGCCGCAAAGGTGAGATACATCGCGCGTTTGACGCTTTCGGGCGCGATGAGGCCGCCGGCGGTGACGCGGGTGAATCCCTCCCGGTCCGCAGTGTCGGCGCCCTGAACCGCGTCGTAGTAGTCGTTGGCGAAGTTGGTGCCGATCTGGATGAGGGCGGCGCCGACGAGCGCGGCGAGCGCAGGGAGGGCGGCGAAGACGCCGTCGTGGACCGCGAGCCCCGTTCCGACGACCACGGGTGCGGCGGCCGCGGGGAGCGTCTGGGGGCGGGCGGCGATCACCCACGCCTCCCGTCGGGTGATGTCCTGCGTAGTCATTGTGCGTGAGTGAGAGCGGGGGCGGCGTGAAAGTTCGGATTCGAATCTTCGACCGGAACTCCACACGGTTGAGCTCAGGTCTGACCGACTATCGTGAGGGCTGTACAGCAACTCTGGGTGAACCTGTGAATAACCCGGGTCCGGTGTTACACCGACTCCGTGTCACCTACGTCGTACGAAAGCTCAGACTCGGACGAGTCAAGTAACTTTACATCGTCGATGTAATGAATCCCGTCACCGAACGCTGCTTGGCGATACGTCACGCCGGCGAGCGTCCCGACATCCTCGTTTCTGCTCGGTTGGACGGAATCAACCTCAACGTCGTCGATATACAGATCCCAGCCGACAGCATCCCCCTCCCACGTGAATTCGTACCGGAACGTGTGCCACTCGTCGTAGGTGAGTTCGACCGGGTCGCCCGTGTAGAACTGGTCGACTTCACCGAATTTGATGCGTGTGGTATCGAACCCGCCCTGTGAGGCGACCTCAGTCTCGCTGGTCAGTCTGATCTGGGTCGCGTCTTGAACGTGGCGGATGTCGAATTCCAAAAGCGTGTACTGGCGGTTGGGAAGGCTGTTCGCGTTACCCACAGCCGAATCTTCGTTCACGTATTGACCATCGATGTACATCGAACACGAGCCGTCTGATGCGATCGAGCAGTCGGAAACCATCCGTTCGGGCGGGTTTTCACTCGATTCGGTCCAGTTCACAGGGTCGGAGCCCGATCCCTGTTCAAGCCCATCGTACCAGTGATATCGACCCGATTTCCAGTTGTCTGCTTCGTTGGTGGCGTCGCTGTTATCGTAGTATAGCGCGTACCGATCTACCGTCTCACCTGCTTCGATGTCCGCCCGGAATGCGATATCCACTCCGCTGGTCGCCCCTGATTGTGCGCCGTATGTGACCACCGTCTCAGCCCGCTCGTCGACAATTCGAATCGAAGCCGTGTCGGCACTTCCGATATTCACACCAGTCAGAACGACCGGGTATGCGTCCGGATTTTCCTCAGTCTGACTCTCGATGGTGACCTGACGGCGCGCCGACCAGTCGACCATCATCCCGTCCGAGGGCTGCTCTCCGCTCTCAGTCTGCTCGGCTGAATCGTCGTCGTTATCGGTCTGCTCGGACTCAGCCAGCTCAACGTCGCTGGCGTCCTGTACCGCAGGGTCGCGGGGTGCGTAATCCTCGCTGTCTATCACCCCGTCACCGTCTGTGTCTTCGACGTCACCCCCTGTGATCTGACTGCAGCCGGCAACCCCGGTTGTGCTCACAATCGCGGTCAGACGCAGAAACGCTCGTCGTGGTGCGCTGTCCATATCCGACGGTACTGTGCTGATAAGAAATGTTTTTGAATATCTTGGGGCAGCTCTACCTCTGATAACACTTCCTCAGAATGGTGTGGACTGGGCCAGTACTCACATCGGAACCTGAGGTTCTCGCAGGACATTCGTCGCGGCGGCATACCGAAGCAGCTCGCCGTCAACGAGCGGCCGGCGGCCGCGATGTCGGCGGTGTTTTTGATCCACCGTGAGGCGCAAGCGTCTCACGGGCCTCGCTTCGTTCCGCTCAGCGAGACAGATTTTGTGGGGGTTCAACACCGCGCTATGCGCGGCCGAGGATCCTCATAAGAGGTGGATTAGTAGTGCCACGGATACCCCGAGAAGTCCGGCTCCCGCCCCTCCAGGAACGCGTCTCGGCCCTCCTGCGCCTCCGCAGTCATATACGCGAGCCGGGTCGCCTCCCCGGAGAACACCTGCTGGCCGACCAGCCCGTCGTCGGCCAGGTTGAACGCGTACTTCAGCATTCGTATCGCGGTCGGGGATTTACGCGCCATCTCGTCGGCCCATTCGAGGGCGACGTCCTCTAGGTCGTCGTGGGGAATCGCCTCGTTGGCCATCCCCATCTCGACGGCTTCGTCGGCGGAGTAGGTCTTCCCGCGGAAGAACACCTCCCGGGCCTTCTTCTGTCCGACCTGCTTTGCGAGGTACGCCGATCCGAACCCGCCGTCGAACGACGCCACGTCGGGGTCGGTCTGGAGGAACTTCGCGTGTTCCTCGGACGCGAGCGTGAGATCGCAGATCACGTGCAGCGAGTGGCCGCCGCCAACGGCCCATCCGGGGACCACCGCGACCACGGGCTTGGGTAGAAACCGGATCAGCCGCTGGACTTCGAGGATGTGGAGCCGACCGGCCTTGGCTTCCCTGACGAGAGGATCGTCGTCAGTCACTGCCTCGTCGTCGTCGCGGTATTCGTAGCCCGACTCCCCGCGGACCGACTGGTCGCCGCCGGCGCAGAACGCCCACCCGCCGTCGCTCTCCGAGGGCCCGTTTCCGGTGAGCAGCACACACCCGATGTCGGCCTGTTTTCTGGCGTGGTCCAGCGCCGCGTAGAGCTCGTCCACCGTCCCCGGGCGGAACGCGTTCCGTTTTTCCGGGCGGTCGAACGCGATCCGCACGGCGGGAGTGTCGACCGCGCGGTGATAGGTGATGTCGTCGAACGCGTCGGCACCGTCGACGGCGCCCCACCGGTCGGCGTCGAAGATCTCCGAAACCATACGAAACGGGAGACCGGCGGCCGCAAAAAGATTCGTTTCGGACCCGGTGGCCGGAGCCTACGTTGTCGCGTCGAGCACCCGATCGACCGTCCGCTCGCGGAGTCGGTCCCGAACCTGGTGGCTGGCGTCCGCGTCAGTCCGCACTTCGATGACGTGGGACCCGTCCGATGCCGTCGCCTCCGCGTACGCCTCCCGGAACGCCGGCCGGTCGCCGCCCGGGATCCGGGCGAACGAGAGGTCGTAGAGGTCGCCGGTCGGCTCGAAGTCCAGGCCGTGCGGTGTCACGAACTGCGAGCTAAATGGCGGGTCGTACGACTCGATCGGGAGTATGTGGAAGATGCCACCCCCGTCGTTGTTGATCAGCACGATCGTGGCGTCGACACCGCACCGTTCCACCGCTGCCAGCCCGTTCATGTCGTGGTAGTACGCCAGATCGCCGGTCACGAGCGTGAGGTCGTCGGCCGTCGCCGACCCCGCCCCGAGCGCGGTGGAGACGATACCGTCGATCCCGGACGCCCCGCGGTTCCCGAACGCTGTGAGCGACGCGGTCGTCGGCGCACCGAACCGGTCGAGATCCCGGACGGGCATCGAGTTCGAGACGAACAGCGTCGAGGGGTCGGGCGCGAGGTCGATAACATCAGCCAGAAGCCGGCCCTCGCAGAACCCCTCGGATTCGGCGAGAACGTCCGCGTGGGCCGCGTCGGCGTCGAGCCACCGCTCGCGCCACGAGTCGCGACCCGGCCCGGCGAGCAGCCGCGACAACCGGCCGAACAGCCGTGTCGGGTCGGCGACGACGAGATCGCTCGCGGTGAACGTTGCCTCCCGCCACCCGGCGGCCGGGTCGACGACGTACTGGTCGGCGTCGACCGCGGCGAGGTAGTTCCGGAGCGGCTTCGACGTCGGCGACGCGCCGGCGCGGATCACGACGTCGGGGTCGGGCCACGCATCGCGAACCCGCTCGCCGAGGTAGGCGTCGTAGCCGCCGATCACGGGTGTCGTCCGGACGACCCCGCCGTATCGAACCCCCGAAAGCGGGTCCGCCAGGACCGGAAAGCCGGTTGCGTGGGCGAACGCGGCGACCGTCTCGGGGTCGACGCCGGGTGAGTCGTCGGGGCCAACCACGATCAGCCCGCGCGGGGCCGACACCGACGACGCCAACTCCCGGAGGCGGTCGTCGTCGAGCTCGGGGACGCCCGAAGTCACGTCGACGAACGACCCGTCGCGCCCCTCCGTAACGGCCGCCGGAAGATCGGGCGGCACGTCCCCTTCCACGGGTGTCGGCTCCAGCGGCTTCCGGAACGGAAGGTTCAGGTGGACGGGTCCGGCCGGGGTGCCGGTCGCGCGGGCGACGGCGCGGGTGACAGTCGTCCGCAACGACCGGAGCTTCCGGGGCGTTGCCTCGGGTTCGGCGACGTCGCGGTACCACCGGACGGCGTCGCCGTAGAGCTTCTCCTGGTCGATCGTCTGGTTCGCCCCGGAGTCGCGGAGTTCCGGCGGACGGTCGGCGGTCAGAAGCAGCATCGGCACCCGCGACTGCGAGGCTTCGATCACCGCAGGGTGGTAGTTGGCGGCGGCGGTCCCGGACGTACACACGAGCGGCGTCACCATGCCGGTCCGACGGGCCCGGCCGAGCGCGAAGTACGCGGACGAGCGCTCGTCGAGGTGCGAGCGGATCCGGATGTCCTCGTTTCGGTGGAACGCCACCGTCAGCGGCGTCGACCGACTTCCGGGGGAGACACAGACCGTGTCGACGCCCGCGGCCGCGAGTTCATCGGCGAGAGCGCGCCCCCAGAGCGTGTTCCGATTCGGGTCCGTCACGCGGGGTCACACTCCCGGGTGTCCGTAGCAGGGGTGCAGTATCCGCTCACGGCCCCTCGTCCCCGGTTTCGAGTTCGTTGAGGATCGGCCGGTACTTCAGTTGAACCTCGTCCCACTCCCGGTCGGGGTCGGAGTCGGAGACGATCCCGACACCCGCAAACAGCGTCGCGGTGTCACCGCGGGTGACCGCCGACCGGAGCGCGACCGCAAAGGTCCCGTAGCCCGCGGCGTCGACCCACCCGATCGGGGCGGCGTACCACCCGCGGTCGAACGGCTCGGTCTCCCTGATGGTTTCCAGCGCCCGCTCTGGCGGCAGCCCTCCGACCGCGGGCGTGGGGTGCAGCGCCTCGACGAGGGACAGCACGTGTTCGGCGCGATCCAGCGTCGCCGTGATCGGGGTCCAGAGGTGCTGGACCGTGGCGAGCTTTCGGATCCGCCGGGGACCCGCGCTCACCGACGCCGCGAAGGGTGCGAGCTGTTGCCTGATCGTGTCGGCGACGAGGTCGTGTTCGTGGCTGTTCTTGCTGTCGTCGGCTAGTTCCGACGCCAGCCACTCGTCCTCCTCGGGGGTCTCGCCGCGGCCGGTCGTCCCCGCGAGCGCGTCGGTCTCGACCGTCCGTCCCCGGACCGACACCAGCCGTTCGGGTGTGGCGCCGAACAGCGACGCCTGCGACCGGCCTGACCCGGGGACGGGTTCGACGAGGAACCGGTAACAGTCGGGGTACCGCTCCCCGAGGCGTGTGAGCACGTCCGGCAGCGGGAGGCCATCCTCAAGGTCGACATCGAGCGCCTGTGCGAGCACGACCTTCCGGAGGTCCCCGGAGTCGATCCGGTCGACTGCGGCGTCGACGCCGGTCCGCCAATCCGCCCGCGGGGTCGTCCGCCGCCGGCCGCTCACTCCCGGCGGGCCGACGGGGTCGCCGGCGTCCGGCAGCGACTCGATCCGGTCGCGCTCGGCCTCGAGTCGGGACTCGACCGACTCGGGGGTCACGTCGGGTCCCACCGCGTTGACAGTCAGCCACGCGTCGTCGTCAGCCCAGGTGACCTGCACGCGCGGGAACACGAACCGTGCGCCGGGGAAGTCCTCCCACGGGGGGCCGTCGGTGCTGTCGGTGTGAAACCCGAACCCGCCGAAGAGTCGGGGCCTGGCGGCTTCGGTGCCGGCGTGGACGTCGCCGGACGCGAACAGCGACTCGGCGGCCTCCCGGATGGTGTCGAATCGACCCGCCCCGTCGGCGGTCAGCGTGGCTGCGGCGCCCTCGCCGACGATAGTCGCCTCCTCGGGGGCGCTCCACACCGTTCGGGGCGGGTCGGCGGCGTAGAGCACGGACCGGACGGCGGGCGCCGAGACGGGGACCGATCGGCTGACGAGGTGCGTACCCGCCGCGTCGGTCCGCAACGGTTCCATTGTCGAGTTTCGGAACGCCACTGCCTTTTATTTGACTATCCCGCCGACC
>CAZDEJ010000038.1:0-17266 GCA_964504395.1 uncultured Halobellus sp. | reverse complement strand
TTCTGTCCATTCTCCGGCAGTACTTGCGCGAGGGAACCGGCCACGCACACGTCGTGTTCGGCGAGAAGACGGAGTCGTCGATCATCCACCGCGGCACGCTGAACGAACTAGCGGCCGACCACGGGAACTTGGATGTAACGTTCACCCTTTCGGACCCGAACTGGGAGTGGACCGGTCGGGTGGGGTACGTCCAGAATCACCTGGACGACCTGTTCGACGACCGCTCCACGCGGGACTGCTACGTCCGTGACGTCCCGCCGATGGTGGTTCAGACGAAGGCACGCCTCGCAGAGCTCGGAACTCCCGACGAGCGGATTCATACTGAAGGGTGGGCGAACGGCGTCGTGGGCGGATCCTAACCCCCCAGTATCTTTAAGTCACTAAGTTACTATACACAATCGTACCGCGGCTCACCCGCCGCGGTACTGGCGCATTCCCCACCCTGGCTGTGCCGAGGGGGTTCCGCGTCCCTCACCCCTCGGTTATCGATACTGTTGGCTATGACTACGTGAAGATTTCCGACGCCCCGGGGTGTCGAAATCCGTCGCGTGACTATAGTCGACAGTACGAGGAACTGCAACGACATACTGCTCGGTATTCCGTGGAGTATTGGCGGTCGATACGGCCGCTTTCTGCCCGACGGGAGCGGCACTGGAACGGAACGGCAAGGATCTACAACGACGCCACCACGTCAGGCCGACCGACCCGCTTCGCGTGCGGACGTCCCGAAGGCCAGGTGGGAATCCGGCCGGAGTCGTCGCGGCCGGTCGGTTACTTGTGACGGTCCAGGAACGCGTCGTAGGACCGCTCCCACTCGTAGTCGTCGTCGAAGTACCGCTCCGCAAGCGGCTCCTCGGGCATCTCGCCGATCGCACGCTTCTCCTGGCCGTAGGAGGGGCGATCGTCGACGTAGTACCGGCCGGTGAGCACCGTTCCCTCGTGGAGGACGGTCTCGGTCTCGTACATCATCTCGGAGGCCTCCACGCGGTCGGTTCTGTCGAACTCGTAGTCCTCGGAGTCGTTGATGTCGATGTACGGGACGTACTGCTTTGCGTCCTTGTTCCAGGTGGGACACTGCGTGAGGAAGTCGATGTGCGAGAAGCCGTCGTGTTCGATCGCCTCCACGATGATGTCCTTGGCCTGGTTGGGGTTGACCGCGGCGGTGCGGGCGATGTACGAGGCCCCGGCGGTCAACGACTGCGACAGCGGCCGGATGGGGTCCTTCGCCGACCCGTGGGGCTGGGTCTTCGATTTGTGACCCTTCGGCGACGTCGGCGACGTCTGGCCCTTCGTCAGCCCGAAGATCTCGTTGTTGAACACGATATAGGTCATGTCGTGGTTCTCGCGGGCCGAGTGCGAGAAATGGTTGCCGCCGATCCCGTAACCGTCGCCGTCGCCGCCGGCGGCGACGACCGTGAGCCCGGGGTTTGCGACCTTTGCGGCCCGCGCGATCGGAAGCGACCGGCCGTGGATCGTGTGGAAGCCGTAGCTCTCGAAGTAGCTGTTCAGCTTTCCGGAGCAGCCGATGCCGGTACAGACCAGCATCTCCTCGGGCGAGAGGCCCAGTTCGGCCGCGGCACCCTTCAGGGCCTTCAGGACCCCGAAGTCGCCACACCCCGGACACCACGTCGGCTGCGGTTCGAGGCCGGGTGTGTACTCGGTACGGTCGTGTTCGATATCTTCGCCGATTGCACTGAATGCGCTCATTGTTAATCACCTGCTGCGGGGACGAATTTGGTCTCGCGGCCGGGGAGGCTCCCGTCCTCGACGATGCTTGTGACGAACCCGTCGACGATCTCGCCGGGTTCGAAGGGGTTGCCGTTGTACTTCAGGAGGCTCGACAGCCTGTCGCCGAACCGCCCGAGTTCCTTCTGGGTCAACCCGCGGAACTGCGCGGAGGCGTTCATCTCCACGACCAGCACCTCGTCGACGCTCCCGATGAACTCGGTGACCTCGTCGACGGGATAGGGCGCGAGCTCGGAGACGCCGAGCAGCTTCACCGATTCCCCCTCGGCGTTCAGCTGATCGACCGCCTCCGCGGCGGTCCCCTGTTGGGAGCCGAAGGTCATGATCCCGTATTCCGCATCCTCGGGGCCGTGGTGGACGTTCCGCTCGCCGTCGTCGGCGGCGAGCGCCGCCCGGATCGTCCCCATCTTCGACATCCGGCGGTTCACCTGTTTGACGCGATTGTCCGGGCTTTCGGAGATATGCCCGGCGGGCATGTGTTCGTTGCCGGTCGCGAGGTACCGCCCGCCCTCCTGGCCGGGGATCGACCGGGGGCTGACGTCGTCCTCGGCGTCGTGTTGGAACCGGTTGAACTTCCCCGAGGGGTCGTGTGAGGCGTCCTTCAGTTCGGCCTCGGTGACGACCGACCCGAGGTCGGGGTTGGGCTCCTCGTCGAAGACGCTCGCGGGAACGTTCTGGAGTTCCCCGCCGTTCTTCTGATCGTAGAGGATGATCGAGGGGATCTGGTACTCGTAGGCGATCTGGAACGCCCGACGGGTCTGTCGGTACGCCTCCGTGGCGTCGGCGGGTGCGAACACCACGCGGTGGGAGTCGCCCTGGGAGGTGTAGAGGACGTGCTCGAGGTCGCCCTGTTCGGTCTTCGTCGGCATCCCCGTGGAGGGACCCGCACGCATCGCCTCGATGAGAACGACCGGCGTCTCGGTCATCTCCGCGAGTCCGAGGGGCTCCGACATCAGCGCGAAGCCGCCACCGGAGGACCCCGACATCGCCTTCACACCGGCGTGGGACGCGCCGATCGCCAGCGCCGCGGCGGCGATCTCGTCTTCGACTTGCTCGGAGACCCCGCCGACCTCGGGGAGGTTCTGGGACATGATCGTGAACACCTCGGTCCACGGCGTCATCGGGTACCCCGAGATGAACCGACAGCCCTCGTCGAGGGCGCCGTACGCGATGGCGTCGGATCCGGAGATCAACACCTGCTCCTCGTCGTGGTCGCCCGACGGAACCGAAATGTCGGGCGCGTCGGCGTCGAACTCCTCGGTGACGACCCCGTACGCGTCGTCGAACACCGACATGTTCGGTTCGAAGATCTTCTCCGGCATCGTGTCGGCCATGAGGCTCTTGATGATCTCGGGGTCGATCCCCGCGACCGCGCAGGTGACGGCGACACCCGCAGTGTTCCGCATCACCTCGCGGCCGTGTTCCCGGGCGATGGTTCGGAGGTCGATGTCGTAGACGTGCCACCCGTTGGCTTCGACCCGCTCGTCGAAGTCGGGGATGTCGTCGGTGTTGAGCAGCCCCGAATCGTAGACGATGACCCCGCCGTCGTTGAGATCGTCGAGGTTCTCAGCGAGGGGCTTGACCTCCTCGTTACCGTAGTAGGCGTCCTCCTGTGGGTTCCGGGCGAAGGAATCACCCAGGGCCAACAGGAAGTTGTAGCCGTCGCCACGGGATCTGATCGGGTCCGCGGAGACCCGCACCTCGGTATACGTGTGGCCGCCGCGGATCCGCGACGGGTAATGCCGGTGCGTGAATACGTTGAGCCCCGATCGCATCAGGGCCTTTGCGAAGTTCTGGCTGGTCGAGGCGATCCCGTCGCCGGACCCGCCCGCGATCCGCCAGATGAGTTCGTCTGTAGTCATAGTTGAGCTCTCGGCCCGCGACGGGCCACTACTTAATCACTTTGCCACGAATCGATTAAAGCCTTTGCTATAAGTTACCAAGGAAAGATGATGATAATCCTAATATGTGTATGGATTTCGCGCTCCCTTCGGCGGAACCCCGGACTCCCGTTGGTATCCGAGCAGCCGCTTTTCGTCTCCGAACAGTCACCGGTCGCATCCGGGCAGTCACTGACCGCATCCGAGCGCATCGGGTGTAGTCCCGACAGGGTCGGAACGGAGCCGCCTCGGGGACGGCCGGACGGTAAGCGGACCCGAACGCTACTCGTTGCGTGGGCTCGATGGGTGGTAGTCCGTGTCGTACTCGCCGGGTTGGTCGTCGAGCCGGTCGGGGTTGATCCGCCCGCCGAGCAGCATGAAGTCGACGATGGTGAGGTTCAGCATCGCCTCCACGACCGGAACCGCCCGCGGCGGCAACACGGGATCGTGGCGGCCGACCACCTTGACCTCCTTTTCCTCGCCGGTCTCCCAGTCCACCGTCGTCTGGGTTTTCGGGATCGACGTGGGGGCGTGCCAGGTGGCCTCGCCGTAGATCGGCTGGCCGGTGGTGATACCGCCCTGCAACCCGCCGTGGGTGTTGCCCTCGGGAACCGGGTCGCCCTCGTCCGAGAACTCCCAGTCCTCGTTCCGATTCGACCCCGTCCACTCGCGGACGTCCTGCCCCAACCCGAACTCGAAGCCCGTTGTCGCCGGAACCGCCATCATCGCCTGCCCCAACCGGGCGGGGATCGAGTCGAACCGGGGGGCACCGAGTCCACGGGGGACGCCGCGGGCCTCGAAGTAGATCGATCCGCCGATGGAGTCGCCGGCCTTCTGGTACTCGTCGATCCGGTCGCGCATCTCCTCCGCCGTTTGTGGGTGGGCGCACCGAACCTCGTTGTTCTCGGTGTGTTCGAGCATCTCCTCGAAGGTCACCGGCGGCGCCTCGATGTCGCCGATCTGGTTCACGTGTGCCTTCACCCGGACGCCCTCCCGTTCGAGGATCTTCTTCGCGATCGCGCCCGCAGCGACCCAGTTGACCGTCTCTCTGGCCGACGAGCGGCCGCCGCCGCCCCAGTTGCGGGTGCCGAACTTCGCGGAGTACGTGAAGTCGCCGTGGCTGGGCCGCGGCGCGGTCACGAACGGCTCGTACTTCCCGGAGCGGGCGTCCTTGTTCTCGATGACCATTCCGATCGGAGTCCCAGTGGTGTACCCGTCCTGGGTCCCGGAGTTGAGTACGACCGCGTCGGGTTCCCCGCGGGAGGTGGTTATCATCGACTGGCCCGGCTTCCGCCGGTCCAGTTCGGCCTGGACGTCCGACTCGTCGAGTTCGAGCCCGGCCGGGCAGCCCGAGACGGTCACACCCATCGCGTCGCCGTGGCTCTCACCGTAGGTCGTGACCTGAAACAGCCGCCCGAATCGGTTCCCGTTCATTACGTCGGGGTCGGGGTTCCGGCCATATATACGTTCAGAAAGTTACGCTCGGTCGGATGCGGACGGGATCGTCGTGAGTGGAGGACTACACACCCCGCGGTCCGGTCCCGCTCTCCGGCGGTCGTCGACCCGGACGCAACCCGACGCTCATCGGCTCGTCGCCACGTCGACGCCGAGGTCACGGAGAGCGTCGAAAAAGCCCGGGAACGACACGTCGACGTGCTCGCCGCCCGCGACGGTCGTCCTGCCGTCGGCGACGAGTCCGGCGACCGCGAGCGACATCACGATCCGATGGTCGCCCCGACCGTCGACGTGCGCACCGACAAGCTCGGAGTCGCCGCCGTGGATCGTCAGCCGGTCCCGTTCCTCCGTGACCGACGCCCCGAGCGTCGAGAGTTCCTCTGCCATCGCTTCCACCCGGTCGGTCTCCTTGTACCGGACGTGTTCGCAGTTCTCGATCACGGTGTCGTCGTCGGCGACCGCCCCGAGCGCCGCGATCGTCGGGAGCAGATCCGGGGTATCGCCCACGTCGACGGTCGTTCCCGACAGCGACGCGTTCGGGATCGTGATCTCGCCGGCGTCGCGGTCCCACGCGACCGACGCCCCCATCTCCCGGAGGATGTCGACGATCGCGCTGTCGCCCTGTGCGCTGGGCCGCGCGCCCGCGACGACTACCCTGTCGCCGTCTGCGGCGGCGACCGCGCCCGCCGCAAGCAGGTACGACATCGACGAGAAGTCGCCGGGAACGGCGTACTCGCCGCCCGCCGGGCGGTACGACTGCCCCCCCGGGACTCGGAACCCGCCGGCAGTCCGCACAACGGCCACGCCGAAGTCCTCGAGCACCTCGATCGTGATGTCGACGTACGGCGCGGACTTGAGTTCGGTCTCCAACTCGATTTCGATCCCGTCGTCGGTGACCGCACCGGCCATCAGGAGCGCCGTAATGTACTGTGAGGAGACGTCGCCGGGGATCGACACCCGCCCGCCGGCGACCGGACCGCCGACGACGAGCGGTGCCTGACCGTTGCCGCGCGTCGACTCCGCGCGCCCGCCCAGTTGGCCGATCGCGTCGAGCAGCGGTCCCTGCGGGCGCGACCGGAGCGAGTCGTCGCCGGTGAACACGCAGAGCCCGTCGGCCAGGGCGCCACAGGCGGTCACGATCCTGGTGGTCGTCCCGGAGTTCGCGCAGTCGACCACGTCGTCGGGAACAGTCGGCTGGCCGTCGAACCCCGAAACCGAGAGCCGGTCGTCGGCGCGGTCGACGCTGCCGCCGAAAGCGTCCACTGCGCGCATCGTCGCCCGGGTGTCCGCGCTCACCAGCGGATCCCTGACGACCGCCTCGGTTCCGTAGCCGGCCGCCAGGATCGCACGGTGTGTGTAGCTCTTCGAGGGCGGCGCGCGAACGCGGCCGGCGACGCGTGATTCCGGGATCGTGACGTCCATACCCGTTGGTGGCGCGCGGCGGGGTATCATCCTTACTGTCGTGGGTCACGGGCCGCTGTCGCGTTCGCCGGAGTTATTCGGCCGCCCGCCGCGGATCGGGTATGGACTCCCGGCTCGCCGGCTACCTCGACGAGTTCACGCGCCGCGACTGGCAGACGCTCGCTCCCGACGACGTCGACGACCCCGTCAGGGTCGCGATCGTCGGCCTCGGGTGGTTCGCCCGCGAGTGGGCACTGCCCGGGATCTCCCGTTCGGCGTTCACCGAGGCCACCGTCGTCACCGACATCGATTCCGGGGCGGTCGAAGCAGTCACCGCCCACCGCGACGTCCGCGGCGTCACGCCCCGGGCGTTCCGTGACGGCGCCGCAGCAGACGAATACGATGCGGTCTACGTCGCGACGCCGAACGCGACCCACCTGGAGTACGTCGAGGCCGCCGCAGCGCAGGGGAAGGCGGTGCTCTGTGAGAAACCCTTAGACTCGACGCCGGAGCGCGCCCGGAGGCTCGTGGCAGCCTGCGACGCCGCCGACGTCCCGCTGATGGTCGGCTACCGGATGCAGACCGACCCGGCGGCCCGCCGGCTCCGTGACCTCGTCCGTTCGGGGGTCGCCGGCGACGTGATCCACGTCCACGCGACGATGTCCCAGACGATGCTCGGCGAACTCGACAGCGACCACGATCAGTGGCGGCTCGACCCCGGCCTGTCGGGGGGGTGTGCGCTGATGGACATCGGCATCTACCCGCTCAACACGATCCGGTTCGTCCTTGACGCCGACCCGGTGCGCGTGTCGGGTCGAACTCGAACCGAGCACGACGCGTTCGCGGGCGTCGACGAACACGCGACGTACCGGCTGGCGTTCCCTGGCGGCATCGACGCGCTGTGTTCGGTGAGCCAGACCGCCCAGCACGCCAGCCGGCTCGAAGTGACCGGAACCGACGCCAGGCTGATCCTGGATCCGGCGTTCTACGAGCGGGAGGATCGGGGCTTTGCGGTCGTCCGCGACGGCACCCGCGTCGACGTCGACTTCGAGCAGGTCCACCAGATGGAAGCGGAGTTCGCCTACTTCGGCCACCACCTCCGGACTGGCGAGCCGTTCTTCCCCGACGGCGACCACGCGCTCACCGACGTGCGGGCGCTCGATGCGATCTACGAGTCGGCCGAAACCGGCGAGTCGGTCGCACTCGACGGGGCCGAGTGAGGTGCGCGGCCGACGTCGGGGCACACCCGGGCGGACGCGCTACTGCTCGATCCCGTAGACGTCGCCCGTCCAGTCGCGGGCGGGGGTGTCGTACACCGGGTGGTCGCGGTCGCGGTCGTCGAGTCGCCGGCGGTCCTCGTCGTCGAGCGAGAAATCGAGCGCGGCGTTCGCTCGGACGTGGTCGGGCGACGACGACCGCGGGAGCGCCACGATGTCGCGGTCGAGGACCCACCGGAGGATCACCTGTGCGGGGCTCCTGTCGTACGTCTCGGCGAGTTCCTGAACGACCGCGTCGTCGAAGACGGCAGTCCGGGCCAGCGGTGCCGCCGCCTCGACCACGGTACCGGACTCGTGACAGTACTCGATCAGGTCGGGCCGCTGGAACCACGGGTGGAACTCGATCTGGTTGACCGCGATCGGGATGTCCGAAACGTGGTGGGCACAACTCAATTGGTAGGCGCTGAAGTTCGAGACGCCGACGTTACGGACCAGTCCGCGGTCGTGGAGCCGCTCCATCGCGTGCATCGTCTCCCGGAGCGAGATCGCGGGATTGGGCCAGTGAACCAGATACAGGTCGAGGGAGTCGACGCCGAGCCGTGCCACCGACGCCTCACACGACTCGATCACCGACTCGTAGTCGAGGTGCTTCGGGAGCACCTTCGATGTCAGGAAGACGTCCTCGCGGTCGTACTCCGCAACCACGTCGCCGATGATCGTCTCGTTGCGGTACCCCTCGGCGGTGTCGATGTGGGCGTAGCCGGCGTCGAGGGCCGTTCGGACGCTCTCGGCGGTCTGTTGATCGTCGAGGTCGTACGTCCCGAGTCCGAGCGCGGGGAGTTCGTCGCCACTCGGGAGGGTCCGCGTTGGAACGTGCATACCGCATGCGTTCGTCGGAGTGTGGATTGAAACTACCGCTTCCGAGCGGGGCCCGTGAGCCGACTACGAGTGCCGCGCCGAGGGTTTATGTCCGAAGCCGGGACCACCGCCATCGTGACGTGAGTTCGACCCCGCGTCGGGGAGCGGGTGCCCGGCACGACGGCGCGGGATTCGATGCGGGTGCCGGCTGTTCGCCGTCCAAGCGCGTGGGACCACTGATCAGCGACGCCTCGCCAGCAGCACCGCGAGCGCACAAACCGCAACGATGGAAACCAAGGGGCCGAACCCGGGCGTCCCGGCGTCGGTTGTCGCCGTCGACACCGGATCGGGTGTGGGGGTTGCCGTCGACACCGGATCGGGCGTGGGGGTCGCCGTCGACTCGTCCTCCGATCGGGCCTGTAACCCCTGATACTCCTCGTACGCGTCGGGGTGGACCGCTGCCAGGATCGTCTCCGCGGCCATCACGGCCCGCGGGGCAGGCTGTTGGAGGGAACTCGTGTTCACGACGACGACGTTACCCTCCTGGATCGCGGTCGTGCTGTTATATGCCGGGGTCTCGGGCACCGGGCTGTTCGTGGGGACGACGATCCACTGTGGGTCCAGGTTAACAACGGTCTCGTCGTTGAGCACCTGGAACCCGGTGATGTCGGCCGCGGCGGCGCCGTTCCGCACCCCGCCGGTCTCCATCACGTCACCGATGAAGGTGTTTGCGCCCGAGGTGTACCCGAAGAAGACGTTCAGGCCGATCGGTCGCTCCTCGCCGTCGAGCGCTTGCTCCATCAGCGTGATCGACTGTCGCATCTCGGCGGCCCGCTCGGTTCCCGCCTCGCAGTTGCCGGTGAGGCGCCCGGTCAACTCGGTCTTGTTGGCAACGAACTCGAGCGAGGTGCCCTGCCCGAACACGAACACCGGGACACCCTGTGCCCGGAGCTGCTCGATCCGCTCTTCGGCCGCGCCGTAGGAACTGCTCGGGACCAACACGAGGTCGGGGCCGGTCGCGAGCACCGCCTCGACGCTGGGGCCACTGGGTCCGGAGACGTTCGCTTTCCCGTCGGCCCCTTCGAGATACGACGCGTACTGCGAAACGCCGACAACCTCGTTCCGGGCACCGATCTCCCACATCGTCTGTGCGGCGCTCGGATTCAGCGTGACGATCCGTTCGGGGTCGGTGTCGACCGTCACCTCGGTCCCGGTGTCGTCGGTGACGGTGTGCGGAAACGAACACGTGTCGGAGTGGCCATCCCCGACAGCAGGCTGCCTGTCGGCAGTCGTAAGCTCGTGCCATCCGACCGGGTCGGGTTCGAAATCGGGGCCCTGGACACTCGCGGTCGCATTGGCGGGTGAGGCTGCCGCGACGTCGCCGGCGACCGGGCCGACTCCGATCGCGGCTACGACGACTAGGACGGAGAGTGGCCACGCGTGGGATTGCATACACCCGTCTGGGAAGTATTGCAACAAGTACTTGACTAATCCAACTGCACTTGGAGACGTACCGTGACCCTTCGAACCCGGACACTCGTGTGGTCGGCGGGGCTCACAGCCGTCCTCGCGGCCGTGCTGGTGATCAGCGCCGGCACCGGGCCGGTTTCGATCCCGCCGGCGACGGTCGCGAGGGCCTTGCTCTCGGCGGACCCACTCCCGCTGGGGTTCGAGGCACCCCGCACGAGTCGGATCATCGTCCTTGACGTCCGACTCCCGCGGATCGCGCTGGCGGCGTTCGTCGGCGTGGCGCTTGCAACCGCCGGGACCGTGATGCAGGGCTTTTTCCGCAATCCGATGGCCGACCCATCGATCATCGGAGTCTCCTCTGGGGCTGCGGTCGGCGCGGTTGCGACCATCGTGTTGCCCTTCGCGTTCCCGTTCGGGCTGGAACTCCAAGGGGCGGCGTTTCTCGCCGCCGTCCTCACCGCGTTCGCGGTCTACCTCATCGCGACACGGGGCGGGCAGACGCCGACCGCGACGCTTCTGCTCGCGGGCGTCGCCGTCCAGACGTTTCTCGGCGCGATCATCTCGCTGTTACTCCTCCACAGCGGCCAGAGCATCAGACGAGTCGTCTACTGGTTGATGGGTCACCTCGGCGGGACGACTTGGGGCGAGGTGCGGGTGATCGCGGTAGTGCTCCCGCCGCTGTTTCTCGTCCTCCTGTTCTACGCTCGCGATCTGAACGTCCTCCTGCTCGGGGAGGAGGAGGCACACGGTCTCGGCGTCGAGGTCGAGCGCACGAAGCGGGTCCTACTCGCCGTTTCGAGCATCGTTACCGCGGCTGCGGTCGCGGTGACCGGGGTGATCGGGTTCGTCGGGCTCATCGTCCCGCACGGAATGCGGCTCCTCGTCGGTCCCGACCACCGGATCCTGCTTCCGACGAGTGCGCTTGCTGGGGCGTCATTTCTCGTCGCGACCGACACGCTGGCCCGGTCCGGTCCCGCGGAGGTTCCGGTCGGGATCGTGACCGCGGCGCTCGGGGCGCCCTTCTTCCTGTACCTGCTTCGGTCCCGGGAGGTGACGGAGCTATGACAGTCGGCGATCCGTCACAGCCGACGCCGCTGCTCGCGATCGACGGACTCGGAGTCGAACTCGGCGGGACGACGGTCCTTGAAGAGGTCGACGCAACGGCAGACCGGGGCCGGTTCGTCGGCATCGTCGGCCCGAACGGCGCCGGAAAGACGACCCTACTCCGGACCATCGCCGGCGCGGTCGATCCGGCCGTCGGCCGTGTCACCGTCGACGGCGCACGGATCCACGACCTCACATCGAAGGCAGCCAGCCGGCTCGTCGCGAAGGTACCGCAGGACACGACCGTCGGGTTCGAGTTCGACGTCCGGACCGTTGTGGAGATGGGTCGAAACCCGCATCGATCCCGGTTCGACGGGTGGACCGATACTGACGCCGCGGCGGTCGAGCAGGCCCTCGACCGCACGAACACTCGACAGTTCGCCGACCGCGGGATCGCCACGCTCTCCGGCGGGGAGCGCCAACGGGTGCTCCTCGCACGGGCACTCGCACAGGACGCCCCGCTGTTGCTGCTGGACGAACCGACCGGCAGCCTCGACATCAACCACCAAGTGCGGACGCTCGAACTCGTCGGCGACCTCGTCTCCGAGGGCCGGACCGCCCTCGCGGCGATCCACGACCTCGACCTCGCCGCCCGGTTCTGCGACGAACTGCTACTGCTCTCGGAGGGCGGCGTGGTCGCCGCCGGTCCGCCGCCGGCGGTGCTTACGGAATCGGAGATCCGGGACGCGTTCGGCGCCAGCGTGGTTGTCTCCGAGAACCCGGTGACGGACACGGTATCGGTCACGGCTCTCAGTGCGGGTGACGCACGGGATAGCGCCCGACCCGGGGGGTCGTCCGCGGCGCGTTCCGGATACGGCACAGACGACTCCAAGGGGTAAGCCGGGCGCTCGATCGGCAGTGGAGCGGACAATATGTTCGTGAACGGCCGACAGATTTTTTATGCGACGCGAACAATACTTTGTTGAGAGCGAGGCGATGGTTCGGTTCTCATCGTTCTCTGTGACACAATATGAGTGATGCCCTTCACGCGCGCACGCGAGACGACGAACGAAAATGGCGTGACCACGACGGCGACGCCGCCGACACGACACAGACTGAATCCGCGGAACGGTCGGAGCAGACCGAGGAGGAGCTTCAGTGTCCGGAGTGCAGTTCCACGGACCTGGTGGCCGACAGCGAGCGCGGCGAGACAGTGTGTGCCGAGTGCGGGTTGGTCGTCGACGAGGACTCGATCGACCGCGGCCCGGAGTGGCGCGCCTTCGACAGCGCAGAACGCGACCGGAAGTCCCGGGTCGGTGCACCGACCACGAACCTGATGCACGACAAGGGGCTATCGACCAACATCGGGTGGCAGAACAAGGACGCATACGGCAACTCCCTGTCGTCGAACCAGCGCCAGAAGATGCAGCGCCTCCGGACCTGGAACGAGCGGTTCCGGACGCGTGACTCGAAGGAGCGCAACCTCAAGCAGGCCCTCGGCGAGATCGACCGGATGGCGTCGGCGCTCGGCCTCCCCGAGAACGTCCGCGAGACCGCCTCCGTGATATACCGCCGCGCGCTCGACGAGGATCTCCTCCCCGGCCGCTCCATCGAGGGAATCGCAACCGCGGCGCTGCACGCCGCCGCTCGGATGGCGCAGGTCCCCCGGAGCATCGACGAGGTCGCCCGCGTCTCGCGGGTCGAGGAAGACGAGTTCGAGCGGGCGTACCGTTACGTTGTCCGTGAGCTCTCCCTGGAGATCCAGCCGGCGGACCCCGAGGAGTACGTCCCCCGGTTCGCCTCCGACCTGGAGGTCCCGAAGGAGACAGAGCGGACCGCTCGAGAGTTGCTCGAGAACGCGAAGCGGGAGAACGTCCACTCCGGCAAGTCGCCGGTCGGACTCGCCGCGGCCGCGCTCTACGCCTCGGCGCAGTTGACGAACGAGGACCTGACCCAGGCCGACGTGAGCGACGCGACTGACATCTCCGAGGTCACGATCCGAAACCGGTATCAGGAACTGCTGGAAGCGTGGGACCTCGACTCCCCACGCAGCGGTCGCCGCCAGCGCGCGGGCAGCTAAGTGAGTCCGGCCGCCCGACGACAACGACGCCTTTCGTCCCCATCGTCCGATGGGGTGTACAGTAGTCTCTGCCGTTCCCGGTTCCTCAAGCGGTTGTGTGAACGTGTGGTCCTTCTCGGCCACCGGATCCGACTCGAGGGAGCTGCCCTCGGCGACGACGTTGTGGGAACTCCCGAGCCCGCTCCGCCTCCGGACCACCGTCGTTCCCGGTGAGGTATCTCGAGATCGACGGCGGCGACCCCGCGGGCGAGCGGGTCGCGGACGTCGAATATCAGGGTAACGTCCACCTCACGCAGTTCTGGCAGGGGTACAGCCTCGGTAACGTCGGGGATCGGCCCTTCGGCGCGATCTGCGACGACGAGTCGAACCCGCTCCTCGGCGCGCTCCGGACCCGCGAGGAGCGACTCGGGCCGGATACAGGTGGTTCGGCCGCCGACCGATACTGTTGGCCATACCGACGTGGAGACGGTCAACACCCCGAGGTGTCGAAATCCCTCACGTGCCGATAGCCGACAGTGTGAGCCTGCAGTCCGCGCGGGCGGTTCGCGGCAGTGCTTTGTTCACTCGTGGCGTGCGGCCGAGTATGCGTATCTCCGACGACGACGGACTCGAACGGACCCTCGACGCAGACACGATCGCGGTGGTCGGGTGCTCGACGACGCCCGGGAAGGCGGCCCACGGCGTCCCCGCGTACCTGCAGCGCCACGGCTACCGGGTCGTTCCGGTCAACCCCTTCGCCGACGAGATCCTCGAAGAGACCACCTACGACTCCCTCGCCGGGGTCCCGGATTCGATCGACATCGGCGTGATTGACGTGTTCCGTCCCAGCGAGGAGGCCGGCGGGATCGTCGACGCCGCGATCGAACGGGCCGAGCGGGTTGGCGACGTCTCCGCGGTGTGGCTCCAACTGGACATCACCGATGCCGGGGCGGGCGAGCGGGCCGCGGAGGCCGGGCTTGATTTCGTCCAGGACAGGTGTCTGAAGGTCGAACATCAGCGGCTCCGCGGGTAGCGACCGGGCCGACGGTCCCCACCGGGACGACCGGTTAGTCGCGGTCGGCGGGCGCAACAGTCGCGTCGCCGTCGCCCTCGCCCTCGGATTCCGCGGCCGCGTCCTCGTGTTCGGCCTCGCCGATGTGCGCGTTGGCGGTGACGCGCTCGACGTCGATCCCGTTGTCGTCTGCGAGAGCCTCGACCAGCGCTCGGACCTCCGCGGTCTCCCGTTCGAGGCGGTCAACCCGGTCACTTGTCTCCCTGGTGGTCTCACGCATCTCCACGACCTGATCGCGGAGGTCGTTCAGCCGGCTGTAGACGTCTTCGGCCATGTCGGTCACCTTCTGGAGCTTCTTTGCCGTGCTTCCGAGTCCCATATCAAGCCCTCTACGGTCGAGCTTTGTGTGCGTTCCGGCTTGCCCCGGCGGTCGACGAGGCGGGAACGGGTCCGTCGACACGAGCGGCACGTGGTCCGGGTAGCAGACCGATGGCGTCCGGCTCATCAGCGTGAAACACGAGGGCGCTGCCCGGCGGTCGTCCGCGCGTGGTCCCGATACAGCCGGCCAGTCGGCCGTGCCATCCACGAACGGCGGCTTCGATCGCCAAAGATCAGGCATCCGTGTATCCGTGGGCGACACCGGTAGGCCGGGTCGGTGTGAGCCGCGGGGCTTCGATAGCAGAGTATACGAGCGTGCGCCACGCGGCGCTGTATCAAAACATGTACGTGTGAACACCGAACCCGGTGTGAGCGCAATTCTGGCACGATCCGACCGTTACTTTCGGGTTATACGTGTGATGTTGCGTATGGCACAACGACTCGAGGGGCAGGACTTAGCCGCCTCGATACGCGACCGGTTACGGAACCACGTCGACCAACTCGTCGGATACGGCCATCGCCCGACGCTTGCGACGATCCACATGGGCACCGACCCCGGGGCGGCGACGTACGTCGAGATGAAACAGCGGGACTGTGACCGGCTCGGCGTCGACGGCCGGCACATAGACATCGACGCCGACGCCGACGCCCGAGCGCTGTACGACACTATCGAGCGGCTCAACGCCGATCCCGAAGTCGACGGGATCATGATCCAAGACGACACGCCGGCGCACGTCGACTGGATGTCGGCCGTCCGCCGGATCGACCCGACGAAGGACGTCGACGGACTCCACCCCGACAATCTCGGCCGGTTGCTCGTCGGCGACCCGCGGTTCGTCCCCTGCACGCCGCTGGGCATCGAGCGGCTATTGATCGCGAACGGGATTACCGTCGAAGGGGCCGACGTCGCGATCGTCAACCACTCCAACATCGTCGGCAAGCCGCTGGCGAACCTGCTGGTCCAGAAGACCGACGGGGCCGCCGGCGCCGCCGCGAAGGCCGCCACCGCGGCACCGAACGCGACGGTGACGGTGTGTCATTCGGCGACCGAGGACCTGACTGCCAAGACCCGTGCGGCCGACGTCGTGGTGGTCGCGGTCGGTATCCCCGAGTTCCTCGACGGCTCGATGATCACCGAGGGAACCGCCGTGATCGACGTTGGGGTTTCGACGGTCGAGCGCGAGAACGGCGAACGCGAACAGGTCGGCGACGTCGAAGTCGAGACCGTCGACCCGAAGGCGAGCCATCTCACCCCCAACCCCGGGGGGGTCGGCCCGATGACCCGCGCGATGTTGATGCACAACACCGTCCGGGCAGCGGGTCTGCGCGCCGATATCGACCGTGGACTGCTCCCGGATCAGGTGTCGTCGTAGGTCGGACCCGACACGCGGTCGGGGAGTAGCCGACGACATCAGAGCGCGTCGGCGTCGACGCGGTCGACGATCCGGTGGAGTCCGGCGTAGGCAACGACCGCGAGCACCCCGGTCCCCGCAACGGCGAGGACGTCGCCGGTCGCAGGGCTCCCGATGCCGAGCCGGGCGGCGGCGGTGACCGGGCCGTGGGGGAGAAGCGTCGTCCCGCCGATCACGAACAGGACCGCGACCGAGTAGAGGAACTGCGCGGCGCGTCGGTCGGGCGACACCAGCGCGATCGCCGCCCCGAGCCCACACACAAGGAGGACCAACCCGGTCACGAGCGCGACGAGCGGGGGGGCGTTGGCGACGCTCGTGCCGTTGAGTTCGAGCAGCACGATCCAGAGGGCAGCCTGGATGGGCGCGAGCCCCGCAGCGGCCCCGAGCTTCCCGTCAACAAAGAGTTTATCCGTTCGGTCGCCGCAGCATCGCTCGTTACCGCTGTTCACTCCGGACCAATGACCGACACTGACACCACCCAGACCGGATCCGAGTCGATCGCCGCAGCCGTCGACGCCGTTATCGACGTCGTCGCGGCCACGGCCCCGGAGATCCGCAACGGCCTTCCCGGTCGTCGCGCGGCTGCAGACGGCGAGAACCCCTCCGGTGAGACCCAGATGGCCGCCGACGTCTTCGCCGACGACCTGCTGTGTGAGCGACTCGGGGCGGTCGCGGGCGTCGGCACCTACGCCAGCGAGGAGCGAGCAGAGGCGGTCGACGTCGGCGAGGGGGTGTCGGTGTGCGTCGATCCCCTCGACGGCTCCTCGAACCTCGAACCCAACGCCGCGATGGGCACGATCGTTGCGATATACGACGACTCGCTCCCGGCGGGTGGCCGGGACATCCGCGCGGCGGTGTACGTACTCTACGGACCGATCACGACGATGGTTGTCGCCCGGGGGGAGTCGGTCACGGAGTACGTGATCCGCGACGGGGGTGAGTACGATACCCTCACCGAGGACGTCCGGCTTCCCGACGACCCGACGGTCTACGGGTTCGGCGGCCGCGTCCCCAACTGGGTCGAGGCGTTCGAGGACTTCGCCGCGGACGTCGAGTCCGACCCCTCGATGAAGCTCCGGTACGGCGGCGCGATGATCGGCGACGTCAACCAGGTGCTTACCTACGGCGGGATCTTCGCGTACCCGACGCTGACGACCGCCCCCGAGGGGAAACTCCGGCTCCAGTTCGAGGGCTACCCCGTTGGCTACATCGTGGAGGCCGCGGGCGGGGCCTCCTCCGACGGCCGCCGGTCGCTGCTGGACGTCGAACCCGAGGACCTCCACGACCGGACTCCGGTGTACGTGGGCAACCCCGAGTTGATCGACGACCTGGAG